>NZ_JAAKUM010000004.1:0-261882 GCF_049175135.1 Aeromonas sp. 600724 | reverse complement strand
GAAGCGAGCCCTGAGATGAGTCATCCCTGACCCCTTGAGGGTCCTAAAGGGCCGTTGGAGACCACAACGTTGATAGGTGGGGTGTGTAAGCGCAGTGATGTGTTGAGCTAACCCATACTAATTACCCGTGAGGCTTAACCATACAACACCCAAGAAGTGTTCTAAGGCTTGTAGCAAACGAGCGAACTACTAATTCAGTGATAACGACAAGCCAAGCGCAACCTCGTTACTCACGTCAGCTTTCTAGATTAAGAATTTGCCTGGCGGCCATAGCGCCGTGGAACCACCTGATCCCATGCCGAACTCAGAAGTGAAACGCGGTAGCGCCGATGGTAGTGTGGCATTCGCCATGCGAGAGTAGGACACTGCCAGGCACCCAATTAAACGGTGATGTGAAGAATGACGTCACTGGCTGCGAGGATGACACCTCACTGACGCGGCAAACAATTTAGCGAAAGCTAACCGAATGCGGAGCGGTAGTTCAGTCGGTTAGAATACCGGCCTGTCACGCCGGGGGTCGCGGGTTCGAGTCCCGTCCGCTCCGCCACTAATTTGAAGGCCTTCCCAGATGGGAAGGCCTTTTTGTTATGGGCGTTTTTATCAAGTGACCCACAGGTTTGCATACCAGAACAAATACCAAAGCTCGGCTTCATGACCGGTCTTACGACTGGGCTTTGATGTTTTTTTAGCCTGCTGGTGAGCTGCCGATATCCCGCCACGATGGCAATACCTTCCCCTATTGGTGTTCTTGCTCCTGTTTCCACCTCTGTATCGCAACACATCCCATCTTGGCCATATTGTTCCGCTGCGAGCTGATAGAGCTTGAGGATTAAACCAGGCCATCTTGCAACGGTACGTCATCGCTTCCACTTGTTTGTATAATCCCCTTTTTTACTTATGGATTTATTCCATTAAAGCAGTCTCTTATCAAGAATGAGCTGTTTTTCAGCAGGAATGCCATGCAATACAAATGATAATGATTATTGTTTGAATGATCGGGTCGGGGTCGTTACAATGCGGGCTGATTAATAAAGTGCTTTTCAAATGAGCCTTTTCTAATGCTGCGTCTGGCCGGATGCCAGGGCGTTGTAATGAGTGAAGTAAGGGAATACGTCACCTTCCTACTAAAAATGTTCAGGCTAAAACATGACAACAGTGAAACCGAACAAGCTTGCCTTGTTGATCTGCTCCCTTCTTGCGACCCAGGCCTATGCTGCCGAACAAGAGGTGATGGTCGTCACCGCTTCCGGCTTCCAGCAGAAGATTGAAGATTCTGCCGCCTCCATCTCCGTGATTACCCGTGAGCAGCTGGAGAAACGGGCATATCGCGATGTGACCGATGCCCTGAAGGATGTTCCCGGTGTTGTGGTGACTGGCGGTGGCAGCAGCAGTGATATCAGCATTCGCGGTATGGGGTCGAAATACACTCTGATGCTTGTTGATGGCAAGAAGGTGGATAGCCGTGGCACTCGCCCGAACAGCGATGGTCCGGGTATCGAACAGGGCTGGCTGCCGCCACTGCAGGCGATTGAGCGCATTGAGGTCGTCCGTGGCCCCATGTCATCCCGTTATGGTTCCGATGCCATGGGGGGCGTGATTAACGTGATTACCCGCAAGACCACCGGTCTGGCCTGGCAGGGCTCGGTTCATGCTGATTCTACCTTCCAGGAGAACAAGGATGCTGGCAACAGCTTCCAGACCGATGCCTATACCGCAGGTTCACTGATCGATGGCGTGTTGGGGCTGCGTTTCAATGGTCAGCTCGCCCATCGTGGTGAAGACAAATTTATCCAGGGTTTTGCCGAGCAGGAGACTCGCAGTGGCACGGCGGTGCTCAGCTTCAAGCCTGATGACCATAACCGCTTCGATCTGGAAGCCAGTCGCAGTCTGCAGGATCGGGATCGCACGGCCGGCAATTCGCTGGCTGCCAAGGCGAAAGATAGCCTTAACCGATACGAGCGCACCAACTATGCGCTGACCCATGATGGTCAGTATGATTTCGGCTCCTCCAGCAGCTATCTGCAGCAGGAAACCAACACCAACCCCGGCCGCAAGATGGAGCTCACCAACACCATCGCCGATACCCATACCCAGTTTATTCTGGGGGATCACTACTTGAGCGTCGGTGGTCAGTATCGCTATGAGGATCTGCACGATCAGGGTAATACCCTGAAAGTGGCCAACCCTGCCGAGCAGCTGACCCGCTGGAGCTGGGCGATGTTTGTCGAAGATGAGTGGTCACTCACTGACAGCTTTGCCCTGACCGGTGGCGCACGCATGGATCGGGATCAGAACTACGGTTCTCACTGGAGCCCTCGCCTCTACGGAGTTTGGCATCTGGATGACAGTTGGACCTTGAAAGGAGGCGTCTCGACCGGTTACCGCTCTCCTGACTTGCGGATGTCAGCGGCCAACTGGGGTCAGGTCACCGGTGGTGGCAGCCTGGATGGTATGCTTGTCGGTAACCCGGACCTCAAACCCGAGACTAGCGTGAGTGAAGAGATCGGTCTGCTGTGGAACGGTCATCAGGGTTTCAACGCCGGGGTTACCCTGTTCAACACCGACTTCAAGAACAAGATCTCCGAAGTGCGTCGCTGCACCAGCAAGAGCGATCCCGCCTGTACCCTCAATGGGTACAGTTATGACTTCATCAGTGATCGGGTCAACGTCGACAAGGCGAACATGCGCGGGGTCGAGGGGATGATGGATTGGGCTATCAACGAGGATTGGTCGGTCAGCTCCAGCTACACCTTTACCCAGTCCGAGCAGAAGAGTGGTCCACTGGCGGGTCATGCCCTCAACCAGATGCCCCGTCACATGTTCAACGGCAGTGTTGACTGGCAAACCACCGAGGATCTCAGCCTCTGGTCACGGGTCAACTTCCGTGGCGAGACCTCCGAGTACCTGAGCCGGGTCAAGATGGCGGAAGGGACTCCTTCCTACACCTTCTTTGACATGGGCCTGGTCTACAAGGCCAACAAGCATCTGGATCTGACTGCCGGGGTCTACAACCTGTTCGACAAGACAGTGGATTACAGCAGCTATGGCACTGTGCTGGATGGTCGCCGCTACAACCTGGGCGTGACTTACAACTTCTGATAGGGAACCTGTCATGCGGCCGCCATCTTCCGATGGCGGCCGTTTTTATTGCGTGTTCGTCAGGGGACTATGCCTGATAGGCGGCGGCTTGCCAGGTATTGCGACCCAGTCCCTTGGCCTGATACATGAGGGCGTCAGCCTGCCGCAATAGCTGGTCAGCATCTGCTTCTCTGTTTGCTGCTACCCAGACTGCACCTGTGCTGATGGATAGTGTCACTGCACTATTGTTGGTGTACAGGGTTTGTTGATTGCACTCCTGACAGAGGCGTTTGGCCCACTGCTCTGTCTCTGCCAGCGTGGCCAACGGCAGCAGCAGGCAAAACTCCTCGCCGCCGATGCGAGCCAGCAGAGCCTCTTCGGGTAACAGGTTCGTCACAGTCGTGGCCAGCTTTTCCAGCAACAGATCCCCGATGCCATGACCAAAGCGGTCATTGGTCTCCTTGAAGTGATCCACATCGAACAGCAGTAGAGCACAGGGCTCCCCGCTTGCCAGTCGTTGCTCCATGGCAGGCATGAATGCCCGTCGGTTGAGCAGGCCGGTCAGGGGGTCGGTACTGGCCTGCTTCTCCAGTCTGGCGTTGGCGCGGCTCAACTCGGTGGTACGGCTGGCAACAGCGCGGCGCAGTTGCACTATGTAGGCCACCATGATTAACACTCCGGCCAACAGCAGCCAGGGGCCGAGATGGATGGGGTAGACGGTTTCGACATGCATCCATTTGCGGATGATCCGCTCCCGATCGCTCTCTTTGAGCTTGGCGAACCCCTCTTCCAACCGGTTTAACAGGGCAAGGTCGCCCTTTTTCACTGCAAAGCGGATCTGGTCGGTATAGAGGTGGCGAACCGGAATAAAGCGGGTGGGATCGTCCGAGGTATAGATGTAGAAGTTGGCGACCTGCAGATCGGCGATAAAGGCCTTCACTTCACCCTTGAAGGCCGCAGCCAGCAGGGTGTCATTGTCATTGAAGGTTTGCAGTCTGGTGCCGGGGAAGTAGCGTCTGGCGTAATACTCCTCGTAGCCACCGGCTACCACACCGACCGTTTCATGGAGCAGGTAGTAGTGGACATCGGTGCCGCGCAATTCGCTCGAGAAGAAGAGTTGGGAGTCGAGCTGGGCGAGAGGCCGGCCATAGTCGAACAGTTTGTCCCGCTCCGGTGACCAGAGCAGTCCGGCGTGAACATCCGCTTTCCCCTCATGGAGCAGGTCGAGGGAGCCCTGCCAGTCGACCAGCCTGAACTCGATCTTCTGGCCGGTCACCCGGGCATATTCACGCCACAAATCGATCAGCAGGCCATCCGGCTGGCCCGACTCATTGATATAGGAGAAGGGCTGCCAGGCTTTGGAGTTGGTAATGATGATCGGCTCTTCCGGGGCTTTGGCCCAGGCAGGCAGGGCAAGGGCGAGCAGCAGGAGCCCCCATCCGATACTGACTATGACTCCTGTCCTGGAAGAGGCCATCCTTGCTCCAATCCGTTGCCGTATACCGTCCCGTGGTCACCGATTATCACCACCTTTCTGATCGAAGAACAAGCGCTCAAATGATGAAGTTTGCATGATGTAAACGGCGCCATGACAAGGTCGGCGGATAGAGTGACTACTTACAGCGGCAGGCTGATCCGCGCCTCCAGCCCACCTTGTGGCCGATTGAGCAGGGTCAGTTCGCCGCCGTGCTGATGGACCAGGGTGCGGGCAATGGAGAGCCCGAGCCCTACGCTGCCGGACTCGGTGTTGCGCGCTTCGTCTAGCCGTACGAAGGGTTTGAACACATCTTCCAGCCGCGCAGGATCGATCCCTGGCCCGTTGTCGCAGACCCGGATCAACAGCTCCTCCTTGCGTCGCTCCAGCGACACTTCGGCGCTGCCGGCATATTTGATGGCGTTGCCGATCAGGTTCTGCAGCACCCGGCGCAGGGTGTTGGCCCGGCAGGCGTAGACCTCTTTGCCCTCCGCCAGACAGGTGACCGGCTGGCCGGTATCGGCATAGTCATCGCACAGGCTGACCAGCAGGCTGACCAGATCCAGCTCGCGGGTGGCCTCCTGCTGCCCCTCCTCGCGAGCAAAGCTGAGGGTCGCGGCCAGCATCTGCTCCATCTGTTGCAGGGTCTGCTGGATGCGCTCCTTGTCCTCGCTATCGGCCAGAAATTCGGTACGCAGCCGCAGGCTGGTGATGGGGGTGCGCAGATCGTGGGAGATGGCCGCCAGCATCTGGGTTCTGTCCTGCACGAAGCGGTCGAGCCGGGTGTGCATCCGGTTGAAGGCCTGAATCGATTCGCGGATCTCGGTCGGCCCCTCCTCTTTCAAGGGCTCGATATCCTCGCCCCGTCCGAGCCGCTCTGCGTTGCCTGCCAGCTGCTTGAGCGGGCGAGTGGCACGGCGAAACAGCAGCACCATCAGCCCGATCACCAGACTGGCGACCAGCATAAGATTGAGGGTGGTTTGCCACGACCAGCTGCCCGCCTCCTTGTCGACCAGTGAGCTGAACTGCAGCCAACCTCCCTGCGGCAGTTCGATGGAGCCATAGAGCCGCATGTCGCGTGATGGGGGCGGTGGCCCCTTGCGATCCCGCATCATGCGGGCGTGATGCTCCCAGGCTTTGCTGCGCTGGGCATCCTCTTTCAGCTCGGCGCTGATCTCTATGGTGAGACCCTGCGGGTAGCCGAGCCGAGAGCGCACCAGCTGCTCGAAGCGGGGGCTGCGATTATCCGGTTGCAGTGGCTCGTCTGAGAGGCGCAGCAGCAGGGTTTCGCTGCGGCTCGCCTTGAGGATCTCGTCATAGAGAGATGGGGGTGATAGAGAGAGCAGCCTGACCACAGAGATGATCCGCTGCATGGCGTTGCGGCTGTTGACGAAGCCAAGCGCCTCCTCCCGATCCGAGCGGTAGATCTGGATGCTGAGCAGCTGGATCAGGATCAGCCCTGCCAGCGCCACCAGAATGATCTGGCCTGTCAGCCCCTTGGGCCATATTTTTGCCCACAGTCGTTTCAAAAAGGTCACCGCTTATGCCTGCGTCACGTCGGCGGAGAACATATAGCCGCCACCCCAGATGGTCTTGATCAGCTCCGGATTCTTGGGATCCCGCTCCAGCTTGCGGCGCAGTCGACTCACCAGAGTATCGATGGCGCGATCGAAGGCCACCGCCTCGCGGCCACGGGCCAGATCCAGCAGTTGATCCCGGCTCAGCACCCGTTGCGGGCGTTCGAGAAACACCTTGAGCAGATCGAATTCGGCGGTGGAGAGGCTGAGGCCCACCCCATCCTCATCGACCAGCTCCCGGCGATTGACGTCGAGTAGCCAGCGATCGAAGCGCAGATCCCGGGTCAGGGTCTCGGCGGCAGGCTGGGTCTCGGCCTGGGTGCGGCGCATCACCGCCTTGATGCGCGCCAGCAGTTCGCGCGGGTTGAAGGGCTTGGCCAGATAGTCATCGGCCCCCATCTCCAATCCGATGATGCGGTCGGTCTCTTCCCCCATGGCAGTGAGCATGATGATGGGCAGGTTCGATTTGACCCGCAGCTCGCGGCAGAGGGTCAGACCATCTTCACCCGGCATCATCAGATCCAGCACCAGCAGGTCGAACTCCCGCTCCTCCAGCAGTCGCTTCATCTCCTTGCCATCCCGGGCGCAGCTGACCCGCAGGCCGTGCTGTTCCAGAAAGCGTTTCAAGAGATCGCGGATCTCGCTGTGGTCGTCGACCACCAGAATGTGGGTGTTGCCCTGGTTCATGAATACCTCCCCTGCTTGGCGTTGGCCCGAGTATACGAAAATCCGGATGGCGGTTTGTGTCAAAGTGTGCCAGATCCGCACGATGCCACACTCTGCTACAAAAAAGGGCGATGCTGGCAAAGTTCAGACACCGATAGGGTGTTTACTTGAGGGCAAGGCAAGAGCGCCGAACCAGAATCATCCCTACAGGAGATAGACCATGAAAAAGCTGACCAAAACCCTGCTGACCGCCACCCTGATCCTTGGCCTGCCGCTGGGTGCCTATGCTGCCAGTGAAGCGGCCCCCACCGGCCAGCCCGGCGCCATGGTGGATTGCCCGATGGACGGTGGTGGCATGATGGGTGGTAAACACCACGGTGGTCGCCACGACAAGATGGCTCGTATGCAGAACATGACCCCGGAGCAGATCCAGGCCAACTTGCAGCAACGTTATGATCGCATCGAGGATCCTGCCAAGAAGGCGGAGTTCATCAAGAAGCTCAACGAGCGTGCCGCCGGTATGACCAAGCACGCCGAAGCGATGAAGCAGTTCGCCGAAGCGAACCAGTAACAGCGCCAGCTGTTATCAACCCAAGGGTGGCCGAGGCCACCCTTTTTGCGTTTACTGCGTTGAGCAGCAGATTGGTTGAACGCTGGTGATTGCCAATAAAAGAGGGGAGCCTGATGCTCCCCCCTCTTGCTATCTGTGCCGATGCGGGTGTTCAGCCCACTCCACCGGACGATCGAACTTAGCCTTGAGCCTTGTCGGTCAGGTCTACTTTCTTGACGGTTTCGCCTTCGAACTTGATGACCACGTTTTTCTTGGCGGCGTCGGTATCTTTCAGCAGGGTCTTGGTGGTTTCTGCCAGCAGCGGAGAGGCCTTCTTCAGGGCATCCAGATCATAGGTCCACACTTCCAGACCGGATTCGGTCTTGGTGGTGGCAGGAGCGCCCAGCTTATCTTTGACTGCCTGCTTGTTGGAGCCGCCTTCCTTGATATCCAGTGCCTTTTTGATGGCTTCGTTGGATGCGCTGTCCATGGCACCGGATACGGCAGTGCTGGCCGCATCCTTGACGCTGCTGGTGACGCTGTCGGTCAGCGAGTCCATCAGGCCGGCATTGGCAAACAGGGGCAGGGTGGTGAGGGCAACCAGCAAACTCTTTTTCATTTTCTACAGCTTCCATGGGTTCAATGAGGCGGCTATGAAATCAGCAAAGATATTGGGCGTCAAGTGAGGCATGCAATTAACATTTCTGTTAACTGGATCTCATTTCTCACCAGTTGCAAATAGTTTTGGTATCTCCCGCACCAGCCAGCTTTTGGCCTTGCCCATGGTGTCTCGCCGCCAGGCCAGCACCACCTGCAATTGATGGCGATATTCGGGGCTGATCACCTTGAGTCGTCCGGCCCGGATGTCCTCCTCAATCCAGCTCTGTGGCATGGTACCGACGCCGATCCCTGCCAGCAGGGCATCCCGTTTCTCCGTCATGGTGCTGACAGTGAGACGCGGCTGCTTGTCGAGCAGGCGGTAGGTGAGCACCGGCTTGCGCAGGGCGGTATCGGCGACGGCGATGGCGCGGTAGCGGCGCAGGGTCTCGTCGGCCAAGGGTTCGGGCTCCTGATGTAGCGGGTGAGCGGGATGTGCGACGTAGAGCATCACCTCGTCCTTGATCACCTGATGCTTGATGCCGGTCATCATGATGTCGGGGTTGATGGAGGAGATAAGCAGGTCGGCGCGACCATCTTCCAGACACTCCCAGCTACCCGCCAGCACCTCGGCCCGCAGCCGCAGTCGGGTATCGGTCTGCTCGGCCAGCTTCTCCACCAAGGGGTAGAGGGCCTGCACCGGGACCAGTGCATCGACGGCGACTGTGATGTCGGTCTCCCAGCCACGGGCCAGCGCCCGGGTCTCTCCCACCAGATGCTCGGCTGCCTCCAGCAGCACCCGGCCGCGCTCCAGCAGCATGCGCCCCGCCGGGGTGAACTTGGTGCGGTGGCCGCTGCGGTCAAACAGCATGGCATCCAGTTCGTCTTCCAGCTTCTGCACCGTATAGCTCAATGCCGAGGGCACCTTGCCCAGCTCGTCGGCCGCCGCCGCAAAGCTGCCGCGGCGGTCGATGGCATCCAGCACCCGGATTGCCTCCAGGGTCAGCGCCCGCTCCTTGTTCGATTCCTTGGCCATTCCTCACCTTCAATTTTTTTGAATATGTTTGCCAGTTTATCTCGCTAACAAGTTAGGTCATGTCACTTTAATATTCAATCAACGCTTAGGCAGGAACGTCGAGCGGCCAAATATGCGGGTAGTTCCGCACTGTGACACACCAAATCGGTCTGTCTGATGTCGGTGAAAGAACAACACACTATTTGAATAACCTCTTGCATGGATGCATTGATTCTGGCCGAAAAGGCCTTGGCAATGACATATAAAACAAGAGAGTGAATGAACATGAAAAACGTAATCAAGATGCTGGCCGTTGCAGGCCTGATGACCACAGGTTTCGCCCAAGCTTCCGTACCGGCTGACTTCAATGCCATGCCCGGCGTGCTGTTTGTGAACTGGAACGCCACTGCCGCAATGGATGGCAAAGCCAATCCGATGCTGGAAGTGCGTGACGAGTCTGGCGATCTGCTGGCATCAGTCCACGCCAACCTGACTGGCACCCAGCAGGTACGGATCCCAAGCCGTACCCAGGGCAACCTGACCGTCAGCCTGGCTGACCAGAGCAGCGAATACCGTATTCCGTTCGGTATCGGTAGCGGCAAACAGCGTTAATCAACCGTCCCGGTAGATGAGGAGCAGACCATGATGCAATTGAGAGCCGCAGAAGCGCGGGGCAAGGCCAACTTTGGCTGGCTGGACGCGCGCCACAGTTTCTCCTTCGGTCACTACTATGACCCGGAGTGGATGGGACACTCGGTACTGCGGGTGATCAATCAGGATCTGGTTGCGCCGGGTGGCGGATTCGCCACCCACCCTCACGCCAATATGGAGATCCTCACCTGCGTGCTGCAAGGCACCATAGAGCACAAGGACAGCCTCGGCCATGCCGAGCAGATCCCGGCAGGGGATTTCCAGCTGATGAGTGCAGGTAGCGGGATCCGCCACAGCGAGTACAACCCCTCGCAGACGGAACCCCTCTCCCTGTTGCAGATCTGGATCGAGCCGAACGAGTTCGGCACGCCACCCGGGTATCAGCAGAAGAAGATCGAGTCCAGACCGGGCATGACGCTGGTAGCGTCACCGGATGGCGAGGCGGGATCGCTGCGGATCCGCCAACAGGCCCGCGTATGGCGGCTGGAACTGGCCCCGGGCGAGACGCTCGAATGGGCACTGGCTGGCCGACACGGTTACCTGCAGATGATTTCAGGTACGCTTGCCGCCAACGGTCTGGCTGCCCGACCCGGCGACGGGGTACTCAGTCGTGATGAATACCGGTGGGAGCTGGTTGCGACCAGTGCCAGCCAAGCCCTGTTATTTGACCTACCCTGAAGCAGTCAGCGGTGATGTGACACAAACGAGGAATATGAAATGGACAAGATGAAAGATGTAGCGCTGCTGGCGGGTCGTGTACTGCTGGCGCTGATGTTCGTAATGGCGGGCTGGAGCAAGATCGGCGGCTATGCCGGTACTCAGGGCTATATGGAAGCGATGGGTGTGCCGGGCTTTATGTTGCCGCTGGTGATCCTGCTTGAGCTGGGTGGTGGCCTTGCCGTCGTGCTCGGTCTCTTTACCCGCAGCCTCTCCGTGCTGCTGGCCGGTTTCACCCTGATGGCTGCCTTTATTTTCCACTACCAGCCTGCCGAACAGATGCAGATGCTGATGTTTATGAAGAACGTCTCCGTCGCCGGTGGTTTCCTGGCGCTGGCGGCGGCCGGAGCAGGGGCTTTCAGTGTGGATGCCCGTCTCGGCAAAAACTGGTAATGCCCTGAAGAGTCAAGTTTTCCAATGCCTTTTGGCCGGTGCCCTGCACCGGCTTTTTTCTGTCTGCGTTTTCCGGGGCGATGAGGCAGCTGCACAAATCTGCGGTCCCCCTCATGGTTCAGCGGTTTGCCCGCCTGCTGGCCACAAGTGCCTTTTGCATCTTATCCCCCGATCCCCGACAATTCCCTCTCTTGTGAAGTGACGGAAATGGCTCGCCTTTTCCCTCGCCCCCTCTCATCCACAGGCGGGAATTGCTCATGTTTACCCTCTACCACTCCAATCAGCTGGATCTGCTCAAAGAGCTGCTGGTGAGCCGCATCCGGCAGGCCCCCCTCTCTCACCCCTTCGATCGGGAGCAGATCTTGGTGCAGAGTCCGGGCATGGCCCAGTGGCTCAAGCTGGAGCTAGCCAAAGCGTTTGGCATTGCCGCCAATATCGACTTTCCGCTGCCCGCCAGCTTTATCTGGGAGATGTTCACCCGGGTGCTGGCAGATGTGCCGCGCCAGAGCCCCTACAACAAGGGATCCATGAGCTGGCAACTGATGACCATTATGCCTGCCTTGCTGGATCGCCCCGCCTTTGCCCCGCTCGCCGCCTATCTGGGCGGTGGAGAGGACGAGGATCCCGCCCAGGATCCCGAGCAGGTGCGGCTGTGGCAGCTCTGCCAGAAGGTGGCGGATCTGTTTGACCAGTATCTGGTCTACCGGCCGGACTGGATCGCCCGCTGGGAAGAGGGGGAAGGATTGAGTCAGGAGCTGGCCGGGGTGAGCGGTCAGGATTGGCAGCCCGAGCTGTGGCGCGAGCTGGTGGCCCGCACCCTGGCGCTCTCTCCGAGCGGCTACCACCGCGCCAACCTCTACGAGGAGTTTATCCACGAGCTGGCGCGCACCGCCGATCTGCCGGGCAAGCTGCCGCAACGGGTCTTCGTGTTCGGCATCTCGGCGCTGCCGCCGCGCTATGTGGAGGCGCTGCTGGCCCTCGGTAGCCGACCGGAGGTGGAGGTGCACCTGTTCGTCACCAACCCCTGCCGTTACTACTGGGGGGATCTGCTGGATCGCAAGACCCTGGCTCGGCTGGAGAACAAGCTCAAACCCGGTACCGACATCGAGACATTGCAAGGCCCCGCCAACCCGCTGCTCGCCTCCATGGGCAAGCTGGGGCGCGACTACCTGCATCAGCTGATGGAGCTGGAGGTGCCGCAAATCGAGGCTTTCGTCGATATCGACGAAGTGGATGGCAAGGGCAATGTCAGCCTGCTGCGCGCCATCCAGAAGGATGTGCTGGAGCTGGCAGAACGGGGCGCCGGTCAGTTCGATCTCGACAGCAGCCATCACAAGAGCCCGATCGATCCGGCGGATGGATCCTTGCAGATCCACGCCTGCCATGGCCCGATGCGCGAACTCGAGGTGCTGCACGACCGGCTGCTGGCGCTGTTCGAGCAGGACCCGACCCTCACCCCGAAAGATGTGGTGGTGATGATGCCGGATGTGAACAGCTATGGCCCCTACATTCAGGCGGTGTTTGGCGCGCGCGGTCAGATCCCGTTTGCGGTCTCGGATCGGGCGGCGAGTCAGGAGAGCCCGCTGCTGCAAAGCTTCCTCGCCCTGCTCAGGCTGCCCAACGCCCGCTTCGGGGCGGGGGAGCTGCTCGCCATTCTCGAGGTGCCCGCCGTGCTGCGCCGTTTCGAATTGGATGACGACGAGTTCAACCAGCTGCGGGTCTGGGTGCAGGAGACCGGCATCCGCTGGGGGTTGGATGACGGTTACCCAGTCCGTTTCGATCTGCCGCCCATGTCCGGCAACAGCTGGCTGTTCGGCCTGCGCCGCATGCTGCTCGGTTTTGCCATGGGCGACGGTGAGCCGGTGGCGGGCATTCTGCCTTACGCCGATATCGAGGGTCAGCAGGGGCTGGCACTTGGCAAGCTCGCCTGGTTTGTCGACTCGCTGGCCGAGTTTTTGCCCCGCCTGCAACAGGCGCAGCCGCTGGCCGAGTGGAACGCCTGCCTGCTGGCGCTGCTGGAGCGCTTCTATCTGGCCGACGAGGATGAAGAGCGTCAACTCCAGCTGATTCGCAGCCAGCTGGTCGAGTGGCAGACCCGGCTCGGCGAGGCCCGTTTCGAGCAGCCCATTACCGCCGACTTGTTGCAGGATTACCTCGGCAGCGTGCTGGGGGAGTCCCGCTCCAGCCAGCGCTTCCTCGCCGGTCAGGTCAACTTCTGCACCCTGATGCCGATGCGCTCCATCCCCTTCAAGCAGGTCTGTCTGCTCGGCATGAACGATGGCGTCTACCCGCGCACCCTGGCCCCCATGGGGTTCGACCTGATGGCGGTAGCGTCGCGGCGTGGGGATCGCTCCCGTCGCGATGATGACCGCTACCTCTTCCTCGAGGCGCTGCTCAGCGCCCAGCAGGGGCTCTATATCAGCTATCAGGGCTTCAGCGCGCAGGACAACAGCGACAAGGTGCCGTCGGTGCTGCTGGCGGAGCTGATCGACTATGTGCGGCAGGGCTTTGTGCTGGCGGGGGATGAGGATCTCGATGACGAAACCTCCGGCAAGCGGCTGCTCAACCACCTGATGGTGGCGCACCCGCTCACCCCCTACAGCCGCAACTACTTCTATCCGGAGCCTGGTTCACGCCTCTTTACCTATGCCGCCGACTGGTTGCCCGCCCTCAATCCGGTGCGCGGCGCGGCCAACTTCCAGAGCGGCGAGCTGCCTTTGCCCCCCGAATGGGGCAAGGAGCAGGGGCTGGAGCTGGCGGAGCTGCTGCGCTTCTATCGCCAGCCCACCAAATATTTCCTCAACCGTCGCCTCAAGGTGTGGTTTGAGCTGAACGAAGCCAACATCGAGGACAGCGAGCCGTTCGAGCTGGATGGCCTGCAACATTATCAGCTGAAAGATCTGCTGCTCGATGCCCATCTGGCGGAAGGTGAAAGTACCGAGCGTCGCGAGCGGTTGCAGCTCACCGGCCTGCTGCCGCAAGGGTGGTTCGGCAGCCTGCTGCTGGACGATCTGGATGCCGAGATGGGCAAGCTGGCGGATCGGCTGCGGCCATGGGTTGCGGCCAATGAGTCAGAAAAACAGGCGGTGGAGATCGATATCTCCCTCACTCAGGGCCAGCTGCAAGGGTGGATCGACACTCAGAAGGGGCGCTTGCTGGTGGTCAAACCCGGCAGCTTCAACGGCAAGGATCTGCTGCTGGGCTGGATCCAGCACCTCTGCCTCTCATTGAGTGGCGCCCCCGGCGACACCCTGTTGTTCGATGCCAAACAGAGTCTGCGACTGCCTGCTCTTTCTGCCGACGAGGCGCGCCCCAAGCTGGCGGCGCTGGTGGCGTGCTGGGCGCAGGGGATGAAGCGGCCGCTGCCGTTCTTCCCCAACACCGCATGGGATTGGCTCAAGGCGATCGAGAAGGATCCCGACAAGCCGGAGGCGGCCGACAAGGCGGCCCTCACCCGTTTCAACGGCGGCTGGATGATCAACGGGGAGGGGCAAGATCCTTACGTCGCCCGCTGCTTCCCCGAACTCGATGATGAGGTGCTTGGTCAGTTGCAGGCGCTGGCCCGCGAACACCTGACCCCGCTGCTCAAGACCCTGGAGGAGCTGAAATAATGGCTAACCCGCTCAATACCCTGCGTTTTCCCCTCCATGGTGAACGACTGATCGAAGCCTCCGCCGGTACCGGCAAGACCTACACCATCGCTGGTCTCTACCTGCGCCTGCTGCTGGGCCACGGCCCGCTCATCGAAGAGGGGGCCGATTCTGGTCAGCCGAGCGCCCACGAGCGGCCGCTCTCGGTGACCGAAATTCTGGTGGTGACCTTTACCGAAGCGGCCACCGCCGAGCTGCGCGGACGGATCCGTGGCCGCATCCACGAGGCGCGCCTCGCCTTTATGCGCGGCCATAGCCGTGACGCTCTGTTGAACATGCTGCTGGCCGAGGTGGAGGATCACGAGCTGGCGGCCCGTCGCCTGCTGGCCGCCGAGCGGCAGATGGACGAGGCGGCGGTCTTTACCATCCACGGCTTCTGCCAGCGGATGCTCAAGCAGAACGCCTTCGAGTCGGGCGCCCTCTTTGAAACCGAATTTCTTACCGACGATAGCCAGCTCAGGTTGCAGGCGGTGAGCGACTACTGGCGAGCCGAGTTCTATCCGGTGGATAAAGCCCTCGCCAGCGCCGTGCGCGCGCTCTGGCCAAGCCCCGCCGCCCTGCTGCGGGAGATGGGCAGCTGGCTCGACAACAGCGAGCTGGAGATCCACCCCGCGCTGGGGGACGAGACCCTCGCCACCCGCCATCAGGCGGCCATGAGCCGCATCGCGGCGGTGAAGAGTGAATGGCTGGCGCAGGTGGACGAGATCCGCCGCCAGACAGACGGCCAGATCAGCCGCTACACCGGCAAGAACTACGAAGGGTGGCTTGCCAAGATAGCCGACTGGGCGCAGGACGAGAGCAGTGGCTACGCCATCCCCAAGGAGCTGGAGCGCTTCGGCCAGACGGTGCTGGAGGAGAACCTCAAGAAGGGGGGCGCCGTGCCGACCCTGCCGCTGTTCAGCCAGATCGACCAGCTGCTGGCGAGCCGCCCCGGCATTCGGGATCTGATCCTGCAACGGGCGGCCAAAGTGGTGCGCAGCCGGATGCAGGCCAGCAAGCGCCAAGCCCATCAGCTCTCGTTCGATGACCTGCTGAAAGACCTCGATGGGGCGCTTGGCTCCAGCCTTGGCGAGAGGCTCTGCGAGCGCATTCGCGCCACCTATCGGGTGGCGATGATCGACGAATTTCAGGATACCGATCCCCAGCAGTACCGCATCTTCCATCGCCTCTACGGCGGCCATAGCGACACGGCGCTGTTGATGATCGGTGACCCCAAGCAGGCCATCTACGGCTTTCGCGGCGCCGACATCTTTACCTACATTCAGGCGCGGCGAAATGTGAGCGCCCACTACACCCTCGGGCGCAACTGGCGCTCCAGCAGTGCGCTGGTGGGGGCGGTCAATGGCCTGTTCGAACGGGCCAAGGATCCCTTTATCTACGAAGCGGATATCCCCTTCCTGCCGGTAGAGGCGCAGGGCAAGAGCAAGGCGCTGCTGCTCGATGGTGCCACCGCGCCGGTGCTCCACTGCTGGCAGCTGACCGGCCAGCCCACCTTCAATCGGGGGGATTACCAGAGCAAGATGGCCCGCGCCACCGCCGCCGAGATCCATCGTCTGCTGACGCTGGCCCGCGAGGGCAAGGCGCTGATCGGCGACAAGGCGGTCAAGGCCGGGGATATCGCCGTGCTGGTGCGCACCGGCGCAGAGGGCAAGCTGGTGCAGCAGGAGCTGGCGCGCCTCGCCATCGCCTCAGTCTATCTGTCGAACCGCGAGAGCGTGCTGGAGCAGACGGAGGCGCGGGAGATCCTGCTGATTTTGCACGCCTGCCAGAACCCGAGCGAAGAGCGCAGCCTGCGGGCGGCGCTCGCCACCGGCCTGTTTGATCTGGACGCCAAGGCGCTCGATGGACTGGCCAGCGACGAGCGGGCGTGGGAGAGCGCGGTGCAGGAGTTTATGGAGTACCGCAAGATCTGGCACCGCCGTGGCGTGCTGGCGATGCTGCGGGCCCTGCTGCACCGGCGCAATCTCGCCTCTTCTCTTTTGGCGAGCCCTTATGGCGAGCGGCGGCTGACCAACTTCCTCCATCTTGGCGAGCTGCTGCAACAGGTGAGCAGCGAGCTGGATGGCGAATATGCCCTGCTGCGCTGGCTGGGGGAGGCGGTGAGCCGCCCCAACGGGCAGGATGCTGAGCAGGTACTGCGGCTCGAATCCGAGCGCAAGCTGGTGCAGATCGTCACCATCCACAAATCCAAGGGGCTGGAATATCCATTGGTGTTCCTGCCCTTTATCTGCAGCCACAGAACCGCCGAGACCCCGCTCTATCACGAGGCGGACGAGGCGGGCAATCGCACCATTCTCGATCTGACCGGCGCCGACTCGTCGCTCGCCGAAGCGGACAGGGAGCGCCTTGCCGAAGATCTGCGGCTGCTCTATGTGGCGCTGACCCGGGGCGTTTACGCCACCTGGCTGGGGCTGGCACCGGTGCGGGCGGGAGCAGGCAAGTCGGAGAAGACCGACCTGCACCACACCGCCATCGGCTACCTGCTGCAAAAGGGCGAGGAGGGGGATGCGCAGACGCTGGCGACCGCTCTGACCGAGCTGTCACAGGCGCTGCCCGGGGTGGCCGTCGGTGAGCCCTCGCTCACCCGTCCGGCCCCGCTGCCGCCAGAGGAAGAGCAGCTGGGCGAGCCGCAGGTGCGCCACTTTAGCGGTTCCCTTGAGCGGGACTGGTGGATCAGCTCCTACTCGGGGCTGGCGGCGCAGGGTCATGGTCACAGCAAGGGGGTCTTGGCCAATCCCGGCTTCGATGACGAGGTCGTCACCGAGGCGGCTGCGCTGGCTTCCGAGCAACCGGAGGAGGCGCCCCAGCCCTCCATCTTCACCTTCCCGAAAGGGGCGCGCCCCGGCACCTTGCTGCACAGCCTGTTCGAGACCATCGATTTTCAGAGCGCTGCGGGCGAGCCGCTGGCAGAGCATATCGCCAGTCTGTTGCTGCAAGACGGCTTCGACAAGAGCTGGGCACCGGTGCTGCAACAGCAGGTGGAGGCGGTGCTGGATACCCCGCTGGAAACAGGCTTTGGTGATCCGGTGCGGCTGCGGGATCTGGCCCCCGAGCGCAAACAGGTGGAGCTGGAGTTCTTCCTGCCCATGGGTCGGGTGACGGCACCGGCGCTGACCGCGCTCTGCCAGCAGCACGACCCGCTGTCGCGGGGCAACAAGCCGCTCAGCTTTGCCACCGTGCAGGGGATGCTCAAGGGCTTTATCGATCTGGTGTTCGAGTGGCAGGGGCGCTGGTATCTGCTCGACTACAAATCGAACCACCTCGGCATGAGCCCGGCCGATTACAGCCGTTCGGCGCTGGAGCGGGCGATGGCCGAGCACCGCTACGACCTGCAATACCAGCTCTACTCGCTTGCGCTGCACCGGCTGCTCACTTTGCGCCTGCCGGGCTACGACTTCGAGCAGCATTTTGGCGGGGTCTTCTATCTGTTCCTGCGCGGCATGCCGCAGGGGGGCATTTTCCATACCCGCCCGAGCCGTGAACTGGTGCTGGGGCTGGATAAGTTGTTTAGCGAAGGCAGTGAGCTGCCAGCTGCGGGATCTCAAGCATTGAACGAGGTAGAAGCATGAGCGGCACCATGATCAGCACCGCGACCAGCGCAATGATGGTTGAACGGCTCAAAACACTGGCGCTGGCTGGCCGTATCCGCCAGCTGGATCTGCAATTTGCCAGGCTGGTGGCCGACCTTGGCGGCAGCCCCGAGCTGGTGCTGGGGGCGGCGCTCACCTGCTTCGAACTGGGGCGTGGCCATGTCTGTCTGCCGCTGGAGATGCTCGCTGCCGGATCCCTGCGCCCGTTCGGGCTGGATCCCCAGCAGAGCCGGGATCTGCTGGGGGATCTGGCGGATCCTGCCCGCTGGCCAGCCCTGTTTGCGGCAAGCCCGCTCGTGGGTACGGAACAGGATGAGGGGCTAACCCCGCGCTGGCCGCTGCGGCTGTGGCACGGGCGGCTCTATCTCACCCGTTATCACGATTTTGAACTGGGGGTGGCCCGCCATCTGCGCGCGTTGAGTGAACGCGCCGAATGGCCGGAGATCGCCCCGGCCCTGTCGCGGCTGTTTGCCCGCGACTACGGGCTGGTGTTCGCGGCGCTGCTCAAGGCCCGCCTCGCCCCCGACTTCTCGGCCCGCCACTTTATCGAGAAGTATCTGGATCTGGTGTGCCCGAACGAGGTGGATTGGCCCGCTATCGAAGTGCTGCTCGCCAGCGCCCAGGCGGCGAGCGACTTGAGCAAGCTGGATAAGCTGGTGCCCGAGGCGCTCTGCTGCAACGGCCAGAAGCTGGCGGCGGCCACCGCAGCGGCGCGCCCCTTTGCGGTGATCTCCGGCGGCCCCGGCACCGGCAAGACCACCACGGTTGCCAAACTGCTCGCCATTTTGGTGGAGACCGGCCTGCAAGCGGGCAAGGCCCCGGCGATCCGGCTGGTGGCCCCCACCGGCAAGGCGGCGGCGCGCCTCACCGAGAGTATCGGCTCTGCCCTGCAGGCCCTCGATCTGCCCCCCGAGTGGGTGGAGGCGATCCCCACCGAGGCGGGCACCTTGCACCGGCTGCTCGGGGTCATTCCGGGGCGCAGTCAGTTCCGCCACCACGCGGGCAACCCGCTGCACCTCGACCTGCTGGTGGTGGATGAGGCCTCCATGGTCGACCTGCCGATGATGGCGCGGCTGCTCGATGCACTGCCGAGCCACGCCCGCCTGATCCTGCTCGGCGACAAGGATCAGCTCGCCTCGGTGGAGGCGGGGGCCGTGCTCGGCGATATCTGCAGCTTTATCGAACAGGGCATCAGCCCGGCGCAGGCAGATTGGCTCTCCCGCCAGACCGGCTACCGCTTGCAGGGCACGCCCGCGGGGGCGCCGGTGCGTGATAGCCTCTGTTTGCTGGCCAAGAGCTGGCGCTTTGATCAGCACTCCGGCATCGGCCAGCTGGCGCGCGCCTGCAACAGCGGCGATGCCACGGCGGTGGAATCAGTCTGGGGCGCAGGATTCGCCGATATCAGCCTGCACCCCTGGGCGGGGGAGGCCTACGGTGTCCTGATTGCCCAGGGGGTAGCCGGTTACGGCAGCTATCTGAAGGCGGCCCGCGCGGGGGAAGCGCCCGCCGCCGTGTTCAAGGCATTCAACAGCTTCCAGATCCTCTGTGCCCTGCGAGATGGCCCGTTCGGGGTGCTGGGTCTTAACGAGCGGCTCGAACTGGCCCTGTCACGGGCTGGCCTGATTGCCCGCGACGGCGACTGGTATGCCGGTCGCCCGGTGATTGTGGTGCGCAACGACCACGGGGTCGGTCTCTACAACGGCGATATGGGGCTCTGCCTGCCCGATGAAACTGGCCGGCTCAAGGTCTGGTTTGAGCAGCCGGATGGCACCCTGCGTGCCCTGCTGCCAAGCCGGCTGCCGCCCCACGAGACGGTCTACGCCATGACCATCCACAAATCCCAAGGCTCGGAGTTTGCCCATACCGTACTGGTGCTGCCCGACAGCCCCAGCCCGCTGCTGACACGCGAGCTGGTCTATACCGGCATCACCCGCGCCAAGGCGAAACTCGATCTCTACGGCGATCGCGCCCTGCTGGCACAGGCGGTGCGGAAAAAGACCGAGCGTTATTCCGGATTGGCGGAGAGGTTGGGGGAGTGATTGATTGGATGGCGGTAAAGGGATTTACCGCCATGGGAAAAGAAATTTGCTGCATATTGTCATGAATCGATTCTGATTAGAGGTTATTGATGAAGGATGTACTTAAGCCATTGAAAGATAATGCAACATCTAGACTAAACAATCCTATTATCGGCGCGTTCGTCTTGTCTTGGATGTTTTTGAATATAAATGGAGTGGCTAGGTTTATATTGGAAAGTAACCAAGGAAAGCTTGACATTATAAAGAACAAAAGTTGGGGGGGTACAGATGATCTGTTAATCCCATTTTTAGTATCTGTCGGATATTTGGTAATACTTCCAGTTTTAAATACGATCTACAGCTTTATACATGATAATTGCATTGATAAAATTAGAGATGAAAATAGCAATAAAGCGCAGAAAGACGCCTTTGTTAGAAGAAAGGAGACCGTGTGCGCAAAAATTGAGTCAACTGATGAATATGTTGTTAAGTTAAAAGACAAAGAATTAGAATTATGGGCAGGTCAAAAATTAGAGCTCATTCGTGAAATAATAAATCTTAAGGGTAAGTATGCGAAATTGCTTTCTGACTTCGAACTTAAATCGAAAGAGTTTCGTGCTGATAATAATAAGTTAAGTCTTTCTATTGCACAATTGGAACATACTAATAAACGCTTGTCAGCGCAAGATTCAGAACAAAGAGATTATATTGGGAGAGTTGTTGCCAATCTGGACAGAGCATTGAATTCCCTGGAGAATAAAATCGTAAGCGATACAAAATTTGATGAGATAGAAAAAATTAGAAATGAAATATCCGATGTTAGGAATAAATTTTATGTATGGGATGATGATATTCCATTCTGATTTTTTCATGGCTTGTAGCTTATCTCGTGTGTTGGGCTTCGCAGGCTCAGCACACAACCTACGGATTGTGTAGGTTGTGGCTGAGCGTAGTGAAGCCCAACGTCTACCGCGTGCTCTCTTTTTTCCTTCCCCTCATCCCCGACCCTTCTCCCGCAAGGGGAGAAGGGAGATTGGGCTTCTTTTGATATATTTCACACCACTGGTTTATCGGGCATGTGTAGGTTCGATTAGCGAAGCGTAATCGGACGATCGCGTAATTGGGTAATCGAGTATGTTGGGCTTCGCAGGCTCAGCACCAAACTACCGATCGTGTAGGTTGTGGCGAGCGTAGCGAAGCCCAACGTTTACCGCGAAATCTCTTTTTCCTTTCCCTTATCCCCAGCCCTTCTCCTCCTTTTTTAATAAATGGGAGAAGGGAGCAATGCCGTTACCGCTGTCCGATTACGCTTCGCTAATCGAACTTACGAGAGGGCCAGAGTGAGGGGAGCATTCAGGTATTAGATGGTCAGCTCCAGCCGGTTGCCTTCCGGGTCGAGGAAGGTGCTCTCGTAATAGCCGTCGCCGGTCCAGCGGGGGCCGTCCAGGTGTTTCACCTCGGCGCCCTTGAGCAGCTTGAGGCGGGCGGTCATCTTGTCCACTTCCTCCACGCTGCCGAGGGAGAAGGCGAGGTGGGCCAGCCCCTGCAACGGGTGTGGCAGAGTGAGATCTGCCGGAAACAGTATGGGGGTGTGCATCAGCTCCAGGCTGGCGCCCCCTTCGAAACGCACGAAGTAAGAGCTGAACTGTTTGCTCGGGTTGTGATAGCGCTCATTGGCCTGCCCGCCAAACAGGTTGCAGTAGAATGCCTTGAGTGCCTCCAGATCCTGCGCCCAGATGGCGACGTGATGGATATGCATGGCTGGTCTCCTGTGACTCGATGCCCTTAATGCTATGCTGGGGCCTGTCCCTTCGACATGGCTGAGCCCGTCCTGATGATGTCTGAAACTGCCAACACCGAGATTATCGATGTCTCCCCCGACTGCCGCGAGCAGATCTGTTGCGACAGTCTGCTGCCGGCCCTCGCACAGGAGCAGGTGTGGCTGGCGGGCTATTCCCGTCTCAAGACCCGCTACCGCATCGCGCGCCGCTTTGCCGATATGCACTGTTTTCTGCTGACCCTGGGCGGTGAGGGGGAGGTGCAGGTGGGCGATCGCCGCGAGCGGTTGCAGGCCGGGGAGTGGGCGCTGATCCCAGCCGGGGAGCCACTCTGCTATCAGTTGAGTGAGCCGTTGAACCAGCAGGTGAATAAGGGGAGTGAGTGGGAGCTGGTGTGGCTGCTGCTGCACAAGGATTCCCCCTGGGATGCCTTCGCCAGCCACCCCCGGCTCGGTTGTACCTCCCAGCAGGCTACCGTGCTGCGCACGCTCGAGAACCTCTATGCGGAGCAGGAGCGCCATCAGGACCCGCTGCTCAGCGCCCTGCTGGTTGAGCAGCTCGGCTTTTACCTGCGCCGTCTGTTGCAAAAGGGGGAGGGGCAGCGGCGTGGCGAGCGGCTGGCGCTGCGCCTCGAATTGCTGCTCAAAGAGGCGCTGACCGAGCCGTGGGACATAGCGCGCATGGCTGGCGCCCTGCATCTCTCCGAGCGCCAGCTCTACCGGCTCTGCCAGCAGCACTTCGCGCTGGCGCCCATGGCGCTGCTGCAACGGCTGCGGCTGCAGCGGGCGGCGCTCTTGCTGGCCAGCCGGGCCGACCCGGTGAAGCTGCTGGCCGAGCAGTGCGGCTTCAAGAACGAGTACCACTTCTCCACCGCCTTCAAACGCCAGCATGGCCTGGCGCCCAGCCACTATCGCAACCTGCATCATCCTGCCTTTAAAACCGGACAAGGGTGAAATATTGAGCCACACTGGTTGCTAATGTTATTCAGACGAACCCGATGGCGGCCGATAACCGGAACAAGTAGTGGCGGTTTTCATCGATCAACGGATAGCGGACTGTGCAGCCGTCTGCCGCTATCATTTCTCAACATCAGGCTGGAATGCCCCGCGCCCCAGCGGGGCGGCAATACAAGGATGGTCTCCCATGCTGCAGGACAGCGACACGATCAGGATCTCGGATGTCAGCGAAGCCGTGGTACATGGCATTCTCGAGGTGATCAGCGATGGCATCTGGGACTGGAATGCCAACACCGGTTTCGTCTATCGCAACCCGGGCTGGTACCGGATGCTGGGCTACGAGCCCCATACTCTAGGCAACAATGTCTTCACCTGGGAGAGTGTGATCCACCCCGACGACATGGATCGGGTGATGGCGAGCTTCGATGCCTATCTGAGCGGCGCCGCCCCCGACTACCGGGTCGAGTATCGCTGCCGCAGTCGCGGCGGAGACTATATCTGGATCGAGGATTGCGGCCGCATCATAGAGCGCAATCCCGATGGGTCTGTGGCGCGGATGATCGGCGCCCATCGCAATATCCACGCCAGCAAGTTGCTGCTGGAGCAGCTGGAGCTGCGCAATCAGTCGCTGGAGCAACTGGTGGCGGAGCGCACCGCCGAGCTGGTGCGAGTCAACGAGGCACTGCAACAGAGGGTGGAGGAGAATCGTCAGCTGGCGGAGACTGATGCCCTGACCGGTGCCGCCAGCCGCTATCGGCTGGAGCGGGCGTTGCAGCTGGAGTGCGAACGGGCGCGCCGCTTTCACTTGCCTTTTACCGTGATTGCCATGGATGTGGACAACTTCAAGCAGATCAATGACAGCTATGGCCACAATATCGGGGATCAGACCCTGATCAACATAGTGGCGCTGGTGCGCGACCATATCCGCGAGATTGATCTGCTGGCTCGTTGGGGTGGCGACGAGTTTATGGTGCTGCTGCCCAATACCGGCCGTGAAGATGCGTTGGTGGTGGCGAACAAGTTTCAGGCGTTGATGGTGACGAACCCCATCTGTCCCCGCGGTGTCACCACCATGAGCTTCGGAGTGGCGGAGTATCAGCAGGGTGAGCAGAAGGAGAGTCTGATGGTGCGTGCCGATCGGGCGCTCTATCAGGCCAAGCAGCAGGGCAAGAATCAGATCTGCTGATGGCACATCAGCCAATAGAAGGGCCGCAGGCGTGAAACCTGTGGCCCTTTTGCATTGTTACTGACGCGGCGCGACTTAGAAGTGGTAGCGCAGACCCAGCTTGAGGGTATCCAGAGAGTAGTGCTCATCACCCAGGCTCAGGGCGTCGAACTGGCGCTCGTAACCGATACCGGCAGAGAAGTGGTCGTTGAAGGCGTAGTCCAGACCTACTTCCAGATTGGGGTGTACCTTGCTCTTGGTTGCGCTCTTGCTTACCTGATCGCTGAAACCGAGGAAGGTGGCGTTGCCGACAACTTCCAATTCGGTGCGGGTGTAGGCGATACCCGGTTTGGCATAGGCGCTGAAGCCCCAGGCCAGCGGCTGGCTCAGCTTGGCGGCCAGGCTGATGCTGCGGGTTTCGATGGTGGTGTCGGCAAAACCGGTTGCCCCCTGAGAGGTCACCCAGATCAGCTGCTCCATCTGTTGGGCGTGCAGGCCACCTTCAATGGCCAGCCAGGGTTTGAAGCTGTAACCGACGATCAGGCTGCCGCCGTCGAGCTGGTCGTCGATCACTTTGGCGTCATAGGCGCGCTGGAGGTCACCGTCGAGATCCATCTTGGAGGTGGTCAGATCCAGACCTGCATACCAGCCTTCGGCATGGGCGCCGCCATTCATGGCCAGAGCAAGCAGGGAGAAAGCGGCAATTTTATTAAACTTGTTCATGGATAAATAACCTTGTGTTGCGTGAACTGCGTGTAATTTATATTGCTCAATCCATGAAGCTTTTTATATTTCCGTCATCGCTCTGCTTTCACAGAGGGGCCGCAGTATAGTCAGCACATTTCTGAATAACAAGAGAGTGGTTTCCCCATCATTATAAATATGACTGGCTGCAAGCAGGGCCATTTTGTTTAATAAATGGTGTTATTAGAGTTTTAGCTTTATTGAGGTTTAAATAATTAACTGGTGAGGAAAATGACCGGCTGCGAGTTCTATTTTGATTCTATGTGATTGATTTTTATCAGCATTGAATTTTCATTCGAGCGTGGCCATGATGAGCCGTCTAAAAATTGGCATCTCAGATGTCACTGATTGGCATCAGGTTCTTTTCGATGATTTTTTGAACCCATCACAAGGTGAAACCGTGAGAAAAAAATTTCTCTCTTTGCCTGTTTTTTGCTCTTTTTGAGGTTTGGGATTGTTCCCATTGTAACTTTTGGTGGTCTTTTGAGGCTGTTTTTGCGTGGGCTATGCTACCCACCAGATACGCGAATGGGCGCTTGTGGGTGGCTTTTCTCTTCACCCGGTAGCAGTTGTTGGGGTGGGCATGGGGTGTGATAAGCAGATATGGGGCGTGCGGCCCGATTAATTTTGTTTGCTTATATATGCAAGCCATTTAAAAGATAAGTTTTTGATGTTTTAAATTACTTGATTATATTTGTTTTTATATTGAGTGAAGCTTTCCAAGTAAGCCATTTAAATATATTTAATGGCAATGAGACGGTATTAAGGATCGTTTAGGATACCTTGCCAGAGAGGTCGTAGTGGCTGGCGCATCAGTGGGCGGCGGGTGGCCTGTGACACTTCCCCTTGCCGGGGCCCTTGACCTGACCTGCGAATTCAGGGAAAAGAAAAGGGCGGTGCTATCAGCGCCGCCCAATGCCAGGAAAGAGAAAAAACCTTGCGGTTTAAAAGATAAAAATTTGGAAGCAAACAATCGATTTCTCAACCAGGAAGGGTCTTGAATTCGATACGTTTCGATTATGCGCGATGTTCTATGCAGCACTAGCAAAATGTTTGCGGGTTGAAAGATATGCACTGTCTGGTGTCAGATTTTGCGACCTCATCGTTCAACTGGTCTGTCCTGATGGGCGTTGTAGGCGATTTTTTCTCTAGGCTGTTTTTTCGGTGTCAATATCTGAGCCTTGAAGGTAAAAACAGGTCAGAAGCTGACTCGGCATAACCATGCAATGAAAGTGCGATAACAAGGAAGAGTGGCATGACCTACAGCCAGACCTTGGCCAACAATATTCTCGACACCCTGAAGAAGACCCTGACCGACAAGGGGATCCGCTATCAGACCCTGGCAGAAGCCATGGGTGTCTCCATCGCGACCGTGAAACGGATGATGAACAAGCCCTCGCTGCCGTTTGATACTCTGCTGGAGATCTGCCATCTGGTGGGTCTCTCGTTCGAGGAGTTGCTGGATCGCACTCAGGACGCCCAGAGCCGCCGCGCCGTCTTTACCCAGGAGCAGGACGAGGCGTTTCACAATGAGCCGGGGCTCTACGCTTTTCTCGCCAATATCTTCTGGCGCGACAAGACGCTGATCGATCTCAAGCGGGAGTACGGCCTGACCGATGCCTCCTGCTACCTCTATCTGCGCAAGCTGGAGAAGCTCGGCATTTTGCAGCTTGGTATCGACAACAGTTACCACTTCCTGATCAGCGAGCGGATCAGCTTCGAGCAGCACAGCCGTTTCGCCCGCCAGCAGGCACGGCAGGCGATGTCGGTGCTGGGGGAGTATCTGGTGGAGAACATGCACAAGTCGAACAACTATATGGCGCTCTGCCAGTTGCACCTCAACGAGGGGGAGGCGATGGCGCTGATCGACCGGATGAAGGAGTACTGGCATCAGGAGATCAAGCTCAACCGCCCCGCCATCGGCCAGCAGGAGCACGCCAAGACCTACACCATGTCGCTGCAACTGGCCGACTGCGGCTACCAGAGCTTCGACGACATGATCCCCAATATCGACAACTGATCCCGGCGGATCCTGCGGGATCCGCCATGTTGGAGTCTGGTTATTCCGTGAGTTGAACGGTATGCGATCTGCTTGCGACCGGTTGCAGCACCCGGTTATCGAGGCAGATGCGGATCGCCACTGTGCTCGACAGTGCTCTGGATATTTTCCCTAATCGGCGACCCGGGTTTGTTGCAGCTTGCCTGCGAGCGGCTGCAATGCTCGCGTATCCAGACAAATGCGGATGGCATCCGGCCGCCAGTGCTCGATATCGCAATCCACCAGACCGCCTCGCTCGTCGTAGTTGACCCGCACCAGCCGCAGCACCGCGCTCCCCTCCGCCAGATTGAGGGCGCGGGCGATGGCGCCGCGCGCCGCCGAGGGGGTGATCTCGAGACTCGCCCCACCCTGGCCTATGCCATAGCGCTGCTGATAGAGCTCGGTGAGGGAGCTGGCCAGCGGCGCGCTGGCGATATCGGGAAAGCGGCTCGCCAGCAGGTGGTGGCTGACGTGGAGCACCGGGCGACCGTCGATCAGGCGCAGGCGGCGGATCTCATAAAGTGGAGTGAAGGGTTCCAGCCCCATCCAGCGGCACAGTTCGCTGCTGGCAAGTTCGCTGCCGTGGGCCAGCACCCGGGTTTCGGCGGTGCGTTGCTGCTCGCCGATCCACTGGTGAAAGTGGGTGTGGATGGCGGGATCGTAGGTGAGGCGGGGTGGCGCCACAAACCAGCCGCGCCGCTCGGCCCGGTAGATAAGGCCGTCCGCTTCGAGGCTGGAGAGCGCCTCCTTGATGGTGATGCGGGTGGTGGCGAAGCGTTCGCTCAGGGCCCGTTCGGCGGGCAGCTGCTGCCCGGCCCCCAATTGGCCGCTGCCGATATAGCGGCGTAGGGTCTGGCAAATCTGTTCGCACTTGGAGGAGGAGCGGCCATCGGCCATGCTCTGTTCGTTCACTCTCTGCTCGCTCAATCTCGGCTCGGTCACACTCTTGTCCCTGTTGCTTATTCAGAAGGCGGGTGGCTGGCCAATCCCTTACTGGAGTAGTCCAGCCTCACTCGGGTTCAGAGTTGTAACCGCTGTGGATGACAGCGCCATGACAGGGTGATTGTCATCAAACTGCCATCAAAGCGCCCCGCGACCGTCATATTTCCCCTCTAGCATCCCTCTCGAACCTTAACTGACCTAGTCCAGAGGGATGGGATGATGAAAAGCGTGATCGCAAGTGCACTGGCTCTGGTGGCCATCAGTCAACCGCTGTTTGCCGCCGAAAATATTGCAGATCTTGAGAAGGCCGCTCGCGGCGAGGGCCAGCTCCACAGCATCGGCATGCCCGACAGCTGGGCCAACTGGAAGGATACCTGGCAGCAGCTGGGCAGCATCTACGGCATCAAGCATCAGGATACCGACATGAGCTCGGCGCAGGAGATCGCCAAGTTCGCTGCCGAGAAGGCCAACGCCACCGCCGACATCGGCGACGTTGGCGGCGCCTTCGGTCCGGTTGCGGTCAAGCAGGGGGTCACCCAACCCTACAAGCCCTCCACCTGGGCCGATATTCCCAACTGGGCCAAGGATGCGGACGGTCACTGGATGCTGGCCTATACCGGCACTATCGCCTTCCTGATCAACAAGGATCTGGTCAAGGCCGCCCCCACCAGCTGGCAATCCCTGCTGGGCGGCAACTACAAGGTGACTCTGGGTGATGTGGGTGTTGCCTCCCAGGCCAACAATGGCGTGCTGGCGGCGGCCTACGCCACCGGTGGCAGCGAGAAGAATCTCAAGCCCGCCCTGGAGTTGTTCGGCAAGCTGGCCCAGCAGGGGCGCCTGTCGCTGAATGACCCGACCATCGCCAACATCGAGAAGGGCGAGGTGGAAGTGGGGGTGCTGTGGGACTTCAACGCCCTCAACTACCGCGACCAGATCGACCCCAAGAAGTTTGATGTGGTGATCCCGAGTGACGGCTCCGTCATCGCCGGTTACACCACCATCATCAACAAGTGGGCCAAGAACCCCAACGCCGCCAAACTGGCCCGTGAATACATCCTCTCCGATGCCGGTCAAATCAACCTGGCCCGCGGCTACGCTCGCCCGATCCGCAGCAACGTGACTCTGCCGGATGACGTGAAGGCCAAGCTGCTGCCAGCCGAGCAGTACGCCAATGCCAAGCCGGTGCAGGATCACGCCGCCTGGGAGCAGAGCTCCAAAGCCCTGCCGCGCCAGTGGCAAGAAACCGTCATGATCAACATGCAGTAAGGGAATCCAGTGCAACACAAGGTGATAGTGGTACTTGTGGATGGTCTGGCAGCCGAGGTAGCCCACACCATGGGCTACCTCGGTGGCATGGTGGAGGCGGGGCGGGGCCTGCATACGACCCTGAATGCTGCTCTGCCGTCTCTCTCCCGACCCCTCTACGAGTGCATCCTGACCGGCGTGCCGCCGGTGGCGAGCGGCATCACCCACAACGGGGTGAGTCGCCTCAGTCTGCATGACTCCATCTTCCATCTGGCCCGCGCTGCGGGCAAACGCACCGCAGCGGCGGCCTACCATTGGGTGAGCGAACTCTACAACCGCAGCCCCTGGCTGGCGGCCCGCGATCGCTTTACCCACGATGAGCAGCTGCCGATCCAGCACGGCTGCTTCTACTGGGATGACAACTATCCCGACAGCCATCTGCTGATGGATGGCGAGTGGCTGCGCAGCCAGTACGATCCCGATTTTCTGCTGTTCCACCCGATGGGGGTGGACGATGCGGGCCACAAGTTTGGCCTCGATTCCCGCCAGTACCGCAATCAGGCGCGCCGCATGGACAGCCTGCTGGCCGACCTGCTGCCCCAGTGGCTGGCGGAGGGGTATCAGGTGGTAGTCACCTCGGATCACGGCATGAACAACGACCTGAGCCACGGCGGCACCCTGCCGGAAGAGCGCACTGTGCCGCTCTGGCTGTTTGGCGATGCTTTCGTCGAGCGCTGGCCGGATGGGGTGGCGATTGCCCAGACCCAACTCTGCGCCCTGATGGCGGATCTGCTGGGGGTTTCCCACGACAAGCCGGCAGCGCCACCGCTGCTCAAGGCCGCCTTTATGCGCGAGGTGCACTGATGATGCCTGCAACCACCGAGATCCTGGTGGATCAACCCGTGGCAACCAAGCAGAAGGTGCGCCGCCACTGGTTGCCCGCGCTGGTGCTGCTGCCCTTTATCCTCTTGATGATCCTGTTCCAGCTCGCCCCCATGGTGTGGGTGCTGGTGGGCAGTTTCCAGACCCCGGATGGCTGGGGCCTCGACTACTACCGGGAGATTTTGAGCTCCCCCTTCTACCTGCAATCGTTCGGCAACTCGTTGCGCATCGCCGGTATCGCCAGTCTGGCGGGGCTTGCCATCGGCACCCTCGGGGCGGCGGCGCTGCGCCACAGCGGCGAGCGGGTCAAGCGGGTGCTGCTGGCCTTCGTCACCATGACCGGCAACTTCAGCGGTGTGCCGCTGGCATTCGCCTTTATCATCATTCTCGGCATCAATGGTGCAGTGACTCTGCTGCTGAAATCCTGGGGCCTTATCGACGGCTTCAACCTCTACTCGGGCAGCGGCCTTATCCTCATCTACACCTACTTCCAGATCCCGCTCGCCCTGCTGCTGCTCTATCCGGCGTTCGATGCGCTGCAGGATGAGTGGCCGCAAGCGGCCGCGCTGCTCGGCGCGAGCAAGGGGCAGTATGTGTGGCACGTGGTGCTGCCGGTGCTGACGCCTGCGCTGCTCGGCACCCTGATCATCCTGTTTGCCAACGCGGTGGGGGCCTATGCCTCTGCCTACGCCCTCACCACCGGCAACTTCAATCTGGTGACCATCCGGGTGGCCAGTCTGGTCTCCGGCGATATCTTCCTCGAGCCCAATATGGCGGCGGCGCTGGCGGTGATCCTGATGGTGCTGCTAGGGGTAGTGACGGCCGCCAACCAGTGGCTGCTGAAAAAGAGCTATGTGAACAAGGGGCAATCCCATGCATGATTTGACGCCGCGCTGGCCCAAGTGGGTGCTGGGTGGGCTGGTCGCCACCCTGCTGCTGCCGCTGTTGGCCACGTTTCTCTACTCCATCTCCACCCGCTGGGGGGCGACCCTGCTGCCGGACGGCTTCACCCTCGACTGGTATCTCAAGCTGTGGGGCGACCCGCGCTTTCTGGTGGCGTTTGGCCGCAGCCTCCTGGTCTGCTTCGCGACCCTGCTGCTGGGGACCCTGGTGCTGGTACCGACCGTGTTGGTGGTGGCCTACTACTTCCCCAAGCTGGATCCCTGGATGAACCTGCTGATCCTGCTCCCCTTCGCGGTGCCGCCAGTGGTCTCGTCAGTAGGGCTGCTACAGATCTACGCCGATGGCGCCTTGCCGATTATCGGCACGCCGTGGATCCTGATCGGTACCTGGTTCACCGTGGTGCTCCCCTTCATGTACCGGGCGCTGGCCAACAGCCTGCAAGGGGTACCGCTGAAAGATCTGATGGATGCCGCCCACCTGCTGGGGGCAAGCAGTCGGCGCGCCTTTCTGCTGGTGGTGATCCCCTGTCTGCGCAAGGGGCTGCTGGCGGCGCTGTTTCTCTCCCTCTCCTTCCTGCTCGGCGAGTTCGTGTTTGCCAACATGCTGGTGGGCACCCGCTACGAGACCCTGCAGGTCTACCTCTACAACATGCGCGCCACCTCGGGCCACTTCACCAGTGCGCTGGTGATGAGCTACTTCCTGCTGACCCTGCTGCTCACCTGGGCGGCCAACAGATTTCATCGGTGAATCAACATGTTCCATCTAGAAGTGAATCAACTGCACAAATCCTACGGCGACACCAGAGTGTTTGAAGGGATCGAATTCGGCATTCGCAAGGGGGAGCTGGTGACCCTGCTCGGCCCCTCCGGCTGCGGCAAATCGACCCTGCTGCGGGCGCTGGCTGGGCTCACCCCTGTGGATGGCGGTCAGGTGCGGGTGGCCGGTGAAGATATCACCTGGCAGGAACCCCAGAAGCGGGGCATCGGCATGGTGTTCCAGAGTTATGCGCTCTTCCCCAACATGACGGTGTGGGACAACGTTGCCTTCGGCCTCAAGATGAAACCCCAGCCGGGACGGGATCTCGCCGCCAGCGTGCAGGAGGCGCTTGAGCTGGTGGAGCTGACCGGTTTCGAGCGCCGCTATCCGGCCGAGCTCTCCGGCGGTCAGCGCCAGCGGGTGGCGCTGGCCCGGGCACTGGTGGTGCAGCCGCGGATCCTGCTGCTGGACGAGCCGCTCTCGGCGCTGGATGCCCGCATCCGCCGCAGCCTGCGCCAGCAGATCCGCGAGATCCAGCAGCGCCTCGAGCTCACCACCATCTTCGTGACCCACGATCAGGAGGAGGCGCTCACCATGTCGGATCGGATCTTCCTGATGAACAAGGGAGCCATCGTCCAGAGCGGTACACCGGAGGAGATCTATACCCGTCCCGCCAGCGAGTTTGTGGCGGGCTTTATCGGCAACTACAACCTGCTTGGCGCAGAGCAGGGCAAGTCGCTGTTCGGCCCCCGTTTTCAGGGCAAGTTGGCGCTGCGGCCGGAGTCCATCACTCTGCTGCCCGCCGGGGCGACCAGCAGCGAACCCAGCCTGCCCGGCATCGTTCGCCAGCAACAGCTGCTCGGCAACGTGATCCGCTATCAGGTGGAGTGCGAGGCGGGGCTGTTGACGGTGGATTGCCTCAACTGCTCGGCTGGCGATCTGCTGGCCACCGGCAGTGCCGTGACCCTGGCGGTGGCCCGGGATCAACTCTGTGAGGTAGCATGACGCCTCGTTTCATTTTCGTTGTTACCGCAAGGAGCCCTCATGGCACTGGCACTGTTTGATCTGGACGAGACCCTGATTGCGGGGGATTCCGCCAGCCTCTGGCTGGAGTACATGGTGGCTGAGGAGCTGGCCCCCGCCAGCATGATTGCGGAGGAGCAGGCCATGATGTCCCTCTACCATCAGGGCAAGATGGATATGCACCAGTACATGGCCTTCACCCTGCAACCGCTGGCGGGCAAGACGCGCCAGTGGCTCGACTCGCTCTCTACCCGCTTTGCCGAGCAGGTGCTGCGCGAGCGCCTCTACCCCGAGGGGTTGGCGCGTATCGAATGGCATCGGGAGCGGGGCGACGACCTGGTGCTTATCTCCGCCTCCGGCGAGCATCTGGTCGCCCCCATGGCGAAGATGCTGGGGATGGATCACTGCGTCGCCATTTTGCTCGATGAGGAGGAGGGGATGCTGACCGGCCAGACCCGCGGCACCCTCAGCTTTCGCGAGGGCAAGGTGGCCCGCATCAACCAGCTGTTTGCCGGCAGGGACCATCTCTGGCAGGGGAGCTTTGGCTACAGCGACTCCCACAACGATCTGCCCATGCTGCGGGCGGTGAGCCATCCCCATGCGGTCAATCCGGCCCCCGCGCTGCGTCAGCAGGCCGAGGAGCTGGGCTGGCCGGTGTGGGAGTGGCTGCGCTGAGTCGCGTGCTCAAACAGGCTTAAAGCACGGCAAGAATAGCGACATAAACAACAGAGAGAGGCAGTTGCCTCTCCCTTGTCTCCTTCCCCCGGTTGTGCTCACCCCCCCTCCGGCCGGGGGGGGCGTCGGGTAGAATCAAGGTTAGGGGAAGGATCCTCTTCCGTCACGTCGCAGGTGCGACGCTGGGGGAAGCAGATGCGATTTTTTCCCTCCCGCTTGGCCTGATAAACCCCGCTGTCGGCCAGTTCTATCAGCTCCTTGGTCGAGAGCCCGGAGTGGCTCAAGGCCACCCCGCCGCTGAGGGTAATGGTCAGTTCCGGCTCTCGCCACTCCAGTTGAGTGACCGCAAGTCTGAAGCTCTCCAGCAGCGAGGTGGCCTCACTCATTTGCATCTCCAGGCGCAAGATCAGCACCAGCTCCTCGCCACCGTAACGACAGAGCCAGCCCCACTGGTCAAACATTTTCATGCCCAGCTTGCTCACCCGTTTGAGCACTATATCCCCTGTTTGGTGGCCAAAGGTGTCGTTGACCTGTTTGAAGTTATCGAGATCGAACATCACTACCAGGAAGGGGGCACCGCTGCTGAGCTGTCTCTGCAGGCACTCGTCGAAGAAGCGGCGGTTGTAGAGACCGGTGAGTTTGTCCTGATTGGCTTGCTGGCGGATCTGGGCAAAGTCCTGACTGGCGGCATCCATCTCTTCATAGACCTTGGCCAGCTCCAGCATGCGGCTGCCATGATAGGCAATCCCGCCAGAGCGGCTGGTGCGGATCAACAGGGTAATCTCCCCCAGCATGCGGCGGAAGTAGCGGGCCCAAAGCAGGGCTAGCAGCAGATAGAAAAAGCAGGCAACGGCAATCATCAGCTGCACGTTGATGGAGACGCTGTCGATCACCTGCTGCATGCTGGCGGTGGGCTCGACACTGAGCAGGAACCAGCGCTGCTCGGGGACACGGTAGTAGGAGACCATCATGCCGCTGGCATCGTCGAGGAAGAAACCTTGCGGCTGTTGCATGTGTGCCAGCCATTCAGGGTGGGTGAGCGGTTTGAATACCTGTTCGCGATCCGGGTGAGCCAGCACCAGCCCGTCATGGTTGATCAGGATCTGATAGCCCTTGCCCAGATGATGGCTCTGTTCATGCCGGTTGTTGAGCCAGTTGGCGAGCGGGGTGAGCTGGGTATCGAGGGAGAGCACCCCCACTCGCTTGCCGTCAGGGTCTTGAATTACCCGGGCCAGCGCCATGGTGAGGGTACCCAGGGTGTAGTCGTAATAGGGATCGGTCCAGACGATCCGATTCGGGTGGCTGGCTGCCAGCAGATACCAGGGGCGAGTTCTGGGATCGAACTTCTCGTCCGCCTGCCAGGTGGGGTGGATCAGCATCTGGCGATGCTCGGTTCCTACATAGACGTAGTCGAGCTCCATCACCTCGTGATAGGCCTGCCACTGTTGCAGGTAGCGCTCGCCGTTACTGATCGCTGGGCCGCTGAAATCCTGATAATTTACCTGCTGATAAATAAGCGTAAACTGGCGTTTGAGGGTCTCCAGATAGGGTTCGAGCAGGGTATGGAGATATTGGGTGTTGCGGGCAATCAGGTTTTGTTGCTGCTCAAGGCGCAGGGTACGTTCCATATGCAGGTAGTAGATGCTGCCGAGCAACACTACGGGAATAAAGAGCAGGAGGAGGCCCAGCCGCATGCGGGTGATTAAAGACCAAGTGTGCTTGGGCTTGGCGGGGGACATGCACAGATCCTTTTCAGCTCGGGTGTCACCAGCATATATGATGCCGTCCCGCCCGTCTAAAGGCAGAAAATGAGATCCGTTCAATGCTGAACCCCACGTTGCTCCTGATGGCTCACTACGGCGGCATCATGCTGTTGGTCCTGGCGCTCTGTGTCGAGTATCTGATCTTTCGTCGCGGCCTGAATATGTTGCGGGTACACCGTCTGCTGCTGGCAGATGCGGTGGCGGCGCTGGCGCTCTTCTCCATCTTTGCCACCGGTTGTCTGCTGGCCCTCGAACACGCCAGCTCGGTGGCGCAGCTCTTTGCTCATCCTGCCCACGGTCTCAAAGTGGGGTTGTTTCTGCTGATTGTCGGCTCCCTCGACTATCCCAGTCGCCTCTTCTATCGCTGGCGTCGTGCCCTGCGTCTGGGCAAGGCGCCGATGATCTCGATCCAGCAGTACTTCCGGGTGGTCTGGATCCTGCGGGGCAATCTGGTAATGGTCGCCCTGCTGGCCGTGCTGACAAAACAGCTATCGCTCTAAAGACAAGAGGGTAGGGAGGCAGGTATCTTGGATTGGATAACCCGTCACGCGCCGATTTAAGGAAGAATCGCCATGCGCTCCAATCTGATGTTGCTGATGGCTGCCACCATCTGGGGTATGGGCTTTGTCGCCCAGCGCCTCGGGATGGATCATATGGGGCCCTATACCTTCAATGGCCTGCGCTTTCTGCTCGGTGCCTTCTCCCTGCTGCCGCTGCTCTGGTGGCTCAAATCCCGTCAACCAGTGGTCGCCACTGGCGACCATCGCCAATTGCTGACCGGTGGTGTGCTGGCCGGACTGGTGCTGTTCTGTGCCGCATCCCTGCAGCAGGTGGGGCTGCTCTATACCACTGCCGCCAAGGCCGGTTTCATCACCGGGCTCTACATCATTCTGGTGCCGGTACTGGGGCTGCTGCTGAGGCACAAGACGGGTACCAATACCTGGATTGGAGCCCTCATTGCCCTGAGCGGGCTCTATGTGTTGAGCGTGACCGACGAGTTCACCATCGGTTTTGGCGATCTGCTGCAGGTGATTGGCGCCCTGTTCTGGGCGATCCATCTGCTGCTGGTGGATCACTACTCCAACCGGGTGGCCCCCATCAAGCTGGCTTGTGTGCAGTTTGTGGTGTGCGGCCTGCTCAGTCTCGCCACCGCCTTTGTCATCGAAACTCCGACCGTGGCTGGCGCAGTAGCTGGCTGGCAGGCGCTGCTCTATGCCGGGCTGGTGTCGGTCGGGGTGGGTTATACCCTGCAGGTGCTGGGGCAGCGGGGCGCCCATCCGGCCCACGCCGCCATCATCCTCAGTCTGGAGACCGTCTTTGCCGCCGTGGGGGGCGTATTGCTGCTGGATGAAACGCTGGACGAGCGTGCCATTGCCGGTTGCGCCCTGATGCTGGCGGGGATGCTGATCTCCCAGATCCGGCTGCGCTGGTGGTGGAAGTCGCGCCGGGACAAGGTGCCTGCGACCAAGTAAACCGCGCTCGCTGCATAACAAAAACGCCCCGACTATCGGGGCGTTTTGCATGGCGGCTGTTGGGTCAGGGGCGCTGATCCAGCTCGTGCTCCAGCTCTACCGCCTTCTGACGGGCCGGATGGGTATTGAGGCGTTCCCAATAGGCTTGCAGATGCGGGAAGTGGGCCAGCTGGCCGCTTTGCGCCAGCAGATCCACCAGGAAGGAGTTCATGATGTCGGCGCCGGAGAGGCGATCCCCCACCAGATAGTGGCGATTCGCCAGTACCTCATTGAGGTAGCCCAGCACTTTGGCACACTCCGCCCTGGCGTAGTCCGGCAGGAAGCGCATCGGGCTGCCATCCTTGCGCACAAACATGTCGAGCAGCAGCGGCAGAATCCCCGAGCTCTCGGCAAAGTGGAGCCACTGCAGGTATTCGGGATACTCCGGGCTATCTGGTGCCGGAGCCAGCCGATCGGCGGCGTAGCGGGCGACCAGGTACTCGGTGATGGCGCCCGATTCTGCCAGTACCCGGCCGTCGAACTCGATGACCGGCGACTTGCCGAGGGGGTGGATGGCCTTGAGCTCGGGCGGCGCCAGAAAGGTGGTGGTGTCGCGCTGATACGCCTTGATCTCATAGGGCAGGCCCAGCTCTTCAAGCAGCCAGATGATGCGTTGGGAGCGGGATTTGTTCAGGTGGTGCAGGACTATCATAATGACCTCGATTCGGTGGCAGGATGGGGTATACGAGCGGGTGAGGAGGGCGGTTCACCGGCAGTAAAAAAAGAGCGGGCTGATGCCCGCTCGCTCAACACCAGACTCAGGCCTCCAGCGCCTGATCCAGATCTGCCAGAATGTCCTCGATCGCCTCGATCCCTACCGAGAGCCGGATCATCTCAGGTTTGACTCCTGCCTTGGCCTGCTCCTCCTCGCTCAACTGGCGATGGGTGGTGGAGGCGGGGTGGCAGGCCAGCGACTTGGCATCGCCGATGTTGACCAACCGCTTGAAGATCTTGAGCGCATCGTAGAAGCGCACGCCCGCCTCGTAACCATCCTTCAGACCGAACGAGAGGATGGCCGAGGGGCGACCGGCCATGTACTTCTCTGCCAGCAGATAGTGGGGATGACCCGGCAGACCGGCGTAGCTGACCCAGGCCACCTTGGGGTGATGCTTGAGGTGATTGGCAACCCGCAGGGCGTTGTCGACGTGGCGTTCCATGCGCAGGCTCAGGGTCTCCAGCCCCTGCAGCAGCAGGAAGGCGTTCATTGGCGCCAGCGCTGCGCCGGTATTGCGCAGTGGCACTGTGCGTACCCGCCCGATAAAGGCGGCCGGGCCAAAGGCCTCGGTGTAGACCACCCCGTGGTAGGAGGGCTCCGGTTTGGTCAGCTGTGGGAAGCGCTCGGCGTGATCTGCCCAGGGGAACTTGCCCGAGTCGACGATGACGCCACCCAGCGAGTTGCCATGGCCGCCGACATATTTGGTGAGGCTGTGGACGACTATGTCAGCGCCATGTTCGATGGGTTTACAGAGCACCGGGGTGGCGACCGTGTTGTCGACGATGAGCGGCACGCCACGGGCATGGGCTGCCTTGGCCAGCGCGGCCAGATCGACGATGTTGCCCGCCGGGTTGCCGATGCTCTCGCAGTAGACCGCCTTGGTCTTGTCGTCGATGAGGGCGGCGATGGCTTCGGCGCTGTCATCCTTGGCGAAGCGCACCTCGACCCCGAAACTCGGCAGCATGTGGGCGAACAAGGTGTAGGTGCCGCCATAGAGCTGGGGCGTGGAGACAATGTTGTCACCGGCGGCGGTCAGCGCCTGAATGGCGTAGGTGATGGCGGCGGAACCTGCCGAGACCACCAGCGCGGCAATCCCTCCTTCCAGCGCGGCCATCCGCTGCTCCAGCACATCGTTGGTGGGGTTCATGATGCGGGTGTAGATGTTGCCCGGCACCGCCAGATTGAACAGATCCGCCCCGTGCTGGGCGCTCTCGAACTCGTAGGCCACCGTCTGGTAGATGGGCACGGCGACCGCCTTGGTGGTGGGGTCGCTGGAAAAGCCGTGGTGCAGGGCCAGGGTCGCATCTTTCATCACACACTCCTTGTTGGATGTTGCTTGTCGCAGTTATAGATGGATAGACGTCCAATCTATCAGGCCCGTGGCCGATGTAAACAGCAAGATCCGGCAAAGCAATGTCGCCCGCAGGGGATGCGCGTCCCGAGTGGCGGGCAGGCCTGCCGTGCTCAGAGGCGACGGCGATACTCCTTGTCATCGATCTGGTTCATATCCCACTGCATCAGGCGGTTGAGCTGCTGCATGGGATCCTCGATGAGCGCCAGCGGGCGCGGCAGGATCCGCTTGAAGTAACGGCGCAAGGTCTGCTGGACCCGGTTCGGTTTGAGGGGGTTGGCGTGGCTCATGATGGTGCTCCTCTACTGTGGTTCTCACGTTCATCAGCAGTATTGAGCTAAAATGCGGAAGTAAAAACTGATGACTTATAGCAACAGGATTTCCTCTTTTATGCCGACCGGTCGCCTCTACCAGCAATTTCAACGACTCGCCCAGCTGCTTGGCAGCGACGAGCGGGAGATCAGCCTCACCGAGGTGGCGGATCTGCTCTGCTGCACCCCGCGCAACGCCCGCCTGCTGCTGCGGCGGATGCAGGATCAGGGCTGGCTCAGCTGGTCGGCGGAAGCGGGGCGGGGGCGGCGCTCCCGGCTCACCCTGCTCGATAGTCAGGAGAGCCTGACCCGGCGCCGCTTGCGAGATCTGCTCAGTCAGGGCCAGCTGGCACAGGCGGTGCGGCTGACCGAGGATCGCCTCGATCTGCTCACCCCGCTGCTGATCGAACAGCTCGGTCAGGCCACCCGTGAGGGGCGCCAGATCCTGCGGGTGCCCTACTACCGGCCGCTGCCGCAGTTGCTGCCCACCGGCCCGATGCGCCGCTCCGAAATTCACCTGAGCCGCCAGATCTTCAACGGCCTCACCCGGCGAAATGAGGAAAATGGGGAAATCGAAGGGGATCTGGCCCACCACTGGGAGTGTCTGGGCCCCTGTCACTGGCGCTTCTATCTGCGCCCGGCGGTGCGCTTTCACCACGGCCGCGAGCTGGTGGTGGAGGATGTGATGGAGAGTCTGCTGGCCCTGCGGGATCGCCCGCTGTTCGCCCATCTGGATCGGCTGGAGAGCCCTTGGCCGCGCACGCTGGATCTCTATCTCGACAGCCCGGATCCCTGGCTGCCCCACCTGCTGGCGGAGCCGGTGGCGACCATTTTGCCACGGGAGCTCAAGGGGGAGGCGGGCTTTGCCCTGCAACCGGTGGGCACAGGCCCATACCGGGTGGCCGCCAACGATCCCCTGCATCTTTGCCTTGCGGCGTTTGACGACTACTTCGGCCTGCGCGCCCTGCTCGACGAGATCGATATCTGGATGCTGCCTGAGCTTGCGGAGCGACTGGAGACCCACCTGCAGCTGGGGCGCGACAGCCCTGAGCTCGGTACCATGCGCGGCGAATCGGAGCTGGAGTCGGGCTGCTACTTCCTGCTGCAGGACGATCGTTCCGGATCCTTGCAGGATCCCTCGCTGCGCCAGTGGCTCGGCCAGCTGCTCAATCCGGTAGCCCTGATGGGGCGGGTCGCCCCCGAGTTGCAACGGGGCTGGACCAGCGCCCTCGGTCTGCTGCCCCACTGGCGCGAAGCACTGCCCGCGCCCTTGCCCACACCGGCGCAGTTGCCGACGACCTTGGTGCTGGCCTGTTTCAACCAGCATCTGGAGTTCAACGAGTGCGCCAACGCCATGAGCAGCCTGCTGGCCGAACAGGGGATCCGGCTCGAGGTGCGCACCCTCGATTACGGTCGTTGGGTGAGTGGCGAGGATGAAGACGTGGATCTCTGGCTCGGCACCCTCAACCTCGAACATGCCGGCCCCTTTGCCCCCTACGCCTGGTTGCAGGGCACCCCGTTGCTGCGCAAGGTGTGGAGCAGTCAGCATGAGTTGTGGCAAGGGTTGATGCAGTGGCGCGCCAGCGGTGAGGAGCCTGGCCCCCGCGCCCTGCTGGCAACTGTGCAGCAGCAGAGCTGGTTTGTGCCGCTGTTCCACCACTGGCTGGAGCTGGAGAGCCGGGTCGGCGTGCACGGGGTGCGGATGACGGCGCTCGGCTGGTTCGATTTTCGCAGCGCCTGGTTGCGGCCGGAACTGGCTGTCAGCACTTGGGATAAGACGGGGAGGCTTGAGTCCTGATGCGGGGCGCGTTAGCCTGATCGCGGTTCAATGACAAGGAGTCAACCCATGCTGGAAATGCAGATCCAACCCCGCTTTCAGGAGACGGATGCCCTCGGCCATATCAACAATACGGTGCCGGCGGTCTGGTTCGAATCGGCGCGGGATCCCCTGTTCCGGATCTTTTCCCCCGATCTGGATGTGCATAACTGGCATCTGATCATCGCGGGCTATACGGTGCAGTTCAAACGGGAGCTGTTCTACGGCCAGCCGGTCACCATCAAGACCGGCGTGCGCCGCATCGGCACCTGCTCATTTACGGTCTGGCAGGAGGCCTGGCAGGGCGGCGAACTGGCCGTCACCGCCGAAACGACCCTGATCCATTTTGACTACCGGACCCGCCAATCCCTGCCCCTGAGCGATGTTCACCGGGAAGGGCTGCGGGCCTGGCTGACAGAGAGTTAACCACGGGCCGGATGGCCCATCACAGGAGTGTTATGTACAACTCAATGCGCAACACAGCGATCGCGCTGACCCTGGGATTCTGCTCCCTCCCTTCTCTGGCCGCTTCTCTCGCCGAGCAGTTTACCCTGATGGAGAAGGGGGCCGAGAGCGCCCTCGATATCCGTCAATTCAGCCATGACGGCGTCGATATCAAGGCCTGGATCGATGGCGCCCCCGTCATCATCGCCGTGCCCATCATGAACGAGCTGGGCAAGCTGGAAGGGGAGAGCCGCTACTACTTCAAGGGCGGCAAGCTGTTCGGGGTCAAAGAGCCCGCCGCCCAGTTCGCTTTTGACGACAGCGGCAAGCTGACCCAATGGCTGGACGAGAAGGGCCAGCCCGCCGAGTTTGTCAGCAAGATGAGCATGCAGCAGCGTCAGGAGTGGCTCACCAAGCGGGCCGCCGAGCTGAGCAAGCTGTTCGCGCCGAGCGCGGCCGAGCAGAGGGCGGCCAAGGGTGGCGTCAAGCTGAAGGGGGCGGATCTCGCTCACTGGCTCTGCAACGGCAAACTGATGGATCTTGCCCATGGCGACAAGGTGATCTTCGAGCAGGATAAGCTGAAGATTGGCGAGCAGGGGATCGAGGGGGAGGTCTCCCTGCGTCAGGATAAGGGGTGGCAGGAGTTGAGCCTCAAGTGCGAGGTGCAGGGCACTCAGGTGACCCGCCTCACCTGGCAATCTTTACCGGCAACCAACAAGCCGCAATAAGTGCACCACAGCAAGGGGCCCATCGTGGGCCCCTTGTCATTGGCTCATTGTTCCCCCAGCTTGAGCCGGGTGAACGCCTCGACCCGGCGCCACTGTCCGGGTTCGAACCAGCGGGCCAGCAGCTCCTGTTGCTGTTCGGCCCGGGCCTCGTTCGGCAGTTGCCTGAGTTCGGCCAGAAAGCCGCTGAGCTGCTCCTCGAACCCTTGCCGGTTCTGCTCCAGCTGGCGCATCCGATCCACCGCTTCCGGCCCCCCCGTCTCCAGCAGCAGGGCATCCCGTTTGGCTGGCTCCATCTGTGCCAGCTCTTGCAACTCTTCAAGCAGGCGGCTGTTGGCCTCAGCCTCGCGAAACCAGCCCGGTTGCTCCGCCAGCCAGAGATCCAGCTCGCTGGCCAGCTGCGACTTGTCGCTGTCTCTTGCTTCCGCCAGCGCCCTGCGGCGCAGGGTCAGCTGCTCCATCAGTCGATCCTCGGCAAACAGCTGGGCCTGCTCGGCCGGGGTAAAGCTCTGCTGGCGCAGCTGCTCCCGCTCGTCAAACAGGATCTGCAAGCTGGCGAGGGAGATTTCGGTGGGCACCGTCAGGCTGCTCTGGGCGGAGACAAAGGTGCGATAGCGCGCCTGCAGGGCATCGGCGGCCTCCTGCTCGGGATCGTGCGGGTGGCTCTGTGCATGCTGATTGGTTTGAGCCTGTGATGAGTCTGCCGTCGGTGCTGTGGGCCAGAGCAACACCCCGCCAAGCAGCAGGGTGATGGCGCAGGGCACGACGAGCAGGGTGGCGATCTTCATAGTCCCAGCTCCTTGAGACGGTTGGCATGCTGGCGATAGAGGGTGACCGGATCGGTCTCGAACAGATGGTGGATGCCGAATGACTGGTTCACTTCGTCCAGATGGTTCATCCGGTAGTCGGTGCCGATCACCTTGCCGAGGTGACTGCTGCAGACTCCGACCAGCCCGTCATTGGGCTCCTTGAAGAAGGCGCCGGTCAGCGCCAGCGCAGGATCCACCGGATCCAGCAGATTGGTCAGGTTGCCGCGCCCGCTCCAGGAGAAGTAGTAGACGCCGTTGCTGGCCTGCATCGGCCCCTCGCCGCAATAGCGGCTGGGCAGCCCCTCCGGGTAGCGCTGGTTGAACTGGCTGGCCCCCTTGCTAGTGAGGGCATCGAGGGCGGCGACCGGATCTTGCGGCAGCTGGCTCCCGCCCGAGAGCAGCGAAATCATGTCGGAGAGGGCGTGGGCTGCGGCGGCCGCCAGCTTCTCAGCGGCCGAGCCGGGGGCGGCATTGGCCCGTACCAGATCGGCAATCTCGGAGCCGTAGTTGACCCCGCCGACGCTGGTGGCGGAGGCGACCAGCTCGGGGGCGACCGAAGCGACATAGCGGATGGTCGGGCCGCCATGGGAGTGGCCGATCAGGTTGACCTTCTCGGCGCCGGTGGCGGCCAGCAGCAGTTCAATCTGGGCGAGCAACTGCTCCCCCCGCTGCTCGGAGCTGGCGGTAGCAGATACCTGAGCCACGTAGACCTTGGCGCCATCGCGGCTCAGGGCTTGCGGAATGCCGTAGAAGTAATCGACCCCGAGCAGCTTGTCGAAGCCGAACAGGCCGTGCACCAGCACTATGGGGTAGCGGGTCTGGGTGTATCCGCTGGCGTGTGCCAGCATGGGCAGGGTGCAGAGCAGCACCAGAAGCCATCTCTTCATCATCAGCATCCTTGTTGATTCGTGAGGAACAGATTGTGTGGCGTACTCCATGTTCGCCGGTGCCAGTATGGTGGCTGCTGACGGGAGAGGCTGTGAGGGGGATCGCAACTCGGGAGTCAAAAGGGATTCAGGGGGCGGGCAGGGAGGCTGTGCTCCCCGCCCTGCGGCTTATTGCCACGCCACCAAGTGATACTGCTTTTTGCCCCGGCGCAGCAGCAGGTAGCGGCCAAACAGCCGATCAGTGGCACTCAGCTGATCATCTTGCTTGAGCACACCATTGAGGCTGATAGCGCCCGCCGCCAGCAGCTCGCGGGCGATGCGTTTGGAGTTCGCCAGACCGCAGCTGACCAGCAGGCTGACCAGATCCGTCTCGCCGCTGACGGTGCTGCACGGCATGCCATCCTGCGCCAGCTGGGCCAGATCGCTCTCGCCGAGGCGGGCCACATCGCCGCTAAACAGTAACTCGCTGATGCGCTGCACCGCCGCCAGCGCCGCCTTGCCGTGTACCAGCTCGGTCAGCTCGTTCGCCAACACCTGCTGGGCCTGCTTTCGCCCCTGCCGCTTCGCATCTTCCGCCTCCAGTGCATCAATCTCGCTCAGCGGCATAAAGCTGTAGTAGCGCAGGAAGCGGTAGACATCCTCATCTGCGGTGCCGAGCCAGAACTGGTAGAAGGCGTAAGGGGAGGTGAGCGCCGGATCGAGCCAGACCGCGCCCCCTTCGGTCTTGCCAAACTTGGTGCCGTCCGCCTTGGTGATAAGGGGCAGGGTCATGCCGTGCACCTGCGCCTGATGGAGGCGACGGGTCAGATCCATGCCGCTGGTGATATTGCCCCACTGGTCGTTGCCACCAATCTGCAGGGTGCAACCGAGCCGCTGGTGCAGCACCGCAAAGTCGTAGGATTGCAGCAGGGCGTAAGAGAACTCGGTGAACGAGATGCCCTGATCCGGGCGGGCCAGTCGCTGGCGCACCGACTCCCGCGCCAGCATGCCGTTGACCGAGAAGTGCTTGCCGATATCCCGCAGAAAATCGAGGGCGGACATCTGCCCCATCCAGTCGCCATTGTTGACCAGTTGCGGGGCCGACAGGCCATCATCGGCGGGCAGCAGCGCCCTGATTTGGGCCGACAGGCTGGCGACCCAACCCTGCACAGTATCGGCACTGTTGAGGCTGCGCTCGGTCGCCTTGAAGCTGGGATCGCCGATAAGGCCGGTTGCCCCGCCCACCAGTGCCACCGGGGTGTGGCCCGCCAGCTGGAAGCGGCGCAGCATCAAGAGCGGCACCAGATGACCGATATGCAGGCTGCCGGCGGTGGGATCGAACCCGCAATAGACGGTGCGCGAGGTGGCAAGATGATCGGCCAGGGCCGCCGGGTCGGAATTCTGGGCCACAAGGCCGCGCTCGGTCAGCTCATCGAGCAGGTGGGGGTTGATCATGGGTTCTCCAACAGCAGGGGGAAAGCCGTCATCCTCGCCGTTCTGGCTGGTGGCGGATATGTCCCCTGAGGGACATTTTTGCCACTCTCGTGCTAGTATTCAGCCATAGCGGAGAATCGCTCCCCGCCACCGGAAACGTGCCACCATGACCCAGCCATTCACCACAGATGCCTTGACCCGCAGCATGACCGAGGTGGTCGATGCCCTGCACAGCTGCGCCTTTGCGGCGGCGCTGGTGCGGCTGATCCAGCAACAGGTGGCGTTTGATTGCGCCCTGCTGCTCGGGGTGGGGCAGCGCCCCGTCTACCTCTACGACAACCTCAATCATCAGCGGGCTCTGCTGTTTGACCGCTACCTCACCAGCCACTTCAGTCAGGATCCCTTTATGCAGGCGCTGGAACAAGGCTTGCCTGCCGGCGTCTGGACCCTGGCGCAGGTCTCCCAAGGGCGGCTCGATCCCGAATATCGCCACCACTTCTATCAGGCCACCGGCTGGCAGGAGGAGGTGGGGCTGATCCTGCCGGTGCGGGACGGACTGACGCTGATGCTGTTTCTGGGGCGACTCGACAAGCGCAGTACCCTCAGCCGTGACGAGCTGGTAAGGCTGGAGCAGCTGTTCCCGCTGGTTCATTCGCTCTGTCGTCAGCAGTGGCGGCAGAGCCAGCCGCTGTTGGCCCAGAGCACTGCGCTGCCAGACAGCGCCAGCCTCCGGAGTGCGGTGGAGCAGGCGATGGCGAGTGTCGGGGGGGCTCTGCTCACCCGGCGCGAGCGGCAGGTGGCGGAGTTGCTGCTGCAGGGGCTGGATACGGAGGCGATTGCCGCGGAGCTCGGGATTGGCAGCGGCACGGTGAAGAATCACCGCAAGCATCTCTATGGCAAACTGCGGCTCGGCTCGCGGGCCGAGCTGTTTCATCTCTTCCTCAACCATCTGATCACCACAGAGGGAAGAGGATGAACCGGGGTTACTCGATCTTCGGTAGCGGCTTATCGCTTTGGGGAAGGTTACTGAGCCGCTGGTAGCGTTCCATCAACTGCCGGTATTCGCTACCGAGACGAACCTGATCGAGGGCTTGTTGCAACCGGGCGACCTGCTGCCGATCCGCCCGCGGGTTGAAAGCAAAGCAGTTGTCCTGTTCCTCCAGCACTGCGACAGAGATGAAATCTTCCGCGGCAAATCCCAGAGCTTTCAGTTGATGGAATAACATCACCTCGTTGCCTGCTACCAGATCTGTACGGGCCATGATGAGCTGGCGTACCACCTGCTCCATGCGCTCCACCGCCATCATGTTGCCCGGGCTGATGCCGCGGTTGAGCAGTAACTGCTCCCCCACGTCAGCCTGCATTACCCCTACCTGCAGTTTGGCCAGATCCCCCTTGCCGGTCACTCTGGGGGCATCCTGTTTTCGTCCGACCAGCGTCACTCGCGAGTGGCTGATGGGGCAAACCCATAGGAAATGGGGATCACGCTCTTTGGTTCTGGCGGTGGTAAAAAGAACGGCCTCCGGTTGCTGGGTCAGCAGATACCAACCGCGGGCCCATGGCAGAAATTGGATCGGTTGCTCCGGCTCCCCCAGCTCGCGCCACATCAGCCGCAGCAGCTCAACTGCCAGCCCGATGGGCTTGCCCTCCTTGTCCAGCCCGTTGAGGGGCATGTTCTGCTCCGAGTAATAGATAAAGGCGGACCGTGCGGGGAAGCTGGTCAGCAGGAGCAGGGCGATAAGGGCCGCGAGCAGGGATCGCATGACGCACTCCTTGTGCAGGGAATTACCTATCAGTCTATGTGTCCTTGGCCGGAAGTTCATAGTCGGGTCGCGGATACCGCGACAGGCCACCTTGCGGTGACCTGTCGGTTTATTTTAGCAGGGCCTCCATCTCCGCCTCTGCCTTGGCGCGAGCCTCGGCTTCTGCTGCTATGGCGGCATCGGTGGCGCTCTCTCCGGCCGTATGGGGAGCGGCACTGCTTACGGCCTGTTTGGCAGGAACGACAACAGCCTTGGTGGCCTCTTGCGTCGCGGTCGCAGCGGCGCTGCTGACGGCTTGCTTGGCAGGAGCGGCAACGGCCTTGGTGGCTTCTTGCGTCGCGGTCGCAGCTGCGCTGCTGACGGCTTGTTTGGCAGGAACGGCAACGGCCTTGGTGGCTTCTTGCGTTGCGGTCGCAGCGGCGCTGCTGACGGCTTGCTTGGCAGGAGCAGCAACGGCCTTGGTGGCTTCTTGCGTCACGGTTGCGGCGGCGGTGCTGACGGCTTGTTTGGCAGGAGTGGCAACGGCCTTGGTGGCTTCTTGCGTTGCGGTCGCAGCGGTGCTGCTCACCGCCTGTTTGGCGGGTGCAGTGACTGCGGTGGTTGCACTACGGGTCAGATCGGTCGCGCTTTGGCTTACCGCTTGGGTGGCCTGCCCTGTGGCGTTGGCGGCTGCGCCGCTGATAGCCTGACTTGCACTGTTGGTCAGCGAGCCGGTGACGCCGCGAGTCACTGTGCCCAGCGCGCTGCCAAGGGAGAAGGGGGAGGCGCCACTCTGACTGGTTGCCGTACCGGTCAGGGCATTAGCCGCCGGGGTGAGCTGGTTGGTGGGGGTCTGCCAGCCCTGCATGGCGGTTGGCCAGGTCGGTGCCGTGCCCGCCAGATTTTCGCCGAAGGTCAGGGTGGTACCATCCCCTTTTTGCAGCAATACAGACATCTGGTTGGTTTGCGAGTTCCACACCATCCCCGCCTGCTTGGCGATATCCGGCACGGGCGCATACTCGGAGACCACATAGAAAAGCGGCCCCTCCTGCTGTAACTTGTCGGCCGTCTTGAGCAACTGCATGGTGCTGTCGTAGTTGGGGCCAAGGATAGCGGTCATCCGATCCTTGATCAGGGGTTGTTCGAACAGATTGACCTCGTTCGGGTCAAAGCCGACCAGCGGCTTGAGCAGGGCCCACATCAGCTGGCTGGTGGGGCTCATCATCAGCAATGGAGCAACGCAGGCGGACAACATCAGGCTCAGGCAGGCAGCCTTGAGCAACGGCATGATACGCATTGGGATAATATCCAAATAACGATTTGATAAATAAGGTTATATTTTGTCAGGACGTGACAAATTCACCGGGAGTTTGCGCGTGGCAGCGAGAGACTGCCCACAGGCGCTGGCAGGCTACCATATTGGTTCCACAATGCCAGCAGGCTGTATGATTATCCGTCAAGTAAACTCGGGGCCGGGTTGATTGCTGGAGTGGGCCTGAGAGTCTGGCGTTCCCCTGCGATGGTGCTGCCAGTGGCCACATGGCAGCAAAACCAGAAGAGGATTTCAGGGGGCCAGTGAGGCTTTTCTTGATCCAGCTAAAGACATGGACGTGATCCCTGTCGCATAATGCAGCTCCTTTCTACTCTTGGCTGGAACCTAAGAAATGGCTCGTCGCTCTTCCAATGCACAACGTCGTCGCAGTAGCTGGTGGTACAAACGCCTGTTGGCAAGGGAGCGGCAAGAGCGCGAAGCGCGTTCCGTCCGGGATTGATAAAGCATTGAAAAACGGAGCGTTTGCTCCGTTTTTTTTCACCTATGAAACTGGCTGAATGGCTCAGTGTGCAGCCCTGTCTGCCGACAATAAATCACTCTGACCGTGCCGGTTGTATGGACTGATGCGATGGATGATGCATGATGGACGTTTCGAGAAGGAGCCTCATATGCAGATTACCATCCGTCATGCCGAATCCGCCGATGCCCCCGCCTTGCGGGATCTCTATGCCATGCCCAATGCCCAGGCGGGCACTTTGCACTTGCCTATGTCTCCCCTTAGCCAGTGGCAGAAGCGGTTGGAGAGTGACAGCGTGGTGGCACTGGTCGCCGATGTTGACGGCTTGCTGGTAGGCCAGCTCTCGCTGCTGGTTGAGCCCAATCCGAGACGCAAGCATGTGGCCTGTATCGGTATGGGGGTACGGGATGACTGGGCAGGCAAGGGGGTGGGCTCTGCCCTGATGGCTGCGGCGTTGGATCTGGCCGATAACTGGCTCAACCTGCACCGGATTGAGCTGACCGTCTATACCGACAATGAGGCCGCACAGGCGCTCTATCGCAAGTTCGGTTTCACGCAGGAGGGGCTGGCTCGTGACTATGCCTTCCGGCAAGGGCGCTATGTGGATGTGTTCTATATGGCCAGAGTTGCGGGGGGCGTCAGTCGCTAATGGCATGGTCGATTATCAGGCCAGATTGCGCCCGGTGATCCGGGCGCTGGAGCAGAATCCCGAGCTCTGCCTCAGTGAGGCGGCCAGTCTTGCGGCGCTCTCCAGCTATCACTTTCATCGGGTCTTTACCGCCGTCACCGGTGAAACCCCGACCGAGATGCAGCGCCGCCTGCGGTTGGAGCGGGCTGCTCGCTCTCTCTGCTACAGTCGCGACCCGATCACCGAGATTGCCTTCTCGGCCGGTTTTGCCAGCTCACAGGCCTTTGCCAAGGCGTTTCGCAAGCAGTTTGCCATGGCACCGGGGATGTTGCGCCGCCAGCCGTCACTCTTGCAACTGAGCAAGAATGGACACGCGGCTGCCCGGGTCTCTGATTATGCTGAAGGCCGTTCCAGTGAAAGGAGGCTACAGATGAAAACCGAACAGATGGCTGCGCGCACTCTGGCCTATATCCGGGTCACCGGCCCTTACGGCATAGGCTATGAGCCGGTGTGTGACCAGCTCTATCAATGGGCTGTCGGGTTGGGCTTGGCCGAAGGGGAGTGGATCTTCATCTACCACGACAACCCCGAAGTGACGGCTCCCCAGCAGCGCCGCACCGATATTTGCGTCACCGTGCCGGCGGGCACCAGGGGAAGTGGCAATGTGGAGATCCAGCAGCTGGCGGGCGGCCGCTATGGCCAGTCACGTTTTACCGTGACCGACCCGGCCCAGTACCCCGCACTCTGGCAGCAACATATCGGTGAGGTGGTAGCGGCCGGTTTCGAATTTGATGATCGACCCTGTTTCGAGCTCTATCACAGCTTCGATCCGGTGACCAAGGTTGCGGATGTGAGCTTTTGCTCCAGCCTAAAGGGTTAGGGCACAACAAGACGTAAGGGATGGTACAGAGCATCGCGCAGAAATTAGAGAGCCGGACAGTGTCCGGCTCTTTGCATCTGGCGGTTGGGCGGCGGTTAGCGCTGGAACCCCTTCTGGGCGAACTTGGGGCGGGCGTTCATGATCTGCTCCACCTGTTCGTCGCTCATCTTGCCACGCGACAGCCCCAGCACCTTGTAGGTGAGCAGCGGTCGGGCGGGCAGGGCGATCATCAGGGCGCGGATCTGGTTCTCGTCATCCTTATCTCGGGTCGGCTTGCCGTAGGCATAGGTGAGGACGCCGGCATCCATCAGGTTTTTGACGGCGGGCTCGGTGATCGGCAAGTTTATGACGCTTTTACGCTGTAGCACGAACTCGCGCAGCACCGCCTTTTCGTTGAAGTCGAGGAAGCCGATCATCTGGGCCAGCTGGTCCTGCTGACGGCGCGCCTGCCACTCTTCGCAAGCCCACTCCCAGGCGATCAGGAAGCCCTGACTGCAGAAGTAGGAGATGGCGATCAGCATGCCGACCCCCAGCCAGGCCGCATGATCCGCAGCCCACTGGCTGACGGCCCCTTTCATCAGCCCGGCCGGAAACAGCAAAATGATGCTGCAACAGAGCAACAACCAGACCATCAGCCAATTGAGGCGGCTGAGTTGATAGAAATGTTGGATCCACCGTTTCATTGTTCATCCTTCCCAAACTGTTGTGGATAGTGAACTACCTACAGCAATCGGTGTGCCAACAGCGTAATGGCGCCGGGGAGGGGAGGCTGGCGATACATTTCCTTACAACTTATTGAATGAGTTATCAGTAATTTGCCTTGTGAGGTGACGGTCGAGTTGGTAAAACGTCCCCTCAGTCATTGGGGAGTAGCAACCCGCCCGTATTCCGGGCCGGGCCCATGTCAACACTCTTGGATCCTCGCATCCATGGCATGGGCGGCGATAGGCACTATCGCTCTGCAAGACCTTTGGCCTCGATATGCACGCCAGCCGGGCGAGCCATGTCGGGTCCATCGGTTATTCTGCTCGCCTGGCGGTATCTATTATGTTGATTACCCTGCTGTTATTTCTCGTCTCTGCGGTCACCATCTACCTTGCCTGCGAATACTTCGTTAACGGCATCGAATGGACCGGACACCACTTCAAACTCTCGCAAAGTGCCACTGGTTCGCTGCTGGCTGCACTGGGTACGGCGCTGCCCGAATGCATCGTCACCCTGACCGCCCTGCTGATAGGCAATACAACCGCCCAGCAGGAGATCGGCATCGGCGCCGCCCTCGGCGGGCCGCTGGTGCTGGCCACCATCGGCTATGGTGCGGTCGGTCTCACTCTGCTGCTTTGCATGGGGCGTACCGAGCGCGCCATCAATGGGGAGGTACAGCGCGAGATTGGCCGGGATCAGCGCTGGTTTATGGGAATCTTTCTGGTGGCCACTGTACTGGGTCTGGTCGCCTTTACCGGCAAGAGCTGGCTGGCCCCGCTCTTCCTGCTGGTCTACCTCGTCTATGTAAGGCGCGAGCTGAAGCAGAGCGACAGCCATGAGGTCGAGTTGCCTGAGCCCCTCAAGCTGGCTCCAAATGCCGGGATCCCGCCTCTTGGCAAGGTGCTGCTGCAGACGCTGGCTGCGTTAGTGGTGGTGGCGCTGGCGGCACAGCTGTTTGTCCATCAGCTGGAGAGCATGGGCGAACTGTTTGGTCTCTCGCCGGTGCTGGCGGCCCTGCTGTTGAGTCCGGTGGCGACCGAGATGCCGGAGCTGATGAACGTGCTGATCTGGGTGCGACAGGGCAAGAATCGGCTGGCGCTGGCCAATATCTCCGGGGCCATGATGATCCAGGGCACTATCCCCAAGGCCTTCTGCTTGATCTTCACCCCCTGGTTGCTGGATGGTGCCATGATGGCCTCCTCGCTGGTGACGCTGCTGGCGGTGGGGTTGCTCTGGTGGGGGTTCAGAAAGGGAGTGATGACCGCCGGGCGGTTGGCGCTGGTGGGTCTGCTCTATCTCGGCTTCTGCGGCTGGCTACTGGTGAGCTGAAGCGAGAAGCGCGGATATGAAAAAGCCCCCTTGGGTCAGGGGGCTTTGCTGTCGCGGTTGGTCGCGGCGCTTACAGGGCGGCGATCTCGGCCTGCTGGGCTTCCAGCTTGGTCAGCTGGAGACGGTAATCTTCCAGCTTCTCGCGCTCTTTGGCGATGACCGCTTCCGGCGCCTTGGCGACGAAGGCTTCGTTGCCGAGTTTGCCTTCGATACGGCCGCACTCGCCCACCAGACGGGCAACCTCTTTAGCCAGACGGGCCAGTTCGGCATCCTTGTCGATGAGACCGGCCATCGGGATCATCAGCTCGGTGGCACCGATCAGCTTCTTCACTGACAGCGGGGCGGTTTCACCGTCCGCCAGAACGCGGATGGACTCCAGACGGGCCAGCGACTTGAGGAAGGCCTCGTTGTCAGCGGCGCGCTGGGCATCCTTGGCATCGCACTGGAGCAGCACGTTGAGGGGCACGCTCGGGGCCACGTTCATCTCGGCGCGGATGTTGCGGATACTGACGATGAACTCCTTCACCCACTCCTGATCCGCCATCGCGGCTTCGTCCACCTTGGCGGCGTCGAACTCCGGGAAGGCCTGAATCATGATGGTGTCGGCGTGTACGCCAGCCAGCGGGGCGACCGATTTCCAGATGGTCTCGGTGATGAACGGGATGATCGGGTGCGCCAGACGCAGCAGGGTCTCGAGGACGCTGACGAGGGTGTGGCGGGCAGCGCGTTGATCGGCCTCGGAACCCTTGGTCAGCACTGGCTTAGTCAGCTCCAGATACCAGTCACAGAACTGGTTCCAGATAAATTCGTACAGCACGCCAGCCGCGATATCGAAGCGATAGGTATCGAGGGCGGTGCGGAAGTCACGGATGGCCACTTGCAGCTGGGACTGGATCCAGCGATCTGCCAGACTGAACTGCATCTCGCCACCGGCAAAACCGCAATCCTGATCTTCGGTGTTCATCAGTACATAGCGGGAGGCGTTCCACAACTTGTTGCAGAAGTTGTTGTAGCCATCCAGGCGCTTCATGTCCCAGTTGATGTCACGACCGGTAGAGGCCAGCGCTGCCAGCGTGAAGCGCAGGGCGTCGGTACCGTGGGCATCGATCCCTTCCGGGAATTGCTTGGCGGTACGCTTGGCGATCTTCTCGGCCATCTGCGGCTGCATCATGTTGCCGGTGCGCTTCTCCAGCAGATCTTCCAGCGAGATGCCATCGATCATGTCGAGGGGGTCCAGCACGTTGCCCTTGGACTTGGACATCTTCTGGCCCTCTTCGTCACGGATTAGGCCGGTGATGTAGACGGTCTTGAACGGGACTTGTGGCTGGCCGTTTTCGTCCTTGATGAAGTGCATGGTCATCATGATCATCCGGGCAATCCAGAAGAAGATGATGTCGAAGCCGCTCATCAGCACGTCGGTCGGGTGGAAGGTCTTGAGCGCCTCTGTGTTGTTCGGCCAGCCCAGGGTGGAGAAGGTCCACAGGGCGGAGCTGAACCAGGTGTCGAGCACATCTTCGTCCTGACGCAGGGTAGTCACGGACGGGATGCTGTGCTTTGCGCGCACTTCATCTTCGCTGCGGCCCACGTAGACGTTGCCGGCGTCGTCATACCATGCAGGGATGCGGTGACCCCACCACAGCTGACGGGAGACGCACCAGTCCTGAATGTCGCGCATCCAGGAGAAGTACATGTTTTCGTACTGCTTTGGCACGAACTGGATGCGGCCATCTTCCACCGCCTCGATGGCGGTCTTGGCCATCGGTGCCACGCGTACGTACCACTGGTCGGTCAGCATCGGCTCGATGGGCACGCCACCGCGATCGCCGTAAGGCTGCTGCAGCACGTGATCCTTGATCTCGGCCAAGAGGCCCAGCTCGTCCAGCTTGGCGACGATGGCCTTGCGGGCGGCGAAGCGCTCCATCCCGGCGAATTCGGTCGGCAGGGCGGCGTCATAGGCGGTGCTGGGGTTGCCGTTGCTGTCGACCACTTCGGCCTCGGCACGCACGTGGGCGTCCAGGGTGAAGATGTTGATCATTGGCAGGTTGTGGCGCTTGCCCACTTCGTTGTCGTTGAAGTCGTGGGCCGGGGTGATCTTCACGCAGCCGGTGCCCTTCTCCATGTCGGCGTGTTCGTCGGCAACGATGGGGATCAGACGATTCACCAGCGGCAGCAGAATGTGCTGACCGATCAGCGCCTTGTAGCGCGGGTCTTCCGGGTTTACCGCGACGGCGGTATCACCCAGCATGGTCTCCGGACGGGTGGTGGCGACGATCAGGTGATCCTGGCCTTCGGCAGTCTTGGCGCCGTTGGCCAGCGGGTAGCGAAGGTGCCACATGTGGCCCTTGATCTCGCGGTTCTCCACTTCCAGATCGGAGATGGCGGTGTTGAGTTTCGGATCCCAGTTCACCAGACGCTTGCCGCGGTACATCAGGCCATCTTCGTAAAGACGGACGAACACTTCCTGCACGGCGGCGGAGAGCCCCTCATCCATGGTGAAGCGCTCGCGCTCCCAATCCACGGAGTCGCCCAGACGGCGCATCTGGCGGGTGATGGTGCCACCGGACTCTTCTTTCCACTGCCAAATCTTGTCGATGAAGGCATCACGGCCGTAATCGTGGCGAGTCTTGCCCTCTTCTGCGGCGATCTTGCGCTCAACCACCATCTGGGTGGCGATACCGGCATGGTCGGTACCTGCCTGCCACAGGGTGTTTTTGCCCTGCATGCGGTTGTAGCGGATCAGGGTATCCATCAGGGTTTGCTGGAAGGCGTGACCCATGTGCAGGCTGCCGGTGACGTTCGGCGGCGGGATCATGATGCAGAAGGAGTCTTTGCTGGTGTCGCCGTGGGGCTTGAAGTAACCCTGGGCTTCCCAGTGCTGGTAGAGCGCCTGTTCGATGGCGTTGTGATTAAAAGTCTTTTCCATGGTCTCGCCGTAATCTGGATGGATGGAGTCTGGTGTTGATTCTTTATGGATCAATTGGTTGCAGTCAGGGCTGCGCCGGATCCGGTGCGGCAAGGACGGGCTGATCCCTCATTTCGAGGGTATGGCCTGCCTGGCGATAGTGCTTGTAGCGCTCGCGGGCTTGCTGCTTTTGTGTTTCGTCAGTGGGGACAAAATCTACCACTTGAGCGAAGTGTCCTGCAAACAAAGGTGTCGCAGTGGCCAGATTGATGAGGCGGGCGTAGCGCCGTTTCGGTGGCTGATAGCCGATCTCCACCGGGGCCATGCCGCTTTCGCCTTGCAGCTGGTGCGGCACGAAGCGCTCCGGCGGCAGTTGCCACAACAGCTCGTCCAGGCGCAGGGCCTGGGCCTCATCGTTGCAGAAGAGGTAGATATGGCCCGCGCCCCACGACTCGGCCGCAAGAGTGCAGGCCAGTCGCTCGACCGCAGAGGCCTGCGCGTCATCCTGTTCGCTCATCAGGTAAAAGGTCACTTGGCTCATCAGGTTGATCCCGTTTTGCGGTGACGGAGTGTTGACCGCCTCATGAGGCTGACGGGGCGTTTCCCGTCCGCAACTCACTGATTCAAGAATGAAACAAGGAAGAGGCGGGCCTCTTCCTTGTGGTTCAGGGTAACGCCAACCCTTCCGATGCAGCCATCGGCAGGGGCCGGAGAGTTACTCTTTCTCTTCGATATCCACGCCAGCCCGGTTCAGCAGGAACTGGGTCAGCAGGGGCACCGGACGACCGGTGGAGCCTTTATCCTTGCCACTCTTCCAAGCTGTCCCGGCGATATCCAGGTGGGCCCAGTTGTACTTCTTGGTGAAGCGTGACAGGAAGGCCGCCGCGGTGATGGTACCGGCAGGACGACCGCCGATGTTGGCCATGTCGGCGAACGGGCTGTCGATCTGCTCCTGATACTCGTCGAACAGCGGCAGACGCCAGGCGCGATCACCCGCCTGCTCGGAGGCGTTGAGCAGCTCGTGGGCCAGCGGGTTGTGGTTGGCCAGCAGACCCGAGGTGTGGTGGCCCAGCGCGATGACGCAGGCACCGGTCAGGGTCGCCACGTCGATGACGGTTTCCGGATCGAAGCGGTCCACATAGGTCAGCGCATCACACAGTACCAGACGACCTTCCGCATCGGTGTTGAGCACTTCGATGGTTTGGCCGGACATGGAGGTGAGGATGTCACCTGGGCGATAGGCGTTGCCACCCGGCATGTTTTCGCAGCCTGCCAGCACGCCGATGACGTTGATCGGCAGTTGCAGCTGGGCCAGCGCATGCATGGTACCGAGCACGGAGGCGGCGCCACCCATGTCGTACTTCATCTCGTCCATGCCGTCGGCCGGCTTGATGGAGATGCCGCCGGAGTCAAATGTCAGACCCTTGCCGACCAGCACGATGGGCTTGGCATCCGGATGACCCTTGTATTCGATGATGGCCATCATGGCTTCGTTGTCGGAGCCGCGGGCCACCGCCAGATAGGAGTTCATGCCGAGCTCGGCCATCTCCTGCTCGCCCACCACCTTGGTGGTGATGTTGTCGTAGGCATCGGCCAGACGACGGGCCTGGGAGGCCAGATAGGCCGGGTTGCAGACGTTGGGCGGCATGTTCGCCACGTCGCGGCAGACCCGCACACCCTTGGCCACGGCCAGACCGTGAGCGATGGCTTTTTCACCAATGGTCAGTTCCCGACGCGTCGGCACGTTGAATACCAGCTTGCGCAGCGGGCGACGTGGCTCGGCCTTGTTGGTCTTGAACTGATCGAAGCTGTAGAGGCCCGCCTTGGTGGTTTCTACCGCCTGGCGCACCTTCCAATAGGTATCCCGACCCTTGACGTGCAGCTCGGTGAGGAAGCAGACCGCTTCCATGGAGCCGGTTTCGTTCAGGGTGGTGATGGTCTTGTTGATGATCTGCTTGTACTGGCGTTCGTCGAGTTCCCGCTCCTTGCCGCATCCGACCAGCAGTACGCGCTCGCTGAGCACGCCCGGTACTTGATGCAGCAGCAGCATCTGGCCTGGTTTCCCTTCCAGGTCGCCACGGCGCAGCAGCGAACTGATATAGCCATCGCTGATCTTGTCCAGTTGTTCGGCAACCGGAGAGAGGCGACGAGGCTCAAATACGCCGACTACGACGCAGGCGCTCCGTTGCTTCTCTGGACTGCCACTCTTTACACTGAACTCCATGGAATCTCCTACATCCTAAAGACAAAAGGCACCTTTTATTGAATAATGCGGTGCTTGTTGGGGTATCAGAGGCGGAGCGAACAGCCACAGGCTCCGCAGTTCAAACTGGTAAAAATCCAATATACGGCCCTATTTTTCAGGCATTCGACTAAAAACACAAGTTTACTTGGGAATGACTGTGATCGTTTTCCGATATTTGTTCAGGGAAACCCTGAAAACCCAGCTGGCAGTGTTATTCGTATTGCTGCTTATCTTTGTCAGCCAACAATTTATCAAGATCATCGGCGACGCTGCCGATGGCGAGGTGCCGACACGTCTGGTCTCCACCCTGCTGCTGCTCAACTTGCCCAATATGGCGTTGTTGATGCTGCCTATCAGTCTCTTTTTAGCCATTTTGTTTGCCCATGGTCGCCTCTACGCCGAAAGCGAGATGACGGTGATGCATGCGGTCGGCTTCAGCCACCGTTTCGTGATGCGCAGCGCCATGTTGCTGGCCTTGCTGACGGCGGTGGTTGCGGCGTTCAACACCGGCTGGATCGCCCCGCAGGCCAAGGAGCGCGAGTATCAGGTGATCGACGAGTTCAAGTCGGACCCGGGTATCTCCTTCCTGCAGGCGGGCCGCTTTATGGAGCTCGATAAGGGGCGTCTGGTTGCCTATATCCAGGATTTGAACGACAACGGCTCAAAACTGCAAAAGATCTTCGTGCTGCAGCGGGCGGAGGGGAACAATCCTCCCTCGGTGGTGGTGGCGACCGAAGGGGTGGTGACGGTCGACGAGAACGGTCTGCAGTGGCTGACCCTGATGGATGGTTCCCGCTACGAAGGGAACTTCTCCGGCAAGCAGTTCCAGATCTCCGATTTTCGCGAATATGGTCTGGTGATCCGCCAGCAAGAGATGGAGCGTTCCAACCGCAAGGCGGCGGCCAAGCCGACCATGGAACTGTTCGGTACCCAGGACAACGCCATGATGGCGGAATTGCAGTGGCGTATCTCGCTGCCCCTCTCCATTCCGGTGCTCACCCTGCTGGTGGTACCGCTGGCGCGGGTCAACCCCCGTCAGGGGCGCTACGCCAAGCTGTTGCCGGCCATCATGCTCTATCTCTCCTACTTCCTGCTGCTCAGCGCCGCCCGTTCGGCCATCGACAGCGGTCGGCTGCCCTACTGGCCGGGGATGTTCCTGGTGCCGCTCGGTTATCTGCTGTTTATTGGTCTGCCCCTCAATTTGCAGGGCACCAGCTGGTGGAACGGGGTAAAGAGCAAATATTTCATAAACAAATCAAAATGATGAAGCCACATAGGAACTACCGCTGATGTTTGGCATTCTCGATAGATATATCGGCAGGGTCATTTTTATGTCGATCCTGCTGTGTGAGCTCACGCTCGTTGGTCTTGCTGCGCTCATCAAGTATGTGGAACAGCTCAAGTCTGTCGGAGAGGGCAACTACGACATGCTCAATGCTCTCTACTATGTGTTGCTCTCCATGCCCAAGGAGGCGGTGCTCTTCTTCCCGCTGGCGGCACTGCTGGGCGGTCTGATCGGTCTGGGCCAGCTGGCGACCAGCTCCGAGCTGGTGGTGATGCAGGCGGCGGGCCGCTCCAAGATCAGTATTGTAATGGCGGCGCTCAAAACCGCGATCCCGCTGATGATCCTGGTAGGACTGATGGGGGAGTATGTGGCCCCTGTCGCCAAACGGATGGCGGATGATATCCGTGCCGGTGCCATGTCGGAAGGGCGGCTTACCGTCTCGGCCTACGGGGTGTGGGCACGGGATGGCAACAACTTCGTTAATATCAACGGGGTGCGCAACGATGGTGCCCTGACCGGCATCACCCTCTATCGTTTCACCCCCGAGCGCAAGCTGATCGACGTGGTGCAGGCACGGGAGGGGGTATTTGAAAGGCATCACTGGCTGCTCAAGCAGACGCAGGTTACCCGCTTCGACGACCCAGCTCAGATCCGCAGTGAAGAGCACGACAAGATGGAGTGGAGCTCGGAGCTGACGCCCAAGCAGCTGGGGGTGGTGAGTATCGACCCCGAGAATCTCTCGGTCTCCGGTCTGCTCGACTACATCGGTTACCTGGACGCCAACAAGCAGGATGCCGGTCGCTACAAGCTGGAGATGTGGCGCAAACTGCTGTCACCGCTCTCGGTGGTGGCGATGATCCTGCTGGCCTCTTCTTTCATCTTCGGCCCGTTGCGTTCGGTGAGCATGGGGGCGCGGATGCTGATGGGGATCATGACCGGTTTCGCCGTCTATGTGAGTGATCGGGTGTTTGGCCCCATCAGTCTGGTCTATGCGGTACCGCCCATTCTGGCGGCTGTCGCGCCCAGCCTGCTGTTTGGCGGCATCTCCTTCTACATCCTCAGCCGCAAGCAGTAATTCACACGTGGTAATACAAAGAGGGCACCTGCTGGTGCCCTCTTTCGTTATTGCATTGATCCGGTATTACTTGTTCAACAATTCCAGATTGGCCTCTTTGCTCAGCACAATCACTTCGCATTCGGCCCAGATATCCTGGAACGCCCGTGGGCGCTTGCGGTTGAACAGGCACATCAGGTTGCCCAGACCAAAGGCGGCAGTGGCGAGACGGATCAGCGCCTGGGTAATACGGATATGGCTGCCATCTTCGTTCTGAATGCGCAGCCGCCAGGCGCGCATGCCGACGGTCTGGCCAGCGCGGGTCCAGAACCAGGTGTAGAAACCGCAGATGACGAAGGCGAGCCACAGGGTGTAGATCAGGCTCAGGGGGTGGCGGGTCAGCAACCAGACGGTATCTTCACCCGCCGGTACGCTGGCCATGCCGGTGACCAGCAGCAGCTTGGCGACCCCCATGCCGATAAAGCCGGCGATGATCAGCAGCGAAGTCACCACCAGCGCATCATAGATCAGGGCGCCGAGGCGACGCAGCAGACCTGCTGACGGGTATGGCTGAGTGGCGGGAGAGGGGGATTTTTGTTGGACTTTTTTAGGCTTGGCCATCGTTTTTATTCCATTAAGATGATGGCGGCATTCTATGTAACTGGCCCCGCATCAGCAAGGCGTTGAATAAATGAACAAACGGGAGTGTTCAATCGAAAAACACCTTGCATGGCATCGCGCCATTCGTATAATCCCTCGCAGTTGCCCGGGTGGCGAAATCGGTAGACGCAGCGGATTCAAAATCCGCCGGTGAATAACCGTGTCGGTTCGAGTCCGACCCCGGGCACCATTAGAATTCAATGACTTAAGGCCATCCTCAGGGATGGCCTTAAGTTTTTACGCCACATAGTGGCGGCAAAGTGGCGGCAGAAATTATATCTGCTACTCAAAAACAGAAGGCCACCTTGGGGTGGCCTTCTGTTTTTCTAGAGTTAGAAGGGCGTTCTTTACATGAACGCTTTGTTCCAGTGTTTTTGAATGTCTTCAAGTGGCCGCATAGTAAAGACCTGTTGCCTCCCTTCTTGCTTAGCCTCCAAAATTCCCATCTCCACCATGCCTTTAAGAGCTGACGCCGCAGTGTTATAGGAACAATGGAGCTTTGCTTTCACCATATTGGCTGTTAGTTGCATCCCTTTGTTCCCTATGGCGGAGTACATGATTGCCCGTTGTTTCTCCGTCATTACGCCAAAAAGTCCTGATTTGGCGACCCACATGTTGAAATCTTGGATTGCGGTAACATTGGTTTGGTAGGTCTCAGTAAACCGCTTCAATGCCCGTAGAATGATCTGGCACTGATAATCGACAAAATAGGTCAGATCCATCTCGTCTGTTTCGGTGTACACATAAGATTTACCGTACTGTATTGCTGCTTTTTTGAGCATGGTGCTGATTGCTATATAGCGGAATGCACCATAGTCATTTTTGAACATAAACCAGTAGAACAATGCTCTAGCTACCCGACCGTTACCATCTTTGAACACATGCTCATAACCCATCGAGAAGTGCAGGGAGATGGCTTTAACCAAGGGGTGAATGTAAGTTGTACGTTCTGCATCATCATGGCACTGATTGATCCAGTCACATATCCGTTGCAAGCGTTCCTTGATCCTAGCTGCAGGAGGCGGTTGATGTACTATGTTGTTGTCTGCATCTTCGACGATGACGTCATCATCTGTCCTGAATAAGCCGGGTGTATATTTTTCATCATCAATACCCAGCACGCCAGCATGGTGAATCGATTGAATAAGTTCTATTGATAGTGGTTCGTTTCTATGTTCCCAGGCATAACTCATCATCTTGTAATTGCCTAAGATCATTTTCTCATCAGCCGTGCGAGGTTTCCGCTGTTGCCTAAGCATATCCTTGGCAACGATAGTTGTGGTTGCGGCGCCCTCCAACTGACTACTGCTGATGGCTTCATCTTCGATTAAATCATTGAGGAGGTACTCAATATGGGCTCTTTCGCCCACTTTGTTCATCATCCATTTAAGAGTTGCTGTTGTTGCATGCTTATCAACAGCTGAAGTTGCTTTTTGAATTGTCGGTGTAAGTAGCATCTTGCAAAGCTGCATAGGCTCTCCCACCGGGATCATATCCATGTAGAGCGAGCTTCTAGCCATTTTCTTGAAGCTCCAGGCGATTTCAGAGCTAGCTGGAGCTTTCACCCTAAACCGCATTTCATCATAGTGTTGATACCGACCCTTGCTATCGACTGGAGACATATGCCTGAAGTACTCGGGACCGGATGGACTATTCATATGGTCACCGATGGACTTAAGGAACTCTGATGGCTTGAATACTGGGGGCTTCTTGACCATGGCGATCTCATTTCAATTTTTAACGTTATTGAGACAAACTACATCACGAATATGATTTTGTCTCAATTTTTTTAATTTTGAAATGAAAGGCTGCAGCTAGTGTAAGGTGAAGGATCTTGCTCTATGGGCTTGCAATAATTCAGTTTTAAGATCAACGTTCATTGAGGCTAACCATCTGAAATAGATAACTTTCTTTATATTTTTCGTGGAAAGTAGGATTCTATCTCGAGAGATCAAATTTTCACTTAAAGTACAACTATATTAATTTATTCAATAGGTTACGCTTCTGCTGCTGCTAGCCAGACCCCTTTCAAAGTGTAAAACCCTACAATTTTTTTCGATCCTTTCAGATCCTCAACGCCCTGCGGATCCTTTATCTGGCGCGGTCTGGGCATATGGTTTTGCGGTAATCCACTTTTGCAAAAATTTTTACCGGTGAAGCCCGCAGGCGGGAGCGGATGAGCGCGGATTCCGTGGCGCAGACGCCGCCGTGGGCTTTTCCGTGGTGTGCTGGCAGCTGTGCTCGGCTCTGTACGTCGCGTATGATGTGCGCCTGCCTGACGGTGCCCATACATGCGGCGCCTTTCCCTGGCCATGCTTTGGTGCTGTCAGGCAGATAGAAGAAGGCCCCACAATGTGGGGCCTTCTTCGCTTGGTGGGCTACTCGATGATGGGGGAGAGGGTCTGGGCCAACTGACCAGCCTGTTTGCTCTGGCCGTTGAATGTCTCGGCATTGGTGGGGGCCGGTCCGCCATGGGTATGGCTTGCGGTGGTAGCGGCCAACTGCTCCACCAGGTTCATCAGCTGGAGCAGCAGCTCGAAGATGTTCACCCCCTCGCTACCCATCCACGAACGTGGCGCCTCGAAGTGCTGCAGCTCTCCGGCCACACTGCGCCGTAGTTGCCCGATCACCTCCACCAGATCACCGGCAGCGGTGTGGCTCATGTTGCCCAGGCACCCCGCCACCAAGTCATCACCGGCCAGCAGCTCGATGGCCCCGAGCGCCTCGATGTGCTTCATCGCCCCGATCTGCTCCACGCTGTGCTGCAGGGTAGTGAGTCGGTGCTGGCCGAACTCGCCCTGGTAGTCGTCCGCCTCGTGGTGCATCAGCAGCGCCTTGTCATGCTGGGTGCGGTCGGTATGGCGGCGCTGGTTGCCCACGGTGTCGGTGCGGCTGAACACCTCGGCCCGCAGCTGCTGGAGCTGTTCGCCCGGGGTGATGTCCGGCAGCGGCCAGCCCGAGCCCAGCACAGTGCGAATGAATGGCCTGTCAGCGCGGCCGAAGGCAAACCCCAGCTCGACGATCGTCCCCTCGATGGGGAACTGCAGCAGTCCCTGCTCGGGCCCGCCGAACATTACCGGCAGCGGCACGGCGCGATAGAGCGGTGTGACCTTGTCCGGCTGGCCATCCTCGCCCAGCAGTTGCACATCCACCGCATAGCGCGGGCGAAACGGATCACTAATCTGGCCAGCTGCCGCGCTGTCGCTGATAGCTTCGACTCGCCCGAACTTGGGCAGGTGCATCTGGTCGGCCAGCTCCGGGAACTCCCCCTCCATCTTGCGCCGCTCCGGTGACTTCACCGGTTTACCGGGCGTTGCTGTGGTAAGGGTCATCTCATCACCCTTAAGGCGCACCCGCTCCACCCGCTTGCCGTTAACGAGAGCGCCCGGGCGCATCGCCGGGATCGGCGCTGTGGTCAGGGTGTTTCCTGCCTGGCGGCCGGAGAAGGCCGGATCCAGCTCTACCGCCCGCTCGGCCCAGCGGCTGTGGGCGTGACTACCGACGAAGATGGCGCCATCCGGTTGCTGATGCCAAATGAAGTCCGGTACCGCAAAGGCTCGGCCAGCGTTGTTGAGCAGTTGATAGCCGGTGCCGGCGCTGGTGAAGTTGGGGATAGGCCGATCGGTATAGTCGGCCCCGTCCGGTAGCAAAAAGGTGAGCTTGGTTTGGTCGCTCAACCATGCCAGCAGACCGCGCAGGGTGGCATGCTGGAGGCTGACCGGAAATGCACTCCCCAGTATCCCAGCCAGCTCTCGGCACATCAGCTTGCAGGCGCCATTGCTGGCGGGCTGCACGTCATACACATATCCGGTAAACCAGCGGCGCAGCTCGCCGTTGTAGCCCAGATCCACGGTCAGGGTTTGCCCCTTATCGGCGTTCCCCTCGATAGTGAGGGCGGCGCGCCCACCTGCACAGAGATCCAGCACGATATCGTGGTCGATGAGGTTGGCCGGTTGGCCGCCCAGGGTGAGGTTTGTTGAGAGTTTCACGCTATCAGGTCTCCCAGTTTGTTATCCAGCCCCTTGATGGCTTGCTCCCACGAGCTCAGTTGCTCTTGTTCGGAGGCGGGTGCTCCCTCTGACGGCTTAGCCGGTTTGGTGTTGGCGTTGCCCTGGCCCACGGTGGCGGGTGCCTTGGGCATCCGTTGTTCCCGCTTCTCGGGTACCGAGTTGTGTTCGCGCAGGGTGAACTGCACTTGCCACGCCAGCAGCCCCTCCTGTTCGCTGGCGGTGATGCGCCCGGCAAACTTGGCCTGGCGCACCTTCACCGACTTGGCCAATAGCGACCCGACCCGGTAGATATGGCGCTTGCCACCATCCCCTTTGGCATCGGCCAGCTCAAACAAGCGGCTCAGGGTCTGCTCATCCTTGAAGGGAACCAGCCCCGAGATATCGAGTTCCTTGGCTTTGGCCCCTTGCTCCGAGCTGCTGGTCGAGCTGGTCTGGCCGCTGCTGTCCTTGTCCTGAAACTGCATCGAGGCGGTGATCCGCATCGACTTCATCACAATCGGCTCACCGTCCAGGGTGAGCATGGCGGTTTGGCTCATCGGGTTAACTCCTGCCAGAAGGTGAGCGGGGAGGGGGAGAGCAGCAGGGCGCCGACCGTCATGCTGTGGCTATGGTCTGGCGGGCTGCTCTGGCCCAGTTGGGCGGCCAGGCTTGCTGCATCACCATGCCCCTGCCAGTGCCACAGCTGGCCGCTGATGGTAGCCAGCAGGTCCAGAGCCTTCTCCAGCTCTGCCAGTTTGGCCGCGCGACGTTCTGCCAAGGTAGCCAGTTGGGCGAGCGGGGTGGTGGCCCCCTGTGCCAGGCTCTCCAGTTGGGCGAGCTCAGCCCCAAGCAGTGAGCGAGTCGAACGTAGCGGATCCCATACCAGCGGCTCATCTGCTTTCCAGCGTGGCACCTTGGCGGCGGTGGGTTTGCTCATGGCATCGTTGTGGGCCGTGAGGCGACGCAAGACCGCGCTCCACTCAGGCAGTGGCAGGATGGCGCAAAGCGGCGCCAAGGCATCGGCCAGCGCGGTTTCACTGTTCCCGGTGACCAGCCAGGCGATGGCGTGCAGCTGGCCAGCCGGCAGCAGGGGATCTGCGCCGTCCTGCAGCTTGGCGGCAAGGGTGGCCACCGCGTTGGGGGCGGCGAGGCTGTACTGGTTGCCCTGGTGCTGGCCCACCCCATGCTGATAGGGGGTGACCGTCAGGCAGCGACCGGTGACCAGCAGCCGGTCGAGCTCTGCCCGCAGCCCTGTCAACGCGGCAGCGGCTTGGCTGATAGGCGTGGGGCGGTATTGCGCTCTTGGGGCCAGTGCCTGCAAGCGAGTCATGGCGCCAGCCTGGCTGTCTGGCAGTTGGCCAAGCACCCCGCTGGTGCGGGAGTGTATTGCCTCTGTGCTGGCCGGCCAGTGCAGCGTGCCTTGCGTCCAACTCATTGCGGGGCATCCGGCCAGGTCACATCGGTGGGCCAGCCCTCGCTCTGCGGCAAGCGATAGAGGGCGACCCGGTAGCGTTGCCAGGCGGTGAGCTGGGCTTTCTCGTGCTCGCTGATAATGCCGAGCTTGTCGGCATCCTCCAGCGGTGCCATTACGGCCGCCGCCCGTTTGAGCGCCTCATCCAGGCGAGCTAGCAGCTCGGCTTCGGTCGGCGGCGGCGGGGTGATCACCTCAATAGGGCCATACTCACCAAATACGGCACGAACGTAGAGTTCGCGTCCATGTTGCTCATGGTCATCTTTGCGAGCCGCAAACTGGATCGCGTCCGGAAGATGCGAAAACAGCACATCCAGGGTGATTGTTTCGCTATCTCCATCGAATTGTCGTGGGTTCTCGGCGTGGATGATTTCAATGTGTTCCATGATCTTCTCCGGTATTCATGCAATGCGGATAAATAAGCCGGTAGCGTTCGCCGTGCCCACCGCAGCGCCAGCACCTATGTTGCTCAATGCTTTCCAAGACCCAGGTGGCGAGGAACCAAAGCTGATGTTATTGGCCGCGACGTTGCTCCATTTCAACTGTGTGCCTGCGTAAACCCCTCCAGGACCAACCGGAGGGGCTCCGGTATCAACCAGAGTAAACAGACCATGGGTGCCTACCTGCCCGACACCACCACTGACAATGTCCGCATTGGCTTGCGCTGCTGTATGACTGTGAACAGCTGGCGCCGCACCGCACTCCGCCGCGGTGGGTTTGTTGTGGGTGTCGTACACTTCGCACCAGTCACTGCCCACTGGCGTCTGGGTGGCCGTGAGGTTGCGCCATGCCATCACCCCTCTGTTGTAGTCATAGGCAAAGACGAGCTGGGTAACGATGAAGGCGTGGGAGGTGGCTTTGGTCTCGCAATAAAAAAGTTGTCCTGCGTTGGGCGGTGAGTTGGCGCAGGTGGCTTTCTCATACAAGCCAAACTCGCCCGCTTTGCAGGTGTTCATATCCTTGTTTCGGACAATCTCAACAGCTCGCTCCTGAGCGTTGAGGCTGTCGGTGCGGGGCTTGTAGTCTTTCTTTGGTAAGGCCCCGATACTCTCTGGGGTGGGGGGATCGATAATTTCATCAAAATGGTGGCGGTGGGTGCGTTGGCGACGGGTATCCGTCAGACTGCTGTCTGCACTGATGATGGCCAGCTTGGCTACGTGGTGCTGATACCCGCTGTTGTCAATGTAGTCAACCAGCGCCCTTTTACTCAGCACCAGGGAGACGTGATTCTCCCAGGCACCGAGCGGAGAGCCTGCACGATGTACATCAACCCAGACCTCCATCGGCAAGGCCTCTGGTGTTACGGTGCGATCGTCGCTGAGTACCGCCAGCAGCCCTCCAACCACGGCTTCGCCCGGGGTAACGTGATACACACCGGCATTGTTGGTGACCAGAAAGCCATCCCCCTCAAACCAGGCAGGCCCATAGAGCGGCAGAACCAAGCGGCGCATGTCCTCATCCATCCCGCGCAGGCGCGCGGCATAGTCAATCTGCCAGGTGCTGGCGTCCACATGGGTGGCGGTAGCCTCTGCAGCTCTGTCGTACTCCATCAGCATGGATTTGACCAGGCTGTTGCCAGTCTGGCCGGTGGCCTCATCGGTCTTGAGCTTGGTCTCCAGCCCTTTGTGCACAATCATCCCCACCACGCCGGTGCCCTTGTTGATGAGGTACATGGCGTTGAAGCTGAAATCGCCGACCGTGGTGTCCATCACGATGGTGTAAGCCACCGCGTCGTTGTTGATGCGTCCGCGCTGGTCTACCGCTTGGCGGTGCACGATCTGGCCCGCCAGCGGCAGCCCGCTGTCCGGGTCGATAGGGGCGGCAGGATCGAGATCCGGCACATTGGCCAGCACGAACTCATCGAGTACCACCGGCGTCTGGTTGGTCAGGCACTCCTGCCAGTAGCGGGAGAAAGCGTTGGTAATGATCTGGCTCATGGGTTCCTCTTAAGCGTCGCGCCAAACACCTGCTGGCTCATGTCGATGCGACCAAAGTTCAAGGTACTGGCGACCGGGTAAACCACCTGGAAGCGATAGCGTCGGCAGGTGCGTCCATAGTGTTGGATCAGGGTTTCCAGCAGTTGCTGGTTGCCGGCGAGGGCGCTGTCGGTCACCTCTATGGTGATGACGTCCCAGGGCGCCCCCTCTTGCCGTTCGTGGATGTCGCACCAGCCGATGCCCAGGCGCTCGAAGATGCGCTTAAAGCCTGCCACTTCGCCGGCGTCCCTAGCATTCACAAAGGCGAACTTGACCCGCTTGCGAAAGAGCGGCAGCGGCTCGCCATTAAAGCGGCTGATGTCCCGCTCCCAGGCGAGCAGCGCCAGCAGGGATTCCGAGCAGGTGAGGGGGTCTTGCTGGGCTAGCGGTAGCAACAGCCACCCCTTGAGCTGTTGCCAGAAGGCGTTGATGCCCTTGGCCAGAAACCCGGGCTCGGCGTGGGCCGGGCTGATGGTGTAGCCATCCTCCCACCAGGGGGCGTTGGCATCGGGGAGCCGCGGCGCTTGGCTATTGTGTTCAAGCGGGGTCAGGTTAGTCATAGAGGGTCACCTCCAGCGTGTTCAGGCGCGGGATGGCCAGCCCCGAGACAATGTCATCTTGTGCAAACTTGAGGCTCTGCAGCTGCGGAAACTGGCTGTGCAGCTCGCGGGTCAGCTGTGAGAGCGAAAAGCGTGAGCGCGGCCAAGTGCGGGTAACGGTTGGAAAATCCCCCGACTGACGAAACGCCGCTTTGACCAGGGATTCAGCGCCTTGCTTGAGGGCCGCTTTCTGCTCGTCGGTGAGGTTAGTCACCGGCCACAGCTCCAGCGTGAGGCTGTGCTGGGTCTCGGGCATGGCCATCACGAACAGGTCATCGCCGTGGCCGTGGTTGCCCTGGCGGCCCACATAGTCGTTAAGCTGGGCAATCAGGCTGGTCGGGGTGGCGCCCACCTCCAGCAGGATGTAGGCGTTGGCGGTACCGGGGCCCCGTGGCGCGTCATGCTCGAAGAAGATGTGATCGGCGCGAATGCCGGCGACGCTTGCCAGCATCGAGCGGTAAATCGCGTCGATATGATAGCGGCCCACCGCTGAGAACTGGTTCTGAATACGCAGCCCCAGCGCGTCATTGCTCTCGGCATCGGCACCCTGGGTGGTTATCCACTCCTTGTCATCGTTGCGGGCCGACAGGATGCCGGTGACCGGTTCGCTCAGCAGGTTGTAATAGCCCGGGGCCAGATTCCAGGCCGCACCCGCGAACTCGGCCTCGCACACCACTCGGGCCACCGCTTCACCGGCCGGGCTCACCACCGCTTGCAGCGGTTTGACCCGGTAGATGGTGCCGTTGATGCGCTCGGTACTGACCCAGATATCGGCCGGGATGGTGACCGCTTCGCTCGGATTAGCTTTGACGAAATTGATCACCCCGCGGGTCTTCTGGGCGCCCTTGCGGGTCAAGTCCACATCCCACGCCTTGAGGTCGAGATAGGCATCGGTGGCAGTGGCAGCAAAGGTGTTGGGCAGCACATGGCCAGCCAGGAGGGTGCGGATAAGCCAGAGCGCCGGGGTGATCACCACGCCGCGCACCAGTCGCCAGAAGGGGCTCACATCGCTGTCGTTGGTGATAAGGGAGCCGGCGGCCTCGACCTCTTTTTTAAGCTCAGCCTCCATGGCCTGCTCGGTGGTCGGCACACCGGTCTCGGCCAGCAGGGCCATAAAATCCACGTTGGGGCGCAGGTTCACAGGGTTACCTCCAGATCGCCAAATTCATAGGTGCGGGCGGTGACCAGCACTCGTTCGGGGGCTTCTTCGCGGAACACGATGGTGCCGGGCACCAGTCGCTCGTCGTTCTCAACCAGCAGCTCGATCTCGGTCATCACATCGGCGCGCAGGGTGGGGCTGCGCTCGCCGATGAGCTTGCGGGCCAGCCCGGACTCCATGATCCGGTGCTTGATATCCTGGCCGATGCTGTGGCGGTCCTGGGTGTATCGCGGCTGGCCGCCGGCATCGAGCTGCCAGGCGCCGTTCACCACCAAAATGTCGATGTACTTGGCGTCTCTCATCACGGGGTCTCCAGCCAGGCGTTCTCGGCCATCTGCTCAGGGGTCATCGGGTTCTGGTTGTGCATATGAACCTCCCCGATGCTCAGGTACTTGGGCGGCTTCTGGTTGGCGGTGGTTGCGGCCGCGTTGGCCTGGATCAACTGCTGACCCAGCCCGCCAGCCGGTACCCGGCTTTGGCTACCCTGGCTAAAGCGGGCGAGGGGAGCGTTGATGTTCTCCTGATTGGGCAAGTTGAGATCCGGCATGCTGCCCATCTCGATATTGACGCCCGGGATCATGTTCAGCTTCTCGACCAGCCAATCCACCGCCTGCCCGAGCAGTTTGAACACGCTCCAGTCGGCCATGCTCTTTTTCAGGTCGTCCCAGTAGTAGATAGCCACCGCCACGGCACCGATCAGCAGCACGATACCCGCTACGATCAGTCCCACAGGGTTGGCATACATGGCGATGTTGACCGCCAGCAGGATGGCGCGAAAGGTCGCCATCCCAGCATTGAGCAGGGCGAGCGGGGCGGTGATGATGGACCAGGCGATACCAAGCCCCAGGGTGGCCAGCTTGGCCAGCCCTGCGATCAGCATCCAGGTGCCGGTGACCATGCTCAACCCCACGATGGCCAGCAGGGCATAGCTGATGACCTTGGTCAGGTTCGGGAAAAGATGCGTCCAGCGCAGCACCTCGTTGGCACCATCGGCAAAGATGCTCATCACGGCGTTGATGGCGGGCAGCACCACCCCAAACGCGGCGGCGCGGATGGCAAACCAGGCTTGCTCGACCCGCTGCCATTGGTCAGTCATGGCGGCGGCCATCTGCTCGGCCTTGCCCATGCCGTGGGTATTGGCAAGCGCATTGATGTTGGTGGCGAGCGCCTTGGTGTTGGTCATCAGGAGCTTGATCATGCTGACCGCCTCATCCGAGCCGAATGCCTTCTTGAGCTCGTCCCCTTCGGCCACGCTCAGGGTGTCGCCATAGCGGGCCTTGAGCATGTCCAGCATGGTGAGCACCGGCAGCATGTTGCCTGCGGCATCGGTGAACTGGATGCCGAGCGCCTTCTGGGCATTGCCGACACCCGCCAGAAATGCCTTGAACTTGGTGCCCGCCTCGCCGCCGCTCATGGTGGCCTGCAACTGGCCGAGCACCGCGAACTGCTCATCCATCGCGATGCCGGCGGCGGTGGCGTTGGCGCCGATGGCTCCGAAGGCGTCAGCCATCCCCTGGCCGGTGGTTTTGAACATCTGCACTGCTGCGGCTGTTTTGCCTGCCAAGTCTTCCACCCAGTTGGCCTTGCCCATCTGCTTGGCCTGCTGCTCGAAGATGCCGTACATGGTGCCCATGTAGTTGGTGATGGTGGCGGCGTCGGCCTTGGTTGCCTTGGCTAGGGTGGTCGAGGCGCGGGTGAAGGTGGGCAGTTCGTTACCCTCCAGCCCCGCAATCGCCGACTGGATATCGTAGGAGGAGCGGACAATCTCGGTGGCCGATTCCCCGTACTGGAGAGAGAGCTTCAACGCCTCGCGGCCGAGCGCCCCGAGCACCTCCTTTTGCACATCGAGAGAGGCCACTTCCCCCAGCGCCCTGTCCATCTCGATGGCAGGACCTAGGGCAGACTGGATCGCTATGCCGCCGGCGGCCACCGTGGTGGCCCCCATTGCCATGCTGCTCCAGCCCTGACGGCCGGCCTTGCTGACCTTGTCCATCTGGGCATTGATGCCAGCAAGGGGCTTGGTGACCTGATCCACCAAAGCCACCTGCATCATCAATTTTTCCATCCAGGCCATAGGTCGTTATCCGTTGAATGCGTTGGCGATGCCCTCAGCCACTGCAGCGGCGTGGGACTCCCGGGCGTGTCGGTCTAACCAGAGGGCGCGGGCCAGGCTGTCGATGTCGTCATCGTCATGGGGCAGGTAGTGGCGCCGCAGCGCCAGCGCCTGCTCCAGGTGATTGCGCTCGATAGCCTCGGCGCGCGCCGTCAGTTTTTTACGGTGATCTCCAGATCGGGGGCGAACTGCTGGTTAATGGCGCCCGTCAACTGCAGCGCCGCGCCCGGGCGTTTGAGCAGCTCATCGAGCGCCTCTTTGCTCTCCTGGCAGACGATCTTTTTCAGGTAGTTGTGGGCCGGTGCCACCTTGTCGCTCGGCATCATGTCGTTGATAAAGCCGTTGTAGGCCACCATGGTGGGGGCGAATTTCAGCTCTTTGCCGGCGACGTCCAGGGTGATGATGGGTGTGGTCATGGGGTGGTTTCCTCTTGTTCAATCCAATGGTTCAGGGTATCGAGTTGGGTTTGGCAGCGGCGCAGCGCCATCTGCAGGGTGGGGATAAACCGCACGGCGTCACCGTAGGTTGTCCCCGTGAAATCAGGCTCCGGGCAGTGGGGCACCAGCCCCGGCGGCGGTAGCCGCTTTACCACCTGCGTTTGCACCAGGGTTTGGGGCTGGCTGGAGCAGGCGCAAAGCAGCATCAGGCAGAGGCTCGCGAGCGCAGTCCGGGCGGCCCGCCGGCGGCGTGGCCAGCGCTTGTTGCAGTTCATCGGCGGTCTTCCTCTGTTGTTGGTCGAGCTCGGCCAGGGCGGCGTTCTGGGTGCCCAGCAACTTGCGCAGCCCCGCGGCGTCGCGCTGCAGCGTCGCCAGCTGGCTGGCCTGCAGCTGGTTGGTCTGCTGCAGGGTGTTGATGGTCTCGTTGGCGGTGGCGAGCGCCTTGCTGCGGCTCTCCAGCATCCGGTTGCCAAGAAACAGGGCGGCGCCCATCACCAGCACCAGGACCAACAGCACATTGGAGAGCAGTGCCTTGAAGGTGCTCATGCCAGCACCCCGCCGAACTCGGTGAATTTGGCCAGCAGGTCAGCCAGCTGGTGCTCGCGCTGACCGTAACCGGCGCCCGGCAGGCTGGCCCAGATGTTGGCGCACTTGGCCACCGCCTCGCGGATGCGCCCTTTAAGCACATCGTCCAGCGCCCTGCGTTCGCGAATAAGCTGGATAGCCCAGGTGTCTTGTGACTCGGGGCCAAAGTTCGGCAGACTAAGCTGGTCGCGGTAGTGGGCCCAGTGCTTTGACAGGAACTGATAGCGGCCGGCCGCGGTGCTGCTCAGGGTCTTGTTGACCTGCACCAGCACGTTCGGGTGGGTGGCATAGCTCTCAAAGAACCCCGCCGGATTGACCAGCTTGTTGTACCCGTCATCGCCCCGGCCTTTGGTGCCTTCGGCATAGGCAATCATGTCGAGAAACGCGGCTACCTGCGGGTGGCAGTTACTGCGTGGCATGGTGTTTTTCCTCCTGACTGATAAGGGTCTGAAACTCCCGGCATGTTTGGGAAAACCTCGGGGTTTCCAGCTCCACGCCGACGAAACGGCGGCCAAGCCGCCAGGCAGCCTTGCCGGTAGCCCCCGATCCCATAAAGAAGTCACCGACCACATCACCCGGCCGGCTGCTGGTGCGCACAATGTGCTCCATCATGGCGGCGGGTTTTTCGCACGGGTGCTTCCCGGGGTAGGCTTGCACCGAGGGGTAAGACCAGACATCTGTAAAGGGGACATCCTTGGTGACGCTGAAAGGGCGGCGCAGTCGCTCATACTCGGCCTTCAGCTGGTCATAACTGGCTACCAGGGTTTGGTAGGTGCGATGCAATCCCTGATAGGTCTCTTTGAGTTGATGATGAGGCCGGCAAAGGGCGTCAGCCTTCTTGGCGAACAGGGCTTGCAAGCGGGCGTATTGTGCTTCGCTTGGCAGGCTCCACTGGCTGCGACCGAACCAGTGCCCGGCCATCTGGCACCCCATTGCTTGGTCGATCTCCTTGTTGGAGATGCCACAGGCCGCTTTGGCTTGTTGGAAATAGTCGATCAGCGGCTGCATCACCTGAACACGCAGCGTCTGGCAGGCCTGGCGGTAGCCGCTTTGTTGCGTCATGCCATGGGCGTCCAGCTGCTCGGCAAAAATGATGCGTTCACTGGCGGGCCAGAAATTGCGCAGGGCGGATTTGTCCGTGCGATTCCACACCCCCGAGGGTTTGGCCCAGACGATGTGGCTCAATACCTTGAAGTGTTTGCGTACCAAGAGTTCGATATCGGCATTGAGTCCGGGGCTGCAAAACAGATAGAGCGATCCGTTTGGCTTGAGGATGCGGGCAAACTCGATCACACACTGTTCCAGCCAATCCAGGTAGGCCGTGACGTCTGGCCACTGGTTATCCCAGTCCAGATCTTTTACCCGGAAGTAGGGCGGGTCTACCGCTACCAGATCCAGGCTGTGAGAGGGCATGGTTTTCAGGTAAACCAGCGAATCCGCATTCACCAGCTTGATGCGGTCGTTGATTTTGTGGATATGCATTTGATCAGTCATCACGTCTGTTCACTCCTTCGGTAATTTGGCGTTGAGCCACCGCTCGGCAAGGCCGCGAATGGTCTCAACACCGATAAGGCCAACCATGCCGCCGACAAATCCTGCCGCCTCTCCAGGGATCCCGAACCAGCCAAAGGCACTGATAAATGCCAAGGTGATGGCCCCGCACAAAACGGACTCCAGGAGCCTGCGGCGACCACTGCCACCGCCATAGGTGATGCGTAGCCAAGCCGTTAATACTGCTAACGCAGTGCCATAGACGGTGGGCATGTTGTCCATCAACCAGGCCAGTAGCAGGGCCCAGAGAGTGGGGTCTTTATGGGGCATGGCGTTCATGTCCATTGCTCTGATTAACGGTTCAGGTGTTCAAACCGTGTTTGGCAGGGGACGCACAGCCGCACCCCCGGCACATGTTGACGGCGTGCTGCCGGGATGGGGTCGCCGCACTCTTCGCAGTTGTGCCGGCTCTCTCCCCGGGAGCGTCCTTTGCCCACCTGGTTGGCCAGATAAACATCCAGCATCCGGGCGGCGTGGTTGTTTGCGCGGTCGATATCGTCCATCTGGCCCCCTTACCCTTTGAGGTGGCGAGTGTCGTCATCCGAGAGGTACGGCACGCCATTGATGTGAACGAAGTCGGGGGAGGTGACGATGCCCTTGAGCTTGTGCACTCCCTTGCTGCCCCCTTTGGGATCGATGTCGAGCAGGTCGGCGATCTGCAGCTTCACCCCGAAGGCCTCCACCTTCATGGTTTCGTCGCCGGTGTCGGCGTAGAACAGCACATCGTCCGGCTTCAGCCCGCGCCAGCTGCCGGCCCGTTTGGCAGCATCGCTCAGCAGCTTGAAGTTCTTGGCATCGAGCTCGAACTCGCACTCGGCCGATACCTCGCCATCCACAAAGCCGTCAGGGATGCCACGGGTCTGCGCCACGGCGCTGCTGTCGGTGATGGTGAGGCTGGCCTTCTCGACGTGCACCATGGTGCCCAGCAGTTCAATGTCGAAGCTCTGGCCTGAAATGCGTCTGGTCATGGCTTAGCCCTCCCCATTGGTGAGGCTCAGATCGAGCATGATGTTGATGGTGATCCCCTTGGGGCAGTCCACGGTGCGGATCACCACGTAGATGGAGACGTGGTTTTTGTCGGTCCACTGGATAGCGATATCGCCATCCCGGGGGGAGGTGATCTCACCCGGGAACGGCTGGCCGTTGATGGTGGTGGTCCTGGCCATCTCGCGCAGGTCTTTGCCAAAGTAGAGGATGGCGGCGGCCGTGCTGCCCGGGGTGGAGTTGAACGAGCGATCGCCGATACGGGCGATGGCGCGAACCCGCATCTGGCGCGCCACCTTGTAGGCCACCCGCAGGTTTTCGATCACCTGGTAGTCACCGCCCTCGGCGTCCAGGGTGCGGCCATCGGCCCAATAGATGCCGTCATAGTCCGGGTACCACATCGGCACCGAGAAGCGGTTCTGCTCCAGGGTTTGCAGGGTGGCGAGCGGCAACTCGACCCCGTCTTTGTCCTTGGGTTTGTTGCCAAGGCCCACCAGGGCGCCGGTTTTGACCCGGCACGGGGTATCGGCAATGCTCACCGCCCGGTTGCACAGGCGTCCGGCATAGGCGCCGGCCAGGTTGGGCCACAGCTGCGGCAGCAGGGTGACGGATTCGGCCTTGATGCCATCTTGCAGGGTGACCAGGGCGGCCTCGTAGTCGCTCCAGCTCTGGCCATCCTGCTCGGCAGCATTGATCCCCGCGACCGCCAGCAGCATGAACTGCCAGCGACCCCACTTGGCGATCAGCTCCTGGTTCAGCGCGTGGGCGGCGTTGATCTTCGCCTCGTCCCACTCCTGCCCCAGCACCACCACCCCTTCAAAGGATTGGGTCTTCTGGGCTTCACGGACGGCATCTGTCCAGTCCATGTCGGTGGGCTGCACATAAGCGGCCGCCGTCCAGTTCTGGCCGGCGTTGGCCATGGCGGCCTGCAGGTTGGTTTTGAGCTCGCAGTCAGCGGCGCCCAGCAGCTGGTCAAAGTCGCTCTGGGTATTGAGGGAGAGCAGCTTGCCGGTATTGCTTGGCGCCGTGCCGACAAACAGCAGGTGGCGCTCGACTTGTGTCACAGGCCCCTGCATCTGGTTCAAGTTGTTGATCTGTACATAAGGCCACATGGCGTTATTTCCCCTTCATCTCTTGCTTGTTGACGTCCCAGCCGTAGTCGATGCTCTGCAGGGCGCGGGCAAAGGCTTGCTCCCGTTGTTTGGCGTTGGCGCCGAGGAACGGGCGGGCAGGGAGCTCAATCTCCCAGCGTGTTTTCACCGGTTCATCCTTGAGCTTCCTGATGAGCAATCCCGCCTGGGCGTAGTTGAGATTGCCGGTGATCCAGCCAAGCGACGCCGAGCGGTATGACCCCTTGCGCGTCCCCGGGCGCTTGAACCCGAGCTCGCGCAGCTTGCGGGCCTGCGCCTTGGTCGCCGGTTTTTGCTTACCGCCTTCACTGGGGGCAATGCGGCGCCGGCTGGCCGCGGTCACCTGATAGGTGTGTCCCTTCTGGTGGGTGTTGGCGATAACCCCGGCATGGGCGTTCATCGTCCCCCGTTTGAACCCGAGCTCGGCCACGTCCTGACTGGGGGCGTGGATCTCCAGCAGCTTGGGCAGGCCGCGCAGCATCTTGCTTTTGCCTCGCTTGCGCGGCGCCCAGGGCTGGCCGTTGGGGTTTTGTTGCTGACGTACATGACGGGCCGCCAGCTTTTTGAGCTCGGCCGCGGCGCGCCACACCAGGCGCTTGCGCTTCTGGGGCGGCAGGGCCAGCAAGTTGAGCTGGTCCTGGCTGCGGCGGGCATCCAGGGTGATGGTGATCATGCCGGGCCACCTACCTGGTGATGGCCGGTATCACTGACGTTCATGTCGATGTGGTCGGCCACCCAGATCTCATAGGGCGCCACTTGCCAGCACTTGCCGAGCCAGTTGATAGGGCCGCTCGGGTGTTCAATAAGGCGCAGCGGCTCGGTAAAGGCGAGCTGGATCTCGAGATCGGCGCTCCTCTCATCGTTCGGGGTCACCGCGTATTCCGGGTCGGCCAGCTCAAACTGTTCGCGAAACGAGTCGTGCTCCTGCACCCAGGCGGCCACCGCGGCCAGCACGATGGCAGGATCCAGCTCGCGAAAGGGCAGTTGCTCAACGATGAACACCGCCTGATAGGTGAGCCAGGCCACGTCTACGCCGGTCGGGCCCATGTTGCGGGATTCGAGGCGGATCGTTCCGTTCTCCATCCAGCTGTCGAGGGACTTACGGCACTTGGCCGGCAGCACCCGGTTGAGCTCGGCGTGGAGGGCGTGCAGGAAATAGCCCTGGGCCTGCTGTTCACTCATCTCCTTACTCATATCAACGAGACCCCCGCCCGGTGTTTGCCCTTGATGCTGCGCACCAGCTGCTGACTCTCGGCCAGCAGTTGGGCCCGTTGCTCCGGTGCCCGCTCGGCCAGGTTGTTGGCAGCCGGCCGTTCGGTGACGCTGGCGTACTCCGGCAAGAGGGCAGCCTTGGCGCGGGCGAACACGGCGGCCAGATACTGCTCGGTTAGCGCATTAGTGCCACCTTCAAGGCTTGGCCCCGGTACCTCGGCGGCACTGGCATAGCCCTCGGCCATCAGCGCAGCCTGGCGCATCGCCAGTTGCAGGTTGATTTCCGAGATGGCCGCCAGTAGCGCGGCGCCAGTGGTTTGCGGGTCAAGGTCGGCAGGCAAGGCACGGCGGCGCTCAAAATCGGCCACGGCCACATCGGGCCAGAACCCGTCATTGCGGATAGTGGCGGCGCTGTAGTCGATATCCTTGCCTGCAAACATCAGTGACCTCGCTGGTTGAATAGGTGCACCCCTGTTGCCACGCAATTGCCGCTGGATTCACCAAAAGCGTTCCATGGCATTCGCGCCGGGGTGCGACGGCGCGGAGAGTCGGTTGGTTATTCGGGATTGAGCACCCGCAGGCGCATGGCAATCTTCTGGCGTAGGGTGTTAACTCCCACCTTGCTGTGCAGCTTCTCTGCCTGGGCCAGCCAGTGGTCGGCCTGATCCAGCGTGGCGGAGTCCCCCACGGCGCTCGGCCGTGGGTGGCCGTCCTGGTCACGTAGCAGCAGACAGCCCGCGGCCTTGAACCACTTGGCGGTGAGCTTCTCGTTAAGGCGCCAGTCATTGCGTACCTTGTCGAACACCCGGGAGAACCAGGGCTCGACCGCATGGCCTTCGGCCGCTTGCTTCTCGGCCCACTCCAGCACGGTGTCGGCCACAAAGTGGGCCCAGTCCCGCTTGATATTGCTCGGGGTGCGCTGGCCTTGAGCAATGGCAAGTTCGGCCCAGGCGATGCCGGTGTCGAAATCCCCGACATCGAAGGCCCAGACGGTGAGCAGCTGAAACAGCTCGTTCTGATAGGGCTGGCCGGACTTGGCGACGCTCACCAGATAACGCTCCACATAGGGGCGGTATTTGGGCATCAGCTCGCTGCGCTTCATGTTCACCCGGTCGCCAATGCGGGCCAGCTTGCGCAGCCGCACGATGTCCTGCTCCAGGGCAATCATCTGCAGGTGCAGGCTGTCCGCCACCGCGCCGGTGGCCATGCCCGTGCAGGCGGCTTGCGCGGCCCCCTTCATGGCTTGTACCCGTTGCTTGTGGCGTTGACCCGGTGAACTCATGGCTTAGCCTTGCTGCTCTGCAGCATCTTTTTTCTTGGCTGCAGCCTCAGCCGCTGCCGCAACCACTGCCGGATCGGCACCAATCTCGATGTCGGCCTCTTCAAAGCCGCCATAGGCCAGATACTCACCGATGGCGTAGCCTTCCATCCGCCAGTACTGGTTATCGAAGCACTTCTTGTCCTGGTTATCGTCGGCCTTGCGCTTGCGGGTGCCGCGCTGGGTGTAGATGTGCAGGTTGTCGAGGGTGGTGACCACCATCCGCTTGCCCGGGAAGAAGGGCGGGATGTAGGCCTTGCGCCCGGCGATGGACTCGGCCAGCTTCTGGGCGGCGATCTGCTCGGTCGGTTTGGTCGCTTCGCTGTAGAGCTTGGCTTGAGCCGAGGCCACCAGATCGGTACCGACCAGCACGACCAGGCGCGGGTCCTGGCGAAACAGCGGATCGATGGTGTTGTTGATAAGGTCTGAGGCCATTTCGTCCAGGGTCTTGTAGTTCCCCTGGCCGTTCGGGTCGAAGTAAATCTTTTGGCCGTCATCGGCCTTGATGATCTGGCTGCCGTCGTTCCACTCGCGGGCCAGCTGGTGCCAGCCTTTGTTGACGTCTTCACCCAGCGGATGGGCGGTCGGGTCGGTGTCGTCGGCCGCTTCCACGCCGTTCCAGCCGACGCGCAGCATGTCCAGGGCAAACGCCTTGTTGATGAAATCGCCCACCAGGCGCAGGAACTCGCCCTCGCTGCCGGCGTTGGCCCAGACGCACAGGGTGGCCCAGTCGAGCGAGGCACAGGAATCAGTCTCGTTCAGATCGTAGGTGTTGCCGGCGACGCCGATCTTGCCGTTAAAGCGGCCATCCTTCTTGCGGCCGGTAAACAGCTTGCCGATGCCCACTTGCACTACCTGGCCCTTGATCTGGTCTACGTCGAGGCAGGTGATAAGGCCGAGGAACTCGACGGAGGCGAGCAGCGCAGCGCGCAGGCCGGTTTCCACCGGACCGGTGACGCTGAACTGCTTGGCCAGCGCGTTGACGGGGATGCCGTAGGCCTTGGCCAGGGCGTTGCTGTATTGCTCCAGGCGCTGCATGGCCTGGACGGTAAGGGTCTGGCTCACGGTCGCTCCTTAATAGACTGCGGGGGTATCGTCACCGCCGAGGGCGCCCGGGCGCTGGCCCGGCTTCTCGACAGAGAACTGGTCGATCTTGCTGTTCAGCTCGCCGAACTTGTCGGTCAGGCTGGCTAGGGTCTGTTCCAGCTTGCTGAACTGCTCGGTGGTGATGCCGGGTTGCTCGTCCACCTTGGCGGGCTCGGTGACCGGTTGGGTGGTGTCGTCGGTGGCCGGTTTGGCGTCCAGCTTGGCGCTGAAGGCATCGATCTTGGTGCCAAGGCCGTTGAGGGCCCCCAGCATCTGATCGAACTGTTCTGGTTTCATTTCCTCATCCTCGGGTTGGCTGGGGGGAGTCGTGGGCGCTTGCTCGCCATGGCTGGCCAGGAAGCTGAAAAACTTGGCGATCAGGCCATCGGCCTTCTCGTGCTTGGGTAGCTTGAACATGGAGAGGTCCAGCGGCTCGCTGGTGCCAACGGCCTGTCCCTTGTTGCTGTTGCTGAACTTGAGATGGGTGGTCCCGGTGCTGGCAGGCTCGTCGGTGACACCGAGGCCCAGCAGGTAGGTACGCCCCAGATCGGCGAAGTTCTCGAAGGGTTCGATGGAGCAGAACTGATACTGGCCGTTCTGGTTGTAGTAGATAAGATCGCGATTCGGGCAGAGGATGGCGAACAGTTTGAGCTTGCCATCCACCTCTTCGGTCTTGAGCGCCTGCACCGTGCCATAGCTGGACCAGCGGTCGTGCTCCGGCCAGATGACGGCGGTGTAATAGGTCGGATCGTAGGTCTCGGCCATGTCGGTGAGCCAGTCGCGGGTAATATCCCGCCCATCCACCGCTTTGCCTTCGGTGGCGATACAGACCCAGCCAGTTCTCAAGGTTGATTCGTTCATGCCTGCTCCCAATAGATGCGGGGTCAGGCTATCGGGTCAGCAAGGGGGTTTCATCCAGTTGTGTTCGTGGCGATTCGGATCTGGCAGATATCCGAATTGCGTGGAACATCAGTGAGATAAGCAAGGGGAGGGGCTGGCTATGATGGCGCCATCATTCACCTGATGGAGGCGCCGTGGCGTATCCCGAAGAGATCCGCAATGCCGCGCGGGGACTCTACCTTAAACGATGGACACCCCAGGAGATCAAGGACGAACTGGGGCTCAACTCCTGCCGTGTGGTCTACTTTTGGGCCGAGAAGTACGGTTGGCGCGATCTGCTGACCGAAGAGGCGGTGGAGGATGCCATTGCCCGCCGGGTGCAGTCGCTGCTCGGGCGGGAGAAGAAAACCAGCGCTGAGCTGGACGAACTGGACCGACTTATCGGCCACCATGTCAGCCTCAAAGAGAAGGCCATCAAGTGGGCCGAGCGCCAGCAGGCCATCAAGGCCCAACGTGAAGTAGGAGAGGAACCCGCCCCGCAGCGAACCCCACGGGGGCGGGGTGGCCAGGATGGTGGCCGCAAGGGCGGCAAGAAGTGCAAGAACGAGGTCAGCCACCTGACGGCCGATGACTTTGCCGAGTGGCTGGGTACCCTATTTGGCTATCAGTTGCGCTGCCGGGAGGCGAAGAACGACCCGACGCTACCGCGTACCCGCAACATCCTCAAATCCCGCCAGATCGGCATGACCTACTACTTCGCCGGCGAGGCGCTGGAAGATGCGGTGCTGACCGGCGGCAACCAGATATTCCTGTCCGCCACCCGCGCCCAGGCCGAGGTGTTTCGCTCCTACATCTGCAAGATTGCCCAGACCTTCCTCGGCGTCACCCTGACTGGTAACCCCATCGTCCTGTCGAACGGGGCCGAACTGCACTTTTGCTCGACCAACTCCAACAGCGCCCAGTCCCGCTCCGGCAACGTCTATATCGACGAGTATTTCTGGATCCCCAATTTCGAGAAGCTCTCCGACGTCGCCAGCGCCATGGCGACTCAATCCCGCTGGCGCAAGACCTACTTCTCGACGCCATCGAGCAAGGTGCATGAGGCCTATCGGTTCTGGACCGGGGAGCGCTGGAAGGGGCAACGCCCGAGCCGGGTGGCTATCGACTTCCCGGGCGAACATGACCTGCGCGATGGTGGCCGCGTCTGCCCGGATCGGCAGTGGCGATACGTTATCACCATCGAGGATGCCATTCGCCTTGGCTGTAACCTCATCGACATCGAGGAGCTGAAAGACGAGTACCCGGAGGAGGTGTTCGACAGGCTCTACATGTGCCGGTTTATCGATGATGCGCTGTCGGTGTTCAAGTTCCAGGATATGGAGCGGGCCGGGGTAGACCCCAGCCGGTGGGAGGATTACAAGCCCGGGCGGCCTGAGCCGTTTGGCCGGCGCGAGGTGTGGCTGGGCTACGACCCGAGCCGTACTCGCGACAACGCCACTCTGGTGGTGGTCGCACCGCCGATGGTCGCCGGTGAGCGCTTTCGAGTGCTGGAGAAGCACTACTGGCGCGGGCTCAACTTCCAGTACCAGGCGCAGGAGATCGAGCGCATCGCCAAGAAATTCCGGATCACCTATCTCGGGGTCGATGTTTCCGGCATTGGCGCCGGGGTCTATGACCTCTTGAAGCCCACCTTCAAAGGCATATGCCACCCCATCAACTACAGCATCGAGAGCAAATCGCGGCTGGTGCTCAAGATGATCGACGTGGTGGAGGCAAACCGCATCGAGTGGAACAGCGCAGATCGGGATATTCCGCTCGCGTTCCTCGCCATCAAGCGCAGCACCACCGGCGGCGGTCAGATGACGTTCCGGGCAGCTCGGGACAATGTGACCGGACACGCAGACGTGTTTTTTGCCATCGCTCACGCCGTGGCCAACGAGCCGCTCGATACCACTCGCAAACGTAAATCCACCTGGGCAACCAGCCAGGAGAGAAAGGCAGCATGACCAAGCGACACAAACCCCAACCGGCCCGGGTGGCCACTCCAGCAAAGAGCGCGGTGGCGTTCAGCATGCCGGAGGCCATCGACCCCACGGCCTGGATGACTGATTACACCGGGGTGTTTTACAACCCCTATGGCGAGTACTACCAGCCCCCCATCGAGCGCAAGGGGCTGGCCAAGGTGGCCAGGGCCAACGCTCACCACGGTGCCATCCTGATGGCGCGCCGCAATATGGTGGCGGGGCGCTTTACCAATCAGCGCGCCACCATCACCGCGTTCGTGCACAACTACCTGCAGTTCGGGGACGCGGGGCTGCTCAAGCTGCGCAATGGCTTTGGCCAAGTTGTGGGGCTACATCCGCTTTCCAGCGTCTACCTGCGCCGGCGTGAGGATGGCTGCTTTGTCTACCTGCAGCAGGGCAAGCCGAGTCTGATATATCGGACTGAGGATGTCATCTGGCTGGCCCAGTACGATCCTGAGCAGCAGGTCTATGGCATGCCAGATTACCTGGGTGGCCTGCAGTCGGCCTTGCTCAACCAGGACGCCACCCTGTTTCGGCGCAAATACTTCCTCAACGGCGCCCACATGGGCTTCATCTTCTACGCCACCGACCCGAACATGGACGACGATACCGAGGAAGAGATGAAGGAGATGATCGCCAGCAGCAAGGGGGTGGGGAATTTCCGCTCCATGTTCGTCAACATCCCGGACGGCAAGCCCGATGGCATCAAGCTGATCCCTGTGGGGGATATTGCCACCAAGGACGAGTTCGCGGCCATCAAGGGGATCACCGCTCAGGATGTATTGACCAGTCACCGCTTTCCGGCAGCGCTGGCCGGTATCATTCCGACCAATGGCGGGGGAGGGCTAGGGGATCCCGAGAAGTACGATGCGACCTATGCCCGTAACGAGGTGCTGCCGCTGTGTGAGCTAATCCAGGATGCCATCAACAGCGCGGGACTCCCTCGCTCCCTCTGGGTCGATTTTCGGGAGAATATCGGTTCAACTGTATAAACAAACAGTGTTCGCTATGGCAAGATAGGCTGTTGATTTGGATAGAAAAGGGGGCGTAATGCGGGTTTATTGCAAAGTGTGTGGCCAGCGGGGCCGCATTACCAAGACCAACCGACTGAGCGATGATGTCTCGGATCTCTACTGCCAGTGCACTGATGCCGAGTGTGGCCACAGCTGGGTGGCCACACTGTCGTTCGCCCATACCCTAAGCCCCTCGGCCAAGACCACCAATCAGCTGGTACTGAGCCTGATGGGGTCACTGACGCCAGAGGGAAGGCAGTTGGTACTGAAAGGACTGGGGGCGCGTTAGTACCCACCTAACTATTTCCATTTGGATGGTTCTGCTATCCGCGCCAGCACTGGCCTTGCGTGGGATAGCAGATTCCTTTTTTCTATTGTTCACCTTCTGTCAGCATTAACCACTTTTTGTTGGCTCAGATATCTACTCTATTGACCCTAGGTCCGATTTTCCGCCCAACAAAACAACCGAGAAACACATTGATATCATTTTTTTAACAAAAAGGGTTGATCTTGGTTGGGGTCATTTGGTAACTTCAAATTGTTGCAATTCAGCAACATTTAATTTTAATAAGGATATCAAAATGCTTAAGAAATTCGATGCTACAAAAATCATCACTCTGAAGAACAAATCAACCTGCCTTAATATCATGACGATCGGCACAAAGTAGTAAAAGTACAAGTAGATAAGCAACAACAAGTTGCTTATCTACTTAAAATAAAAGGTGAGTATAATGCAACTATCACATACACCAGACCATGTACAATCTAAGCGGCTAAAAGAATTAACACGAGATAATCTGATATCATCTTTAAAGTATGTATTATATGTTTGTGATGATGTTCTTGATAAGAACACATATTTTAAAGTTGAAGAATTCATTTCACTGGCTGAGTCAAAAAAATATTCGAGCGGTTTTTTATTTTACGCAGTTAAAGAAATCTGCAAAGGGATTGAGAGACAGGAATTAGACAGGATTAAGAACTGTTTTAGTTTAATCGCAAAACTTGAGCTAGATAAAAATGAGAAGGTGATAATAGGTAGAAAGGATAACCTTCCAGAAGGAGTTTTTGATTTTTTTTCAAAAACAAATGATGATGTGTATAGTTTTCAATATATTGACGTCATGTCTGAATATGATGATTTAATTAAGGTTGGCTTAGATGAGGCTTTTAGTTTAATTCTTGATGTAGATCCTGAGTTGTATCTTGAAATACAAGAGATTGTAGATGAATTTTTTGTTTTTAGTGCCAATGAAAACAATGGTCACATCGTATATTCTGGTAGTGACTTTAATAAGTTGGGGACTGTTTTTATAAATAAGGAAACCTGTGTTAAGGACTTGTATTTTCTTGTGGATAAGATAATTCACGAGTCTGCCCATCAGGTTTTGCTTTCAATCATGACTGTCGATGAAATTGTTTTAAATAAAGATACTGAACGCTTTCCATCTCCGCTTAGGACTGGTTTAAGAACTATGAATGGAATTTATCATGCTGCCTTTGTTTTATATAGAATAGCTTGCTTCTTTAGTAGGGTCTTAAAGTTAAATCCGAGCGATGCTAAAGCGCTTTATCATTTCAACATAAGTGTTGAACAATTCAAAGGTTGTTATGATGTTATAACTAGTCATGGTCACCTCACACCTCTAGGAATTACTTTCATTAAAAATTGCAATGCGGAAATAGAGGCGGTATTAGATGAAGTTCATTGACTCTCTTGACCAAAAAACGATTGATTTAATGACAGAGTTTAATGGAGATTCTGTTAGACGCTTACAAGAAGATCTGTACCCGATTGCACCTGAACTGGTTGAGCGGTTGATCAAAAGTATTTATCAAGATGCCTATCAGAGAGGAGTTTTAACCACTAGAGAACGGCACATAGCAACAATATCAGCTTTGATTGCTGTTGGAGGTGCAGAAAGGCAACTGTCATTCCAAGGTTATGCTGCTTATAGGCTTGGGTTTTCTAGAGAAGACATGCAGGAAATTCTTATTCAAAATGCTGTTTTTTCTGGTTTTACTAGGGCTATGAATGCTGCAGTCATCTTTGATGAGACCTGGAAAAAATTTCAGAGTGGGAAGGACAATGAAGCATAAAAATTTTTACTTATATCAGTTCGCTGATGTTATTTTTACATCTTCATGTCGTGCTTTCGGAATATTGCTTGCGTGGGTTATGATTCAGCATTATCAACTGAAGGTTGAGCTTGGTTGGTTTATATCAATTTCTTGGCTGTTACAAGTGTCCACCCTCATACTGATGAGTTTTTTTGCCAGTAAAATTACAAAAATTAAAATACCAGTATTTTGTTCTCTCGCAAGTTTATTATGCTTGCTTACACTTGAGTTTTCTGGTGATAAAGAACCTTTACAACTTGGTCTTATATATATAGCTACATCTTTATTTAGTATTGCAATTCAACCAATAGGGTCTAGCATTGTTCCAGATATATACGCTGGAAATAATATTGAGCGAGCGTTCAGAATTAGAGGTTTTGTAAATTCAATTAATACCATCTTGGGTGCGGCTATATCTGGATTTGTAATTAGTGCGTTTTCTCTTGAGCAAACAACTAGAATATTGATGATATCTACAGCCATTTCATTATTGGTTTTTATTATTGTAAAGACAAACAAAAAAATATCATTTGTTAGTAAGGCCAATAATGCGACGGCAATAAGTGCCCTAATTGGAAATAAAGTGGAAAGAATTCTGGTGATAGTCTCGGCTGTGTCGAATTTTGTTCTTACACCAACCTTGATGTATATAACACCAATATTAATTGTAGATACGTATGGCTATACCGCCTTAGAAATAGGGATATCTGAAGCCATGTTTGGTATCGGTATGCTTTGGGGTAGTGTCGTACTATGTAAAAAGTTGAATGACTGGCTTGGCGTTAGAGTTACGACGGTTGCGAGCGTCAGCATTGTCGGGTTTAGCTTGTTGTTGATTTTGTATTCTGGCAGCATATTTTCTTTATTTATTGGGCTTTTGTTATCTGGTTCAGGGGTTGTTATATATAACATCAACACTACTAAGATTCGTTGTTCAGCAACACCCTCAGAACTGAGAGGGGCATTTGAATCAATATTTCTTGCCGTATGTATACTACCTATTCCAGCAGGTATGACTATGTCTACATTGCTAGTTAATTCTGGTAGTCTATATGTTGCTCTAGCACTTTTTGCTGTATTGATTTTTATTTCCGCTATTGCCATTTGGTTTTCTAAAGATTTTAAATTGGTGGCGCAGTTGGATAATGATAACTTGAATGAGCATTATGTTAAGCTTTATCCAAAAGCATACATGGCATAGTTTATTAAGGTTGCAGGAGGATGTTATTTATGAATTCCTCCTGCCTTTAGTTGTTTTCAATAAAATGCATAATGACTTTATAGCGACAATGTGTAATTTAGACCACGTTGTCTATCGAAAAACCGTTAACAACAAAATGGAGTGTTATTAGTATTTTAATCATGAATAGATGTGTGCAAATTACTAATAATGAAACTTTCTCTGTGAATCACATATCTCGTCCCTGCATCCACTCCGGTACATCCAGGCCCTCTAATACCCGCCACATCTCTGACTGATAGGGCTCCGGTAGCATATCGATCCAGCGGTGTGCACTGCCATGGCCTTGCGCCTGGTAGACTTGACCGCACAGCTCAACCAACATCGGCCAGTCTGGATCGCCTTCCGGTACCGCGTACTCATCCGGCTGGTCCAGTTCGGTTGGCGGTCGGCCATCTGGTATCCAATCCGGCTCGCTTGGGATCGCTCGGCTTGACTGCAACTGGCCGTTTTCCAGCCAGAGGGTGAAACCGTCCACCGTGATGCTGGCGCCAGCCCGTAAACGGTCGATGGAGAAGGGCGATAACCCCCATTGTTCCCTCATGATCTGGTCTGCGAAGGCATCAGGATCCGGTAGCGTACAGTTATTGTCAGAGCTCCAAGGTGCCGGGCTGTCGCCCGTCTTAACCCCAACCCCCCTCGCTGCAGCCTCGGCGGCTTTCCTGGCTTCATGGGTACCGGCAGGCACAATTTCCCACCCTTGCAGGCGGGTCTTGATGCCAAGGCGAGCGGAGGTAATGCCCATCAGGCGTTTGATGTCTTCGCCATAGCTGTTGGCCTGCTCCTCAATGAGGTGGGCCAGCTTGATGGGGTGTTCGGCACGGGTGGCCAGTGCACCGCCCATGGCGTGCAGGTAGCAGCGAAAGATGCCGTTATCAGCGGCAAAGCGAGCAGCCTCAAAGCGCGGGTCTTGCAGCACGGGCTTGGGTGGGCCAACCAGATCGGCATGCTTCTTGGCGTTGCTGATGCGGCGCAGTTCGCGCCATACCCCGACCGGGGCACCGCCAATCTGCTGGAAGGTGCGAATGCCCCACCAACTGGCCCAGGCCACGGCATGCAGCGCGCCCTCATCGGCGGCGGTGCCGGCCTCTTCGTCATCGTCCAGGTAGGCGCCGTCGATGTTCTTGGCAATGTATTTGGCGATATAGCCCGCGGCATCACCCTTGGCTGGGTCTATCTCTTTCCAGTCGAAGCGGGGAGTAAAGTCGGTAAAGGGTGGGGCGCCCTTGATATCCCGTACCAGCTCTTCGTGGTCATCGGTCAGGGCATAGCGTTGCAGGATACCGATCACCCGGTTGCGATCTTCCGGGCGCATAAATAGCAGCAGGTGCCAGTGCGGGGTGCCGTCGTGGTGAGCCTCGCACACGCGAAATCCATAAACGGGCGCGTTCCACCGTTTGAGGGCGGCTCTGGCGCGGCTCCAGAGTTTAGCCAGATAGGCGCAGGTTTCCCGCGGCGTGGCCCCTTGATAGCGTTTGTTCTCTACCGCTTTGCCGTTGTGCTTTTGTGTCCAGGCATGAAAGCGGCTCGGGGCGGTCCAGGTGAAGAAGACCCCCACATGCCCCTGCTCCTCGGCATAGTCATTGAACCCCCGAGCACGCACCATCATTTCGTTGCGGCGGTTCACCGGGTTGGCGTTGCTGGCCTCCCAGCAATCCTTCATGGACACGACCAGGTCATACTGCTCGTTGACCACTTCCGACTCGGCCAGCCAGCGCATCATGGCCCGCTTGCGTTCGCGCACCACCTTCATGGTGGCGTTCGATACATAAGCCGACACGCCTTTGCGTACCTTGCCGAGCAGAATGTTGATCTGCTCCTGCAGCCGATCCCAGCAGCGGTTGACGCGTTTCTCCCACCACTTGGCGGAGAGCAGGCGCACCAGCACGCTCAGGATCCAGTTATCCCGTACCTCATCGGATTTGAATTTGGGCATCTTGCCGATAAAGCCCCACTGGTCGGCTGGTTGGCGCATCAGCTTCCAGGTCTGCAGCAAATCCGGTTCGGCGCCTTCTTTAATGCCCTGTTCGATGTTCTTATAAATGGCTGCGGTCTGGTTGGCGAACTGGTGGGCCACCTTCTTGCGGCCATCTTCATCGCGCATCTCCCTCGGGTTGACCGGAATGGAGTGGAGCAGCTGGCGCACCCAGCGGGTTCGCTCACGCAGCCAGATATTGGCCGCCCGGCAATGGGTGAAGCTGCAATCCTTGCGGCGTCGTGCGTACTGCTTGAACAGGTCGCGGGTTAACTCGGGGGAGAGGCCATCGAGCAGCTGGATAGCCCACAGCAGATCGTATTGGCCGCGTGGTCCGCCGAAAACGGCGTCAAAGTTGACGCCGGGCAGAGAGTTGCAAAGGGTGTTGATGCGCTGCAGCTGTGTTTTTCTCGACAGCGGCAGCCGGGTGGTGAGCTTGGTCATGCGTTAAGCGGATAACGTCTTGATGCGAAACAGGCATCCACTGATGCGCTGCTGGGCATGGGTTTTCATTCGACGGGCGGCCGCACACTGGCGCAGCAACAGCTTGATGCTGACGTGGGGGCGGGCAGGTAGCCGGCGCGCATGGGCCAGCTCCCGTTGATAAAGACGCAGCCGCGCTGCGTCTTCCCGATAGGTCTCTTGCCAGCGATACATCTGGCTGGTCAGTTCCTGCTGCAGGTGATGAGTCACTTGATCACCTCACCTTGCCCATGCAGTGGCGCGCACTCCTGCCACCACTCGCCGATCTCTTTGGCTAGCGCAGTTGCCCCTTGGCCCAGAGCCAGCCAATAGACAGAGCGCACTGCACCGAGCGCCAGCAGCTCCCGGGGGATATCCCGATCGCCTCTGGCCTCACCGCCGTCGGCGATAAACTCGGCGCGGGCTGCCAGCCAGTGGGTGGTCAACTGGTTGTGAGCGGGGAGTGGTGCGGATTCTTCATCGTCCTCATCGCCGTCATCATCGAGCAGATCAGCAGGGTTGCTGGTCGCAACCAGCTGCAGCTGGATGTACTGCTGGCCGGAGTAAACCCCGCCCAGGGCGATGCGGTTATCTTCGGCATTGGCGGCGAACATATCGGCCAGCAGCCCCTCGACCACCTTGGGCGCCTGGCGGGCAATCTTGATGATGTCACTCATTGGCAGGCCCTCCGGTTGATGCTGAGAAACAGTTGGTGCCAGCGCAGGGCACGCTTTGCCTGGGCTAACAAGGTTTTACCCTCCGTTCCTCTGAGGCATGAGGAGTGACGTGCTTTGGCTGTGAGCCGCTGGCGCAGGCGCGGCAACTCGGCCAGCGCCTCCTGCTCGGATACGGGATGGAAGATTTTGCTCATGCCTGCACCTCCGGCGTGGCGATGCCGGTCAGCAGCCAAGCGACGTGGTGCTTCAGCTCCGGGTGGTTGGCGATCAGCAAGAACAGGCCGCCCCCGATCTCGCGGTATCCCAGCTCGTAGTTCTTGAGCGTGGTGGGTGGAATGCCGAGCTGGTCGGCAAACTTGGGGCGGCTCAGCTTCAACTGCTCCCGCAACTGGCGCAGGCGCTTGGCGGCATGGTGGTTGAGCAGGTTGATTTGGGTTGGTTGTGCGTTCATGGTCAGGCTCCTTGTTGAGTGGTGCAGGGGTTGATGCGGCTGAACAGAGAAGCCCAAGCCAGTGCGGTTGACCGCTCGATAAGCGCAACCCCGTCCGGGTGTTGGCTAAGACGGGCGCCATAACGGCCCGTCAGCTTGCGTTGTTGGATGCGAAGGTTGCGCAGGGCGCAGGGGATCGCTAAAGTTGCCATGTCGACTTCCTCATACGTTGTTGATAGAGGCCCGCTTGGAGTTGCCGCTCCGTAATGCGGGCTTTTTATTGCCCAATTGGTCGTGGGCCTTGCCCGGTCATCTGGCTTGCTGCCAGCACCGCGCGTTTCATACGCAGCTTTGCTGCTCTCTCTTTCTTCTCCCTCTCGATATCCCGGATAGATCTGGTGACCGGTGCCGGGTGCCACACCTTGGTGTCACAGCCGCCGCGAAATTCGCTTTGGTACTCCAGTGCAATGACGGCAAGGCGGATCGCCTCGCGCTGCGCATGCGGCAGTGCCGACAGCGTGGCGCTCATCAGTTCGCCCCGAGGCTGGCGGGCGATGGCACAGATGGCCGCTTTCTTGGCCTGGCCCAGTGCCAGCCAGTCGGTGTCGAGGCTCGAGCGCTTCTTGCCGAACATCTCGCGCAGCAACATGCAGCCGGCGGTGTTCATGGCCACCTGTTCCTCTGGCGTCAGGCCAGCCAAATTGCGTTGTTGATGGTCAATGTGTTGGGTTTGCATGGGTTCCCCCTTACATGGTCATGGTTTGCATCAGGATGTCTGACGCACAAGCCAGGGTCGGCACCGCCTGAAAGCGGGCCTCAATGTCGTGGATCAGGATGGCGAGTGACCCCATGGCCGAGGTGGCCACGCTCACCAAGGTGTTGCGCTCCGAGCGGGTGATCCGGCCGCGGTCGGTCAGCTCCAGCGCTCGCTGGCCAATGCTGGCGATCTTGGCGTTCAGGTCGATGGCCTGGTGGGGCAGGGAAGGAGCTCGATCAGCCTTGGGAATAGCCACTGCAGTGAGGCCGCACTCCAACAACAGGCCGTCGAACAGGGTTTCATCCCCCTCGGTGGCGTGATAAATGGCCACCAGTTCCCGAGCGGTGAGTTGGTGCGGTTGTGCCGGGTTCAGCTTGTTGCGCAGTACCTGCTCACCAATCCCTGCAGCACGGGCAACCTCGGCCAATGAATGGCTGGCGGCAAAGCGCGAACAGGCGGACTCGAAGTGCGGGTGTTTGGTTGAACTCAGGTCAAACATAGTGAACTCATCCTTGGCCGGTTATGGTTAACTCGCGAGCTTGAAGTTGGGCGCTAACATCGAGCCGGCCATCTGCTTAGCGATGAATACATGCACCTTGACCATCACCAGCTCGTTGCCTCTGGTTTTTTCCATGACATCGAGGCGGCCGGTTCTGACCCAGTGGCGAGCAGTGTCAACAGAGACACCGATCCACTCTGCGAACTTGGCGATGGGCATCAGCGGTGGAATGTCAGGGGAGATCACAAGATTGATCGCACTGACGGCTGCCGGCGGAGCATGCGAAACGGCAGGGTTGATATGACGTGGTGGCATAGGGGTAACCCTTACTGCGCAGGGCGAGATTGAGTGGGGTTAGCTTTCAGCTGACCACCAGTAAGTAATTCAAGCTGGTAAGCGCGGCCTTTAGGGATCGTGTCTCTCCATTGGGAAACGGCTTGTGACGAACAGCCCAGTACGTTCGCAAGCTGAGTGACTCCGCCAAAGTGGTCTATCGCATCCTGTTTCTTCATCTCCAAAAATCCTCGCTATAGGATGTAAACTTTGCTTTCGACAGGTAATGTAAGTTCTGTTTATGTAAAATGCAATGAATGCTTTCCAAAAAAGAAAAGAACGCTTACGAAAGTGGGTGGTAAGATTGCTTACATGACTAATGTAAGCGAACGTATAAAGCAGACGAGAAAGAGACTCGGCTATAGCCAAGATGTCCTCGGGGCAAAAGTGGGAGTCTCACGTGTTGCTGTCAGCCAATGGGAGAGGGGGGAAAGTACCCCCAGCGGCCGCTATCTCAATGACTTGGGGGCGGCCTTAGGCGTTTCTGTTGAATGGTTGCTAACCGGGAAGGGTAATCCGGGTGAAGCATCAAAGGCATTTGTATCTAATGTAGAGCCTGCAGTGATACCTCAGGGGAGCCGAGTGCCGATTCTTAGTTATGTTCAGGCTGGCCACTGGCGTGGAATGTGTGAACAGGCAACTGGCTTTGATGGCAATGTGGAGTATGTGTCTGCCAGCGTCGATATCGGCCCTTGTGGGTTTGGCCTCTGGTTACGTGGCAACTCCATGACCCCGTTCTTCAACGAAGGGGATCTGGTGATCATTGACCCTGACGAGCAGCCGCGCCCTGGTGACTATGTGGTTGCCAAAAATGGTGGTGAAGAGGCTACCTTTAAAAAATATCGACCCCGTGGTATCGATGAAAGTGGGCAAGAGGTGTTTGAACTGGTCCCGCTCAACGACGATTACCCCACCATGCATTCCGACCGACAGCACATCGAAATCATCGGCGTAATGGTAGAACACCGATCATTTAGAAAACGCTCCTTTATTTAAGTGGCTTTCTTATGCGAGACATTATTTATGACAACGAATAAACAAAAGGATGTAGAGCTCATAGATTTATCTGAGCTACATTTTGACCCTGAGAACCCAAGATTCTCACGGCTTTATGGTACTCAGCATCAACCAGAGGCTGAAGTTGTTGAACGAATGGTTAGTAACGAAAACGTTCAAGAACTGATGGGTTCAATAGGTGAACAAAATTACTTCAATGGCGAGCCACTACTAGTTGCTGTGAGACCTGAGGGGGGATATACAGTAGTTGAGGGGAATCGTCGTCTTGCTGCACTAAAACTCCTTTCGGGAGCTTTTGGAAGGGACCCATTGCCATCCATTACAGCATTACGTGAAACTGCAAAGCATACTCCGACAAAAATCCCATGTATTGCCTTTCCTCAAAGAAGAGACATTTTGAGGTATCTTGGTTATAGACATATAACTGGTGCTAAGAAATGGGACTCTCTATCTAAAGCTAGATACATATCTCAGTTGAGAGATGAGTTTTTCAACAATATAGATAATGAAGAAATGCTCAAGGCTATAGCTAAAGAAATCGGTAGTAAGAAGGGCTATGTCGCACAAATGCTTACAGGTCTTGCTGTTTATGACGATGCAAAAAGTCATGGTTTTTATGGTTTGCAGCATGTTAAGGATGAGGATGTTGATTTTAGTTTGTTGACGACTGCTCTGTCATATACAGACATATCAGAATATGTCGGCTTGGAAAGCCGAACTGATATTGAGATAAAAGGATTAAATAGAGAAAAAGCTAAGGACTTGTTTAGTTGGATTTATGCCCAAGACCAACAAGGGAACACTATATTAGGTGAATCTAGACAACTTAAAAAGTTAGCAGCAATAGTTAAAAATGAAGACTCAGTCACAGCTCTTAAACAAGATGGAAATTTAGAACTCGCATATATATATAGTGAGGGGCCTACAGTTGCGTTTTCAAAAGCGCTCAATGAAGTAGAGATGAAGGTCAAAGCTGCCTATAGCATGTTCCCTAATGTTAGGGTTTTTGATGAGGCTCATATTGATCAAGTAGGTAGAATATATGCAATGGCTGAAGATCTAGATTTAGCCATGAGAAGAGCTATTCGTCGCAAAAAAAGCGAGGAATGATATGGTTGATGACTTCCTGATCAAACTAGGGGATCCCCCACGAGTATCATACGTTCATGTATGGGCTGATTATGTTGAGCTTTTAACTATTACAAGTGCGGATGGTCTATTCTCATGTGGTGGGCTGGAGGATGCATTAGGTGAAGTAGAGGATTTGGCCATCGACCAAGAAGGGTTAGATGATGATGGCGAATTTGGGTTGGATAATGTAGTTCAAAGAAAATGGGCTGACATCAGAAATTGCTTTAGGTCAAGGCAGGTAAGGTTCGGTGATAATTGGCCATTCGCTATAAATGATACTGTTCTTACCAGCCGCATTGATGCAGGCAATCCAACACCAAGGCAAAAACTATATATAGCACTACTAATCGCGTCTTGCCTCAGATATGTAAACCGAGAGATGTACGCACCAATCACTGCTAACCTTGAACTAATAGGTTATCATATTTTTAAAAAAATGATGCCTGAGCCATGGATAGTTAGGCCTTTCGGTGCTCATCAACAAATTGCCGATGGTTACACTGGTACATTGTTTAATAAATTCAGGCAACTTGCTATAGACTTGAATGCAGACTTAATTCTCAAAGAAGAAGAGTTAAGACCTGGTGATACTGGTGATGGTGGGATCGACTTGATAGCTTGGCATCCAATGGGAGACGCCCTAGGTAATATTCCTGTTGCTTTTGCTCAATGTGGGGCGTCTTTAAAAGATTTAGAGCATAAACAATTTGAATCTAGCCCTGTCAACCTAAATAGCAAAATATTACCTCAACACCCAGGAATGAATTATTATTTCGCACCTCACGATTTGAGACGAAACACAGGCATTTGGGATAAAAAACCAGGATCTGTTGTAATGATTGATAGGAATAGGATTATGAAACTAGCTGAAACCTATGACCTAAATGAGGAGCAAATAATAAATACGCCGCATATCAACAAGTTGATAAATATGCAGCGTATTGATGTCTAAGCCTACCAGATGTTCGGTAATGCTGATGCTACGGCGGTGAATAAGGGCGGAGGCACGGCATTACCGATAACAGTATATCTATTTGTCAAAGAGCCACTTTTAGTGTCAGGGAATACAAGATTTTGGGAAAAACCTTGTAATCGAGCTGCTTCACGGTAGCTAAAACGTCTAGCTCTACCCTCATTCACAAACCTCCATACATTATGCTCCACTTTGGTCAATGCAGGGCTGAGTGGATGTAAAGGCATGTGCCGAGCATTACTAACAATGGTCTTGGAGAGTTGATCCCAGTCTCGACGACGATCTCTGGACATGTAGTACCAGTGAAACTCCCTATCGTAGAACTCCCCTTCAGGCCACTCTGGCAGCCCAGCAATGGCTTCACGAATTGTTGTGAACGGCTGCTGAGCATCAGGGCCATGAGTTGCTACAGGAAACTCATAGGTCAAGCCAAAGTCATGGCGGATGCCGACGATGAAAATGCGTTTACGTTCTTGAGCGACACCATAGTGTGCGGCGTTCAGAACGGTGGTGCTGACGCGATACCCCGCCTCTGTAAACACCTTGATTTGGTCTTCAAGCAGATGGCGAAAGTTTGCTCTGACCATCCCAGACACATTCTCAACGATAAATGCTTTGGGTTTGATCTGAAGTAGTGCCCTGGCAAATTCTAGATATAAGTAATTGATTTTTCTACTTGGTTCTCTTACGCCACCTTGGCTGAAGCCTTGGCATGGGTAGCACCCTACGAGCAGATCCGACTTAGGGAAATGCTCTACATTACGCACATCTCCTAAAACATAGTCAGTTTCAGGATGATTCTCTAGGTATACGTCTTTGGCATAGGGGATGATGTCGTTGGCCATAAGAACGTCAAAACCGGCATTGATAATGCCGGCATCCGACCCCCCACACCCCGAAAATAGTGAAACAGCAGTTGGCATAGTCTTCTCCAGTTGGTGGGGATTATATCGGAATTTTGAAATTGTGGCCACAAGTGCCCAGTTGCTAATAAAAGGTCCTGAGGGGCTTTATATGAGGCCTGATACATCTCAAGTGTGAGAGGAACTAAACCAAACATCCTCAAACCTCGCCGTTTGCTGTATAAACGCACAGTAATTTTGTGGAGAAGTTATGACAGTAAGAAAGCTCACCGATGGCAAGCCCAAGCTCTGGCTGGCCGAAGTTTATCCCCAAGGGCGTGATGGTCCTCGTAAACGCAAGCGCTTTGCCACTAAGGGCGAAGCCTTGGCATGGGAAAAGCATATGCTTGCCCAGCCCTGGCGGCAGGCAGAGGTGGGGAATGCGGATGAGCGGCGGCTGAGTGACTTGGTGGCGCTCTGGTATGGTCGCCACGGCCAAACCCTGACCGATGGTGAGCGACGCCGCGACAAGCTGAATTGGCTGGCTGAGGCGCTGGGCAACCCGCTGGCTACCGAGTTCACGGCCCAACAGTTTGCGGCTTACCGCGAACGGAGATTGGCAGGAGAACTGTATGTGCCCGGTCAGCGCAAACAGGTATCCCCGACCACCATCAACCGCGAACTGCTCTACCTGCAGGCGGTGTTCAATGAACTTGGCCGCTTGGGTGAGTGGGCGCACGGTAACCCGCTAGAGGTGTTGCGTCAGTACAAGGTGCAAGAATCCGAGCTGGCGTTCCTGAATCAGGATGAGATTGAACGGTTACTCGCGGCCTGTACAGGCCTGAAAGATTTGTGGCTGATCGTGATGCTCTGCCTTTCGACCGGGGCTCGCTGGTCAGAGATCGAGAAGCTTACCCGCTCACAGGTTGGCATCGGCCGGCTTACTTTCACCCGAACGAAAGGCAAGAAGAATCGCACTGTGCCGGTGGCAGGTTGGCTATTGGCCTTGTTGCCCAAGCGCACTGGCCGCTTATTTGGTGACTGCTACGCTGAGTTCGAGAAGGCGATACGGCGGGCCGAGATTGAATTGCCTGCAGGCCAAAGCACCCACGTTCTGCGTCATACCTTCGCCAGTCACTTTATGATGGGGGGAGGTAACATTCTGGTGTTGCAACGGATCCTAGGGCATACCGATATTAAGATGACAATGCGCTATGCTCACTTTGCCCCGGATCACCTTGAAGATGCAGTCAAACTCAACCCGATCACCGCACTGAAAAATGGCGGCAAAATGGCGGCAGCGCTCACCTGCGATACCCAATAAGCCCCATCCATCCCCAAGCAAACCCGCGAAAACACGGCAAGTTATTGATTCAAAATGGCTTGCGATGGTTTCAAAATCCGCCGGTGAATAACCGTGTCGGTTCGAGTCCGACCCCGGGCACCATCAAATTCATGACAAAAGGCCATCAGCAATGATGGCCTTTTGTTTTTTGGCGTTCCTGCGCATTGGTGGGTTGCTGCTGAGCAGGCAGTACTTCCAGTTACCTCTTGGTATCCCTTCTCTTTTCCCGCTATCCGTTATTTCATTTCCTTGATATAGCCGCTGACGGCATCACCGCCAGCGGCCTGTCTCTATTGCGGTTTTTTCCAAACCTTGCTGCATCAGAACATGGTTGCCGCACTATCCCAGCAGGGCAAACAGCAGGGTACCGAGGCTGCCTGCGAGCGTCAGCGCGATGATGGCTCTGGGTGTGCCGTGCAGCTTGGTCCACATAAATAGGCTGGTGAGGGCGAGCAGCAGCAGGGCCAGGGCGGCGATATCGCCAAACAGCTGCCAGCCGAGGCCGGTGCCTATGCCGCGGTGCAGCCGGTTGAGGCTGGCGGCAAAGTTGGCCAGTTGCAGGTCGGTACGTACCAGCAGGGTACCCTCAACATAGCTGGCGGCCACGCTCTGGCTGAGGGTGACACCGCGCATCTCCCACTTGGCGGGCAGGGTGAGCGGGCCGTTCGGGGTGGGCAGGGTCTGGGCCGGGGTGATCATGGTTCGCCCGTCGGCAAAGGTATCGGGATAGCGCTGTTGCAGCAGGCTTTTCAGCTGCTCCGGGCTGGCGAGCGGCGCCTCCAGCACTATCTCTTCACTCGATTTGTCGGTGTGGGGGCCGGGGATGGGCAACACGGCACGGTGTTGCAGCCAGAGACCGGTGATGCCGTACATCAGCATCAGGGCGAGGGTAAAAAAACCGGCCCAGGCATGGAGGCGGCGTACCCATTTGTTGTTGTGAAGGGGAACTCTTCTGCGTTTCATCGTGGTTGCTTCATAAAAAAACTGGCCAGCAAGGGCTGGCCAGTCGGGGTGGTTGTCACAGAGATCAGAAGCGGTAGGTACCGGTCAGACTCAGCTGACGGGGTGTGCCCGGCATGATCTGGTTGGCACTGGTGGCGCTGACGAAGTACTCGTGGTCGGTCAGGTTTTCGGCGCTCAGCTCGGCTTCCCACTGTTGCCAGCGATAACCGACGCGCGCATCGAAGCGGGCGTAACCGGGCAGTGTGGTGGTGTTGGCGTTGTCGGCGAAGCGATCGCCCACCGCCGTTACGCCGGTTTCACCGAACCAGCCCTGCTCGCCACTCTTGTAGCCGAGATAGAGCTGGCCATTCTGACGGGAGACGTTCATCGGGCGCTTGCCCTGCAGATCCGCATCCGCCTTGACCTGCTCGGCATCCTGAATAGCGAAGCCGCCACGCAGGTAGATCTCTTCGGTCAGCTCGGCGCGCGCGCTCAGCTCGACACCCTCGGTGCGCTGCAGGCCGGTGAGGATCACCTTGGTGGGATCCAGCGGATCCTTGGTGCGCTTGTTGTACATCTCCAGTCGATAGAGGGAGAGGGTGGTCGCCAGCTTGCCGTTCAGCCAGTCACTCTTCACGCCACCTTCGTAGAGGCGGGTGTGCTGGGGTTCCAGCCCGTTGTTCTTGTCGCCCGGGGTGATGCCGATCAGCTCGCCGCCCACCGGGGTGAAGGTCTTGCTGTAGGAGGTATAGAAGGCGTGATCCTCGAGGGGATTCCACACCAGACCGAGGCGCGGGCTCAGGCTGTTGACCGAGACGCTCTCCTCCTTGTTGAGGTCGTAGCGGCGACTGGTGACGGTGAAGTCGTCACGGCGCAGCCCGCCAACCAGATGCCAGTCACCCAGGCTGAGCTGATCCTGCAGATAGAGGCCATTGCCGCGCACCTTGTGTTTGGCGTCGCTGGAGAGCTTCATGGCGCCATTGTAGGTAGGCAGTGAGCCCGGGTCGTAGAGGTTGCCGGACGGGATGGCGGTGGCGTTCTGGTAGAGCTTGGGTGTGCGCTCCTGCCAGTTCTGCTCGAAGCCGACCAGCAGGCGATGTTCCACCGGGCCGGTCTGGAACAGACCTTCGGCCTCGGTGTTGCTGATCAGGTTCTTCGCTTTGAGATCCTGCTGCCAGCGGGAGCGGGTCACCTGATCCCCTTTGACGCTGGTGACATAGGTGTTGTCAAACTGGCTGTCGAGGGTGGAGTAACCGAGCTGCTGGCGCAACTGCCACTGATCGTTGATATCCCAGGAGAGGCGTGAGCGGGTGGATTGTGCCACGTCATCGATGAAGTCGCGGCTGGTATCGCTGTAGACATACTCTCGCGGCACATCGGCCGGACGGCCATTGACCCCGGGAATGCCGCGATCCGGGGTGCGGTCATGTTCGTTGCGCTCGTACTGCACCAGCCAGTTGAGGTTGTCGCTGATCTCCCAGTTGGCGGTGGGGGCCAGCAGGGTGCGCTTGCTCTTCACGTCGTTGCGGAAGCTATCTTTGTCCTCTTGCGCCATGTTGAGGCGCAGTTGCACCTGCTCACTCGCCTCGCCATTGAGGTCGGCGGCCAGTCGCTGACTGTCAAAGCTGCCGACCCGGGCGGTGACGCTGGACTCCTGCCCTTTCTGTGGCTTCTTACTGATCCGGTTGACGATGCCCCCCGTGCTGCCACGGCCGTAGAGCACGGCAGCCGGGCCCTTGAGCACTTCCACCCGCTCGATGTTGCCGAGATCCCGGGTGTACTGCATGTCGTCGCGGAACCCGTCGAGATAGAAGTCGTTGCTGGCGCTGAAGCCGCGGATATTGACCCCATCGAAGCGGGTATCACCGCTGGCGTTGACCCCGGGAATGCCGCTCAGGGCTTCACTCAGCGTTGGTTGGCCGAAGGCGGTCAGCTCGCTGACCTTGACGCTGTCGATGGTCTGGGGAACCAGCTTGGCTGGTGTATTGGTACGGGTTGCGGTGGCAACTTCCTGATGCTGGGATCGTTTGCCAACCACAGTCATGGTTTCATCGGCGGCCTGGGCAGTGAAGCCGGTGCCCAACAGTGCCAGCGAGACCAGCGTTCTGCGAAAGTGAGGGTGCTGCATATTCAATATTGACTCTTTGGATGTCGACCTGACGGCTCGAACATATTGATTTAATTATAATTAGCCTGACCCGCCAAAGCGGGATGCCAATGATATTGATTTTCATTTGTCTGGCAAGGTGAAAATGGAGAGGAGTATTGGAGGCGGGTTGTGCGGTTGGGGGAGCTCGGCTGAAAAGCAGAGCCATTGCAGCAAACCGCGAGAACGAAGAGAGGGAAAAAGGGCGTAGCGGAAGAGAAAGAGACGAAACGTGAAGAGGTATCTGGCCCGATAGGACGGGCCGGATATCGGACTCAGTGGGTGCGCAGCAGTCGGCGGGCGAGGGGCAGGGCCGCCAGCAGGCGATAGGCCAGCAGAGACGCTCCCAGCAGCAGCGGTACCTTGGCGATCTCCCACAGGATGGATGCGCCCTGCGGGCCGAACACGAAGAGCCAGACCACCAGCATCATGTGCAGGCAGTAGATCCCGAGCACTTTGGGTGCCTGGCGCTCAAGCCAGCTGCCCTTGCCCCACTCGGGGTTGGCCAGCAGCAGGCCAAACAGGCCGATAGCCCAGGGAAGGGAGCCAAGCAGGAAGTCGTGGCGGGTGAGCGGCACTGCGGCAAAGTGCTGCAGCGCCCAGGCTTCACAGCCATAGAGCGTCACCCCAGCCAGCAGCAGTTGCCAGCCGGTGCGGGCATCGGGCTGCCACTGACGCTGGCGCAGCAGGGCACCAAGCGCCACAAACAGCAGGGAGAAGAAGGGGCCGTTACGGGTGAGCAGTGGCCACTCGGCGCCCAGCAGCGGCTTGGCATAGGAGCCCCCCAGCAGCGCCAGCAGGTAGAGGCCAAGACCCAGCCAGAGGGCGAGCGCTGGTCTGCCAAGGCGGTAGCAGAGTGCCAGCAGGGTCACCGCCATGATCAGGGCTGGCAGGAACCAGAGGTGGATCATGCCGCCCACCAGCCAGCCATTGAGGGGGTCGCCGAGCTGGAATTGCCACTGCCCGCGCAGGGAGGCCAGATAGCCTTGCTGCACGGCAGCAAGCGGATTGAACGGCACTAGCAGGTAGACCAGACTCCACACCAGCCAGAGCATCAGCAAGGGGCGGCAGTAGCGCCAGGCCACGGTCAGCGGCGCTTCGCGACTCAGCCTTGGCTGCAGAAAGTAACCGGCACAGAGGAAAAACAGCGGCACGGCAAAGCGGCATAACTGGTTGATTGTGCCGCTCAGCCAGAGCCAGGATCCGCTTCCCCACAGGGCGGGATTGAACGGATTGGCGAAGGGGGATACGTGAATGGTCATCACGGCCAGAATGGCCAGTACCCGCCCGCACTCGATACTGGAAATACGCATGGTGGCTCGTCGCTACAGGGGTTGTGATGGCACGCTAAAATTCTTGCCGAAAACTTACAACCAATTGATTCTATTAGTGTGAATCACGCTGTTGAGTAGTTACGTTTTGTAACGGGATGGCGGAAGGTGTTACCTGTAACGGGAGCAAGCTCCCGTTTTTAGGCGCGCTCATGCAGATAAAAAAAGCGAGGCGGGCGCCTCGCTTGGTTGGGGATCTCGAGCTTACTGGTGAGTTAGCATGTTGTTCTGGTTGGCTGCCAGGGTGGTTCTGCCCGAGCTCTCCAGCCAGGTTTTGATCCGCTTGGCGTCGGCGACCCGATCGTTGGTGGTCTCGGCATTGAGCAGCACCATGATCACCGGCTCACGATTGACCTTGGTGCCCAGCACCAGACAGCGGCCCGCTTCGCGGATATAGCCGGTCTTGGAGAGGGTGAACTCCCATTGCCCTTCGCGGATCAGCCGGTTGGAGTTGAGGTAGTGCAGCTGGCGCTTGTTGGTGCGCACATAGCTCTGCTCGTCGGTGGAGTACTGGCGGATCAGCGGATAGGAGGCGGCTGCGGCGGCGAGCTTGGCGAGATCCTGCGCGGTGGAGACATTGCGCGGGTTGAGCCCGGTGCTGTCGGCGTAGCGGGTATTCCACATCCCCAGCATGCGGGCCTTGGCATTCATCGCCTCGACGAAGGCGCGCTGGCCGCCGGGATAGTGGCGGGCCAGCGCCGAGGCGGCGCGGTTTTCAGAGGACATCAGGGCGATATGGAGCATTTCGGCGCGGCTGAGCCTGGAACCGATGGCCAGGCGCGAGCCGGTTCCCTTGATGCGGTCGATGTCGGCATTGGTCACGGTGAGCATTTCGTTGAGGCGCAGGTTGGCATCCAGCACTACCAGCGCCGTCATCAGCTTGGTGAGTGAGGCGATGGGCATGACCCGGTTGCCGTTGCGCTCGGAGATCACCTCGCCGGTTCTGTGGTTGGCCACCACGAAAGCGGCCGAGCTGAGGTTGGGCACATCCCGTCGCTCGAGAAAGCCGCTGCTGCTCTTGCTGCTGGCGGAAAAGGGGTTGGCATGGGCACTGTCCATAGTGGCCGGCAGCATTACTGCGCCAAGCAACAGGGGAAGGAGGGAACGCATCATCATGATCAGCTCTACCGGACGAAATACAGGGATATCTCGCTAAGTTATATGTCGTGAACTGGCGCTTCACAATCATTCTCACCTTGATATTGATAATTTACGGCGTTGAGCGCGCTCTGATGGCGAGGAGAGCGTAAAAGAGGTCTCCATGGAGTCTTTTTTTTGCATTGAAACTATGGGCTGGCCGTGATGGCGAGCGGAAGCCGGCGCTAAAAAAATCGGGACCAGAACGGTCCCGATTGGCATGGAGCATTGCTTATCGTTTAGTGGGCATCTTCCTGCTTTATCTTGAAGCGCATGGCGATCACCACGAACAGCAGCGGGCCAATGATGGTCCAGACGCCGGTGGAGATATCGCCGGAGATAAAGGGGGCGACCACGGTAAAGACGTTGCCGAAGGCGACCAGGATCAGGCTGATGATGGTAGCCAGCAGCACGGAACCCGCGCTCTTGAAGAAGATCAGGTCCTTGCCCAGCGCCGGGTTGTTGCGATAGCGATACCAGGCGTAGATGAGGAACATGTAGGGCAGGGTCATGCCGACGTTGGTCATGGTGATGATCAGCTCATAGAGGGCGGCGGCCCCTTCCGGGTTGATCAGGGTAAAGATGGACTTGGCGGCAATGAACAGACAGACCACCCAGGCTTGCACCTTGAGGGCTTCAATCCGCACGCCATTCTCGTTCTCGCGTTGGAAACGCTCCGGCCAGAAGTAACTCGGGGTGCCGGTGATGAACTGGCGCAGTGGCGCGTAGGAGAGGGCGATAAAGGCACCCAGATAGCTCAGGAACATGCCAAGGCCAGCAAAGCGCATGAATAGCTGCCCCAGCCACTCGCCACCGAGATGGCGCCCCAGCTCCAGCATGATGATGAAGAGGGCGGAGAGAGAGGTGATCCCCTCGGCCGGGAAGTCGCTCCAGCGCATGATTGAGCCGACCGCCAGAAAGCCGATGATGTAGCAGAGCACGATGAAGGCGCCGGAGAGGAAGATGCCGCGCTTGAGGTCGCGCTCCGGATCTTCCAGCTCGTCAGCCACCCCGGCCATCGCCTCGACCCCGCCGTAGGCGAAGATGGCGAACACCATAAAGCCGAGGAAGGGGATGATGTCGTTGAAAGCGGCATTGGGAGAAGCCGTCAGCGATGCCTGGGTGAAGGGTTCCTGCAGAGTCATGCCGCTCACTGCGAAGGTGAAGACGCCACCGACCAGCAGCAACACGTTGAGTGCCACCACGGAGAGACCGCCGATGGCCGCCACTTTGGCGAAGCGGGCGCTACCCAGGGTGATGAGCTTGGTGACGGTGGCAACCAGCGCGATGGCGACCACTCCCAGAATAAAGGGGCCGAAGTCGATGCCGGTACCCAGGGTGACCGGGATGACGGTGATGTCGCGGCCAAACAGCATGAAGGAGAGGGGCACCCACATAGAGAGCGCCTTGCCAAACATCCAGATGACGTAGGAAGCGAACCACATGGTCAGACCGATAAAGGCGAATCGGGTCGAGACCGAATGGCGCATCCAGGTAAAGATGCCGCCCGCCTCTTTGCGAAAGCCGGTGCCGAATTCGATCATCATCAAAATGAACGGGATGAAGAAAAACAGACCGCCAATGACGAACATCGGAATGGCGGCATATCCCATTCGGTAAAAACCGATCCCGATATTAGTGACGCCAAATACCGATGTTAATATCATCAATATAAAGGCGCCCAATTTCAGCTTTTTTGCTGACATATTAAAAACTCCCTGATGGTGCTGGATTTAAAATAATCAAAAATTAAACGGACGAAACCGGACCCATTAATAACGCGGTAGCGCCATGCCATCTTGCTGTGGCGGGCGCGATCGGGTCATCTCTGACCGGGCTGGCTTACCCGTCAGGCGGTCAATGAACGTATGGGTGGAGCAGCATGGTCTGTGCCATGCGCGGTATTGGTCAGCGTTGCCGAAAATTAACTGTGAACGATTTTATCATTAATGCTGCTTGGCAGGTAAGTTTCCCGAATGAAGCTGTGGTTGAAATAAACAGACCTGCCAGTTAATTGATACGTTGCGGATGTAAACATTTACGCCCGGGCCGACACTTATTTCCATTATTGGTATTCGGCATATTTGGCGGAGTGAATTACGCCATCCTGCCTGATAAATACGCACCAATGGCGACAGCGCTTATCCTCCCAGCCGGGTCAGCAGCACGCCGCCAGTGATAATGGCCGCCGCCGTCAGCCGCATGCGCCCGAGCGGCTCTTTCAGCAGCCAGACCGAGAGCAGCATGGCAAACAGCACACTGCTTTCGCGCAGAGCCGCGACCACGCCAATGGGGGCTTGGGTCATGGCCCAGATAACAATCCCGTAGGCGAGTAGTGACATGGCACCTCCTGCCATTCCCGCCATCGCATGGCGACGGATCTGGCGCCATGCGTTGCGTTTCTGGTGGACGATCAGCACCAGCAGCATCGCCAGCCCGGTACAGGCAAAGAGCCAGAGGGTGTAGCGTACCGGTTCACCCCCTGCGCGGGCGCCGGCCCCATCCGAGAGGGTATAGGTCGCCGTGAACATGGCCGTGATCAGTGCCGCCCGAACCGCTTTGCTGGCAAGGCGCTGCTGCCCGCCTCGCCAGGCCATCAGCAAGACCCCCATGATCAGCACGCAGGCGCCGACGATGCCGCCGTAACCGGGGTAGTCCCCCAGCAGCAGGGCACTTAGCGCCATGGCGAGCAGCGGGGCACTGCCACGGGCCAGCGGATAGATCTGGCCAAAATCGCACTGATTGTAGGCATGGCTGAGAAACAGGCAGTAACCGATATGGAGCAGGACTGAGAGGCCGAGCCAGGGCAGCTCGGCAGCAGAGGGAAGCCCCATGGGCAGCAGCGCGACGGCGGCGATAAGCCCGGAGAAGATCGCCACCAGGGACACGCCCACCAGCCGCTCTTCGCCAATTTTGACCAGTGCATTCCAGCTGGCGTGAAGCAGGGCGGCCAGCAGAACGGCAAAAAAGACGGTGGTGCTCATGGGAAAGGGCTCTCGGGCGATGGGGGCCAACAGCATACCCGCCTGGAGCCTGATTGGCCGAGATCTTTATCAAGGCTTCGGTTTCTCGGGGTTCTTCTCTTGCTTGGTGGTGCTGCCCAGTTGCCCCAGCACCAGTTTGGGGTGGGGATCGGTCTGCAGCGGAATATCCTGCAACTGCGTTCCCTGCTGGTGGCGATGGATGATTACTGCGGCCATCTTGCCCAGCGCCTCGTAGCTGCTGATGGTGCCAACGCTGCAGCCGTGCTCGACGAACAGCTCGGCACTGCAGATCGTAGGGATGGCCGCTGCGTTGAGTGCATTCAGCAAACGGGGAGCGATGGAGAGCAGATAGCTGTCTGCGGCCAGAAAGACGATGTCGTTTTTGGCATCCTGTTGCAGCCGCTTCAGTTCGTTGTCCAGCCGCCGTGGGTCAGGGGCCATTCGCCAGGTGACCATCTGCCACTGATAGCGTTTCGCTTCATTGAGCAGCATATCGGCCACCAGCAGGGTGTTCTGCTCACGGGGGTTGAAGGGTAGCAGCAGCCGTTTTCCGGTGGCCAGATGCTCGCTGGCGTTGGCCAGTTGCAGCGCCATCGGTACCATGTTGCTTACTCCGGCCACCATGCTGTTCTGGGCTTTGTCTTCCGAGAGGATGTCTGCCCCGACCGGATCGGATACCACGTTGAAGATCAGTGGCTTGCGGTTGGCTACCAGACTCTTGGTCATGGTGGTGGCGGTGGTGCCAAAGGTGTAGATGTAGTCGTATTCGGCCAGTTTCGGCAGCATCTGCTGGCGCAGCATGGTTGCCAGCGCTGTGCGATCCTGATCGGCGTTATAGGTGGTGATGGTGGCCTGATAGCCAAGGCGGGTCAGCTCTGCCCGAAAGCCCGCTTCGGCTGCGGTTTCACCGCGCCACAGCACCATGGCGATAGAGAGGGCGTGAGCGGGAAGAGCCAGCAGGAACAGCAGGACGAAAGGTAGCCTGACCATGATCATCTCTCCGGCGATACATCTACTGTTGAGCCTAGGCCACTTTCTCCGGTCGTGAGCGACGCCCAGCAAAAAGCGCGATGGCAAGCCATCGCGCTTTGGGTATCAGAAAACCTCGATTAGAAGTCGTAGCGAGCAGCCAGCTGGAAGTCATCCTTGTTGGCGGTCGCTTTGCCGGCAACGCTGTCCAGATTGTTGATGCGGTACTCGCCGATCACCCGCAGGTTCTTGTTGAACTTGTACTGGGCTCCCAGGGTGTAGTAATCCACATTGTCTTTCTTGGTGCCAGCCTTGTCCTGCTCCTGTTTGTTCCACAGCGCCATCAGACCGAAGCCATTCTCGAAGTTGTAGCCCAGCGCGGCTTCCCAACCGGTGTGATCGGTGCCGGTCGCCAGGAAGTCGCTGCCATCGGCATAACTGAGGGCGGCGTAGGCGGCCTTGTTGTCAAACTTGGCGGAGATCAGCCACAGTTTTGCATCTTCTTCACCGCTCTTGTCGCGCAGGCCGACGTTATAGGCAGTACCCAGCGACAGGTTGAAAGGGAAGGTATAGGCCACGGCTGCTCCGTAGGCCGCGTCGCTATCCTTGCTGGTAGTCTCTTCGGTGTCACCACCGTCGAACTTGTAGCTGGTGTCGAGCTGGAAGCCATTGAACAGGCCGGAGTATTTCAGTACGGAACCGGCGCGGTTGGTGGCGAAGGTGTCGGTCTTTGCACCCAGCGCTTCGTTACCGTAGCCGTCGGAGAGGGAGACATCAGTCCAGTCCGCCAGGAAACCCGGGGCACCTTTCTGGCGACCGAAGGTCACTGTACCCCAGTCAGCGCCCACACCGGCAAAGGCCAGACGGGTACGCAGGTTGTCGGAGCTCTCGCTGATGGTCTTCTCGCTGTCGTTGATGTACATCTGCACTTCGTACTGGGCCAGCGCCTTCAGACCGCTCTGGATCTGGGTTTCAGCCTTGGCACCGAAGCGGACAAACTGGTTAGCCCCTTGCTTGGCGCTGTAATCCTTGGTGCCATTCGGGTTGGCGGTATCGACGTTTTCTTTCTTGTCGCCGAAGAATTGACCGGCGTAGATGCGGCCATACAGGTCCAGCATGGCGGTATCATTTTTATACACCTCAACGGCTTGCGCCTGGAAGGCGGCGGTCAGAGCCAGTGCCACTACAGTCAGCTTTTTCATCTTAATCCCTTGTGTTGCAAGCTTTTGTTTTGAAGACGGGGCCATCCTAGGGAAGATGCATGACAGCGGGGTGACAACTGGATGAAGAGTCGATGGCAATTGGGTTGCAATTGGATGAATTGGCTACATTTATGCACCTGGCAGCTACTTTTGTGCGCAAAGGTTTGCCCTTGTGGTAGAATGCCGCCCGTTTTCGAGCTCCATAGGTTGGATATGCGATGAGACGTGAACTGGCAATCGAGTTTTCCCGAGTGACGGAAGCGGCTGCACTGGCTGGCTACAAGTGGCTCGGACGTGGTGACAAGAATATCGCTGATGGGGCGGCCGTAGCGGCCATGCGCCACATTCTCAACCAGATCGAGATCGATGGTGAGATTGTGATCGGCGAAGGTGAAATTGATGAAGCGCCGATGCTCTATATCGGCGAGAAGGTCGGTACCGGACACGGCGACGCGGTGGATATCGCGGTCGATCCCATCGAGGGTACCCGCATGACCGCCATGGGTCAGGCCAACGCGCTGGCCGTGCTGGCGGTGGGCGACAAGGGTTCTTTCCTGAAAGCACCTGACATGTACATGGAAAAGCTGATCGTCGGGCCCAAGGCCAAAGGCGCCATCGACCTGGATCAGGCTCTCGAGCTGAACCTGAAGTCCGTGGCCAAGGCGCTGGGCAAGCCGCTCTCCCGTTTGACTGTCATTACCCTGGCCAAGCCGCGTCATGACAAGGCAATCAAGGAGATGCAGGGTCTGGGCGTGCGGGTGTTCGCCATTCCTGATGGTGACGTTGCCGCCTCCATCCTCACCTGTCTGCCGGACAGTGAAGTCGACATGCTTTATGGCATCGGCGGCGCACCGGAAGGGGTGATCTCCGCGGCGGTGATCCGCGCGCTGGATGGCGACATGCAGGCCCGTCTGGTGCCGCGTCACCGGGTCAAGGGCGACAGCCCGGAAGTGCGTGCGCTGGGCGAGCAGGAAATTGCCCGCTGCGAAGCGCTGGGCATCGACGTCAACAAGGTGCTCAAGCTGGAAGATATGGCGAAGAATGACAACGTCATCTTCTCCGCCACCGGCATCACCAAGGGTGATTTGCTGGATGGCATCACCAGCGATGGCGTGATGGCGACCACCGAGACTCTGTTGATCCGTGGTAAATCCCGTACCATTCGTCGTATCAAGTCGATCCATTACCTGGAGCGCAAAGACAGCGTGGTACGTGACATCATCCTGTGATGATGGCTCGCTGAACCGGCTGTGTTGTTTGAAGCCCGATCGCCCGTGCGGTCGGGCTTTTTGTTGTGCGCCAGCTACGTTTGTGCCGCCGCTTCGGCTATGGTGGCTCAGACCATCCCAAAGGAGTGGAGTCTATGGAGTGTCGTAGCGGCTGCGCTGCCTGTTGCATCGCCCCCAGTATCAGCAGTGCCATTCCCGGTATGCCAGATGGCAAACCGGCTGGCGTCCCCTGTATCCAGCTCGATAGCGCCCTTGGCTGCAAGATTTTCGGTCAACCGGAGCGGCCGGCGGTGTGTGGCGGTTTTCGCCCCATGATGGATGTGTGCGGCAGCCATCGCGCCGAGGCCATCTGGCTGATCGGCGAGCTGGAGCGGCTCACCACCTGACGAGAGCAGGGCGAAGATATAAAAAAAGAGGCCGCATCATGCGGCCTCTCGCGTTTCTATTCGCCGGGGATCAGATCCCCGCCAGCTCCAGTGCCTGACGATAGTACTCGTTGGCCTTGTTGGTAAGGCGGCGCTTGTCCATCAGCTGGCCGAGAGCATGGTAGGCGGCGGCGCTCGGCGCCCGCTCCACCTCCTGCTCCAGCAGCTTCTGGGCATCGTCCAGCTGACCGGCCAGTAGATAGAGCTGGGCCAGTGCGGTGTCCACCTCCGGTTGCCCCTGCTGTTTTTGCAGCAGTGCCAACAGCGGCTGGTAGCTGTCGAGTTTCAGCTTGGGCAGGCGAGCCAGCAGCTGCGGCATCGGCTGTTTGCGCAGCGCCTCCTGCCACAGGGTGGCGGCCTCGCCATCGGCGCCCAGCTGGCGCAGCAGATCGCCGTAGCAGGCCAGCAGTTCTGGCTCGAGGCGCAGTTTGCGCGGCAGATCCTGCCACACCGCCTTGAGGGTCTCGAGGCTGCCGGCAGCCTGTTGCAGGCGACCACACCAGGCTTGTTGCAGCAGATCTTCTTCCTGTTTCGGGGTCAGCTTGCCCACCTTGTGCAGCGCCGGGATCAGGTCGCACAGGGCGCTCCAGTCCTGACGGGCCAGATGCACCTGACGCAGCTGATCCAGCACCATGGGGTGGCGCGGGTTGAGGGCGTAGACCGACTCCAGCATCGCCAGCGCGGTATCGTACTGGCCCTGCTCGATTTGCAATTGGGTTTGGGTCAGGGTGAGCGCCAGCTCGGCTTTGGGATTCTCTTCCTGCGCTTTTTGCAGGTATTGATCCCGGCGGGCGTCGTCACCACGGGCCTGTGCCGCCTTGGCGGCGCTCAGGTAGTTGAGCAGCGGGGTATCGCTGTTGCTGGCCCCCTTGATCATCAGTTTTTCAGCCTGACTGTAGTGCCCTTCGGCCATCGCCAGGGTGGCGGCGACGGTCTGTTGATTGGCCTTGCGGCGGCGGCGCGAGCCGTACCAGCCGAGGGTCTTGCGGCGCAGGCCGAATACCCGACCCAGCAGCCATTCGACGATCAGCAGGGCTCCGTAGAACAGCACGGCCAGGATCACCGCGCTGGTGACGGAGGATTCGATGGTGTAATTGCCAAGGGCAATCAGCACATAGCCCTTGTTACCGGAGGCTTGCGGGCCAAAGATCAGCCCTGCGAGCATCACGGCAACCAGAATGATTATACGGATCATGGTGCCCTCCTCAGCTGCTGGCCAGAATGCGTTGCAGGCGTTCGGTCAGCACCTGCTCCAGCATCGCCTGGGTCTTGAACTGGGCCGGATAGTCGATCTGGATCTGCTCACCCTTGAGCTTGTCGATCTCGCCCTGCATGTAGCGGGTGGCGCTGTTGTCGGTGTCGAAATATTGGGTCAGCCAGCGCTGGGCCTTGTCCAGGCTGTCTTCGTAGAGCGCCTGCTGCTCGCGATAGACGGAGAGCTGGGCCTGCAACAGCTTGGTTTTGAGGTTTTCACGCAGGAAGATCTCCTGCTGCGGCGAGAGCAGCGCCTCGACCGCGCCATCGCGGCGACGGATGGTGACGAAGTTCTCGGTGAACTTGACCCAGTTCTTCTTCAGGTTGCTCTCCCACTCGTCGGGATTGGCGCTGACCGCCTGATCCGGCTCGGCCTTGGCTTCCGGCATGCTGACGGTGGAGAGGGGCAGCAGCTCGATCTGATCTGAGAGCGCGGCCAGCTTGAGGGTCAGCCCCTCGCGGTCGATGCGCGGCATCCCCTTGAGCTTGGCGATATCCTCGGCCAGCGCCTTGCGGATCGGCATCAGGCTGGGGTCGTTGAGGGCGGCGATCCGCTCGTCGGCATTGCCGAGCAGGGTGATGGCGGAGACGAGGTCATGCTCCAGCCACAGTTTGCGGCCCGCCATCCGTACCAGATACTCGGATTCGGCCAGCATCCAGTCGTTGGGGCGCTTGTCATTCAGGTCCAGTACCCGGTTCTGCAGACCCTGCATCTCCCCCTGCAGCCGCTGCTGGTTTTGATCCAGCGCGGCCAGCTGCTTGGCATCCTTGCTGCTGGTCTGGTCGATCTTGCTCAGGGCGCTCGCCAGCTGTTGCTTGAGCTGGGCCAGTTCGGCCTGCTGGGCAACGGCATTCTTGTGACCGTGCAGATAGAGACCGCCGGTCAGGCCAAGGGCCAGCAGGATGGCGACCCCTCCCAGTACGGCACCGGAGCGGCTCTTGCTGCCATTGACCGCAGCGGTCGGCTGGGGTTTGACCTGGGATTCTTGTTGTTCTGTCATTCCATCTTCCTCAGTTCCAGTGCGGCCGTCAGGGCCTGGTTGGATGCACCTTGGGCAATCGTGATATGGATAAAGCCCGCGGAGTGGGCCATCTCGGCCACTCGCGGGCTGGGGACCACCAGCAGGCGGTCAAAAAGCCAGGGCCGCTGGTGGTCGGGAACCAGCTCCAGCAGCCGTTGCAGCAGTTCACCACTGGTAATGAGCAGGCTGTCCAGCCCCGCTGCCTGCCAGTGGCGGGTCAATGTCTCCCCGTCTAGCTCGGGGTAGTGGCGTTCATAGGCCGCACAATAGTGCACCAGAGCACCGCGTGAGGCCAGCGTGCTGGCGATGAGATCCCGCCCGCCATTACCGCGCAAGATCAGTACCCGTTTGCCTGCTACCTGCTGCAGGGCGGGCAGGGCCAGCAGCCCTTCGCTGCGCGGGTCATCCGGGCAGCTTGCTGTGATGCCGATAGCGGCAAACGCATCTGCGCTGGCCTGACCCACCGCAAAGTACTCAATATGTGGCCAGGTCTGACCAGTTTGCAACAGAAAATCGTGTGCAAAATGAACGGCATGGATGCTGACCGCGATAACGATATCGGCGCTGTGCAACAGGTTGGGCAAGCGGGGGAGTTCACTGCCCGCCACGGTTTCCAGCAGCGGGCAGCAGAGTGGTGCATGACCGTGCTGGCGCAGCAACTGCACCAGCTCGGCGGCTTGGGCGGCCGGACGCACCACCAGCGGTGTCATGCGCGGTAGACCTCGGCCAGGATCTCGTCGGCACCGGCGGCCAGCAGACGCTGGGCCAGTTGCTCGCCGAGCGCCTCACCATCGGCCAGCGGGCCGCGGATCTCGTCACGGATAACCTGACTGCCATCCGGGCTACCCACCAGACCGCGCAGCCAGATCTGCTCGCCTTCGACCAGTGCGTAGGCACCGATGGGGACCTGACATCCCCCTTGCAGGGCGCGATTCATGGCGCGTTCGGTCAGCACCCGGGCGCGGGTCTCGGCGTGCTCCAACGGCGCCAGCAGAGCGTGCAGCTCAACGTCGTCGAGGCGGCATTCGATGCCGACAGCCCCCTGACCGTTGGCGGGCAGACTCTGCTCCGGCTCGATAAAGGCGGTGATGCGGTGCGCCATCTCCAGTCGTTTCAGACCGGCGGCGGCGAGGATGATGGCGTCGTACTCACCGGCATCCAGCTTGGCGAGGCGGGTGTTGACGTTGCCACGCAGGTCGCGGATCACCAGATCCGGGCGGGCGGCGCGCAGCTGGCACTGGCGACGCAGGCTGGAGGTGCCGACCACGGCACCTTGCGGCAGTTCGGCAATGGCCTTGAAACGATTGGAGACGAAGGCGTCGCGGGGATCTTCCCGCTCGCAGATGGTGTGCAGACCGAGCCCCTCGGGGAACTCCACCGGCACGTCTTTCATGGAGTGAACGGCGATATCGGCCCGTCCTTCCAGCATGGCGGTCTCCAGCTCCTTGACGAACAACCCCTTGCCACCGACCTTGGCCAGCGGGGTATCGAGGATCTTGTCACCCTGAGTGCTCATGGGCACCAGTTCGACCTGCAACTGCGGGTGCAGGGCTTCGAGCCGGTCTTTGACAAAGTTGGCCTGCCACAGGGCCAGCGGGCTCTTGCGAGTGGCAATTTTCAGGGTTCGGGCTGCCATATCAATCAGTTGTTTCATTTTTAGAAGGAAATCGATATTACCACCCTTTGCCCGGGCTTTCATGGCGGAGCCGGCAAAAGCGGGGCCAAGCTCAAAAATGCATGCTGAAAATGATTTTCATTAAGCAAGTGGTGTTGATTAATTCATTGAATGTATTGGGATTTAATGATTTCCCCTGATACTTGATGTGGTCATACCAGAAATAATCTGACGTTTAGCTGAAGGCTTGTTTACCACCGCTGTTTGCATTGTTAACATGATCACACTTTTTTGACGTATCCCCCTTTTGGTGCGTCATTTTCACTTAGGTGATAGGCAGGGCATTGCAGGAACACATCGATACGCTGGTTGCGCGTTATGACGACATTACCCGTCTCAAGACGCAACGGGCGTTAGGCCTCATGAGTCGCTATGGGCAGCAGGTATTCCAACTGCTGCCTGTCATGCTGCACTTCAATCATCCCCTGCTGCCCGGTTATGTCTCCGGTGATGTCCCTCATGGCATCTGGAGCTTCAGCGCCACCGCCGAGCAGCAAGCCTTTATCGATGACCTCTGCCGCAACGCCAACTGTCAGAGCGGTCTGGCAACCCATGATCGAGCCATTCAGGGGCTCTACTCCATGGGCAGCACCTCCTCCATCGGTCAATGCTGTCACTCCGATCTCGATATCTGGGTCTGCCACGTGGCCGGTTTGTCGCAGGAGCGGCTCGATCTGCTGGAGCTGAAGTGCCAGCAACTCTCCAAGTGGGCCGAACAGCGCGGGGTCGATCTCAACTTCTTCCTGATCCCGGAAGACAAGTTCCGCCAGACCAACGATGCCCAGATGCTGGGGGAGAGCTGCGGCAGTGCCCAGCACCTGCTGTTGCTCGACGAGTTCTACCGCAGTGCCATGCGTATCGCGGGCAAACGCTTGATCTGGTATCTGGTGCCCACCGAATGTGATGATCACTACGATGAGTATGTGAACGAGCTGTTCGAGAGCGGCAAGCTCAAACAGGATGATTGGCTTGATCTCGGCAGTTTTGACCGTATTCCGGCGGAGGAGTATTTCGGCTCTGCCCTGTGGCAGCTCTACAAGGGGATCGACTCTCCCTATAAGGCGGTGCTCAAGTCTGTGTTGATGGAGGCTTACTCCCACGAGTACCCCAACACCCGTTTGCTCTCGATGATCAGCCGTGACTGGTTTCAGCACAACGAGGGGATGCACTACCGGCTCGACAACTACTGCCTGATGCTGGACAAGGTCACCAACTACCTCAAGTCCATCGGCGATATGGCGCGACTCGATCTGGTGCGCCGCTGCTTCTACCTCAAGGTGTGCGACGGCCTCAGTCATCCCAAGGATGATCACTCCCCCGAGTGGCGCCGCGAGCAGATGAGCCAGCTGGTCTCCTACTGGGGTTGGAGCCAGGACAAGCTGTACCACCTCGATCACCGCCACGAGTGGAAGGTCGAGGAGGTGAAGATCGCCCATGCCGAGTTGCTGGAGGCTCTGATGCAGAGCTACCGCAATCTGATCCAGTTCGCCCGTCGCAACAACATCAGCGAGTCGATCAACCCGGAAGATATCGGCATCCTGTCGCGCAAACTCTATGCCGCATTCGAGAGCCTGCCAGGCAAGGTGCAGAGGGTGAACCTCAAGATCGCACCGGATCTGAGCGAGCCTGATCTCAGCTTCGTGCAGGTGCCCCACGGTCGCCTCAACCGCGCCGGCTGGTATCTCTACAAACATTCGCTGGAGCCGGTGGACATCATTGGTCGCGCGCCGCTCGAGTTCAACGGCTACATCAGCAAGCTGGTCTCCTGGGCCTACTTCAACGATCTGCTGACCCCCCAGTCGCGGGTGCACCTGTTCAATCAGGGCTCGGATCTGCACATCGACAATCTGCACCAGTTCTGCCGCGATCTCTCCGGCTGCTTCCCCGAGAAGTACCCGCTGGCCACCAATCTGGCTCTCAGCCGGCCGTGCGAAATTCGCCAGCTCTCCATCTTCCTCAATTTGGAGATGGACCCGACCAGCCACTGGGTCGGTCAGGTGATCGAATTTGACGCCAATACCGTGGATGTCTTCTCGTTCGGTCGCAATCAGGAGTGTCTGGTCGGTTCGGTGGATCTGGTCTATCGCAACTCCTGGAGCGAGATCCGTACCCTGCACTTCCAGGGGGATGAAGCCGTGGTCGATGCCCTCACCACCATCCTCGGCAAGATGCATCAGGATGCCGCCGCCCCCGAGATGATCGAGGTGTTCTGCTACAGCCAGCACTTCCGCTCTCTGGTGCGCTCCCGCTTCCAGACTTTGGTGGCGGAGTGTATCGACCTGCGCCTTGCCCGCGACAAGCAACAGCTGGTCAAGACCATGGCCCTTGGCCGCGAGAAGTACGGCATCTTCTTCGAGCGGCGCGGGGTGTCGGTGAAGAAGCTGGAGAACGCCATCGATTTTTACCGCCACATCTCCCACAACAAGCTGGATCACCTGCCGCTGCGGCTCGACAAGACCCACAGCCAGCATCTGCCGAGCATCGTCGATGCCTACGCCAGCGAAGGGTTGGTGCAGTTCTTCTTCGATACCCGGGATGCGGGCACCAACATCTATATCCTCGATGAGGCGAACCGGGTGGAGATCTACCAGCACTTTGCCGGCAACAAGGATGAGCTGGTGGCCGGGGTCAACCGCTTCTATACCTCCAATCACGAGCGGTTCAGCGATGATGGGCAGTTCATCAACTTCAACCTGCCCCAGTACTACGAGATAGTACAAGTGAATGGCGAGCTGGATGTGATCCCCTATCGCAGTCAGGGGACTCTGCGTGAACAGGTGCCGCCCACCCGGGAAGTGGGTTGATCCGTCAGTTGGAATCGCCATAAAAAACGGCCTGCAGATACAGGCCGTTTGCTTTTGCGGTTGTTCAGGCGCCGAGACGAGCCAGCAGCCAGCTGCGAATGTCGCCCAGCTGCGGACGGCAGATCTCGTGACGCATCGGGTACTCGTGCCACTCGGGGTCGAGCCCGGCGCTTTCCAGCCGGTTCTTGGCATCCCAACCGAGCGACAGGCTCACCACATCGTCGTAGATGCCGTGCATGTAGCAGATGGGCAGGGTGCGAGCAGCCTCGCTCATCTCGCCGAGCAGCTTGTCGGGGGCAGCCAGATAGGTGGACATGCAGAGCAAGCCCGCCAGCGTAGCCTGATAGCGCAGCGCGGTGAAGGAGGCAATTACCCCGCCCTGTGAGAAGCCTGCCAGCACGATATGCTCGGGGACAAACCCGTCGGCCACCAGCTGATCCAGCAATGCGGCAATCTGGTCGGCTGATTCACGGACATGGGACTCCACGGCCCGCTCGGCGGGATCCTCGAAGCTCTTGATGTCGTACCAGCCGCGCATCTTGTAGCCCATGTTGATGGTGATGGGGCGCTCGGGGGCATCCGGCAGCAGGTGACGCACCGGCAGCTCGGCGGGCAGATCCAGCGCGTCCACCAGTGGGGCGAGACCTGCGCCGGAATCACCCAGCCCGTGTAGCCAGATCACCGCGTGACGGGCGCCCTGCGGGTGCAGGTCGATCATGGAAACACCACCTCTTCACCCGCCTGGGCGGAGCAGGATTGGCTCAACAGCGCCTTGAGCTCGTGGCCGAAGCGGTTGTCGATCCAGGTGTCACCCTGCAGTTCGAAGTGGAAGCCGTTCTCGCGGGTGGCGACCCAAATCTGGTGCAGTGGCTCCTGCTTGTTGATGATGACCTTGGTCTTGTTCTCGAAAGAGAGGGTCAATACGCCACCGTTGCGTTCGCAGTCGATATCCGGATACCCCTCGTCGAGCGTGTCCTCCACATATTGGAAAAAGGCGTCGGTCAGGGCGTGATACTCGTGATCCTTCATCGGTTTATCCTGTTGCTTTTAACAATGTGAGTGCGATTATAGAGGGCCAAAAATTTTTTCGCAGCGAACCATTATGATCACCCAGTTCACCAAGTGTCTGCTTGCCACTCTTCTGTCCCTCGGGTTGGCCGCGTGCGGTCTGAAGGGGCCGCTCTATATGCCGCCCCCCGAGCAGCCACAGAGCCAGAGTACACCGCAAGCAGCGCCGCCTGCGACCACTGAGGCTGCCACCGAGGCCGCGCCGCACTAATGCCGCACCCATTCTAGGAAGGAACCGCCCCCTTGGATCACTTTAACTACGACGCCGCCGGCCAGCTTCAGGCCGAGCAAACCTCGCTGCAACAGCTTGCCGAGCAGTACGGTACCCCGCTTTACGTCTACTCCCGTGCTACCCTCGAGCGCCACTGGCACGCCTTCGACAAGGCCGCTGGCGATATTCCCCATCTGATCTGCTATGCGGTGAAGGCCAACTCCAATCTGGCGCTGCTCAACCTGCTGGCACGACTGGGCTCGGGGTTTGACATCGTCTCCGGTGGCGAGCTGTCGCGGGTACTGGCGGCGGGCGGTGATCCGGCCAAGGTGGTCTTCTCCGGTGTAGCAAAGAGTGAAGCCGAGATGCGCCTTGCGCTGGATAAAGAGATCCTCTGTTTCAATCTGGAGTCGGAAGCCGAGCTGGAGCGCCTCAATCGGGTGGCGGGCAGCATGGGCAAGAAGGCTCGCGTCTCGGTGCGGGTCAATCCGGATATCGATGCCGGTACCCACCCCTATATCTCCACCGGCCTCAAGCAGAACAAGTTCGGCATTCCCATCGAGCTGGCGCCAGCCATCTATCGCAAGGCGGCCGCGATGGCGAACATCGAGATCGTCGGGGTGGATTGCCATATCGGCTCGCAACTCACTGAATTGAATCCCTTTATGGAAGCGGCTGACAAGTTGCTGCGGCTGATCGACGGTCTGGCAGCGGAAGGCATTCATATCCATCATCTGGACGTGGGGGGGGGTCTGGGGGTCAACTACGGTTCCGAGCAGCCGCCCCATCCGACCGAGTACGCCGAAGCGCTGAAGCAGAAGCTGGCGGGCCGGGATCTGACCCTGCTGTTCGAGCCGGGCCGCGCCATCGTCGCCAATGCCGGCGTGCTGCTGACCCGGGTCGAGTACCTGAAGCCGGGCGAGACCCGCAACTTCGCGCTGATCGATGCCGGCATGAACGACATGCTGCGCCCTTCGCTCTACGGCGCCTGGATGAACATCATCGAGGTGGATAGCCGTGCCGGCCATGCTCCCGCGCTCTATGACGTGGTGGGCCCGGTGTGCGAGACCGGCGACTTCCTCGGCAAGGAGCGCACCCTGGCCATTGCCGAGGGCTCCCTGCTGGCGGTGCGTTCGGCCGGAGCCTACGGCTTTACCATGTCATCCAACTACAACACCCGTCCGCGCGCAGCCGAAGTGCTGGTGGATGGTGCCAAGGCGCACCTGATCCGCGAGCGTGAGCAGTTGGCCGATCTCTGGCGCGGTGAGCACCTGCTGCCCTGATGGCGCAGGCTGGGACAATGATTTCATAACGATTGACGGTGAGTTTTTACAGCCCTAACAGCACAGGAATGCACGATGTGGACAGACTGTTCCAGGATGCATGGGGCTTTGGACAACGACTTCATGGCGCTTGGCGACCCTTGGTTCGGTGAATTTTTACAGCCCTAACAGCACAGGAATGCACGATGTTGATAGATTTTTCCAAGATGCATGGCTTGGGCAACGACTTCATGGTGGTGGATGGCGTCACCCAGAAGGTATTTTTCAGCAATGACGTCATCAAGAAGCTGGCAGATCGCCACTTCGGGATCGGCTTTGACCAGCTGCTGCTGGTGGAGCCGCCCTATGACCCTGAACTCGACTTTCACTATCGCATTTTCAATGCCGATGGCAGCGAGGTGGAGCAGTGTGGCAACGGTGCCCGCTGTTTTGCCCGTTTCGTGCGTCTCAAGGGGCTGATAAACCGGGATCGCATCGCGGTCAGCACCGCCCGGGGTCGCATCGTGTTGCAGCTGGAGGGGGAGAACCAGGTCACGGTCAACATGGGTGTTCCCCAGTTTGAGCCGGGCAAGATCCCGTTCCGGGCCCAGAAGGCAGAGAAAACCTATCTGTTGCGGGCGCAGGAGCATACCGTGATGTGTGGCGTGGTCTCCATGGGCAATCCCCACTGCGTCATCGAAGTGCCTTCGGTCGCCGATGCGCCGGTCGAAACGCTGGGTGCCATCATGGAGCGCCACGAGCGTTTTCCCGAGCGGGTCAACGTCGGCTTCATGGAGATGGTCAACGCCACCGAGATCAAACTGCGTGTATTCGAGCGGGGCTGTGGCGAGACCCTGGCCTGCGGCACCGGTGCCTGTGCGGCGGCGGTGATTGGCATCAGTCAGGGCAAGCTCAAGGAGCGGGTCACCGTCAGTCTGCCGGGCGGCAAGCTGACCATCGCCTGGAAGGGGCCGGGCCAGCCGGTCTACATGACAGGCCCCGCCGAGCATGTGTTTGACGGCCAGATAGAGGTTTAGCCGATAAAGGTTCAGGTACGGGGGGCGCTGGCCCCCTTTGCCCATGATGTCGGGGCAGCGAGCCCCATTTCTCTGATGGATCAACCAATTTATGAGCGAACTCAAACGGCAGGAGCAATCGGTGGATGAAGCCACTGTGCTGGAGTACCTGGCCCGTTATCCCGAGTTTTTCCAACGTCATGCCGCCGTGCTGGACCGGATCCGCATTCCCCATGAACGCAAAGGGTCGGTCTCGCTGGTCGAGCGCCAGCTGGAGCGTCAGCGCGAGCGGATCGAACAGCTGGAGCAGGAGATCACCGAATTGATGGGGATCGCCAGCGAAAACGAGCGGATCTTCCGGGTCTATGCCGATCTCTACGGCGAGCTGTACGGCTGCCAGACCCTGTTCGAAGTGAGTGCCGTGATGGGCAAGGCCTTTGTCCAGCGGCTGCGCCTGACCGGGCTGCGGCTCTGGCTCAATCCCAAGAAGTTTGCCCTGAGCGGGCCCGAGCAGCGCTTTCTGGCGCAGGGCAAGCAGCTCGAATCCCTGCTGGGTCAGCGTCTGCCGGGGCAGGATTACTACTTTGGCCGCCTGAGCCAGAGCGAGAAGCAGGCGCTGTTTGGCCATGATGTGCTGGTCAACTCGGTGGCCCTGATGCGGCTCGGCGATCTCGGTGTGCTGGCCTTCGCCAGCTCGGATCCCGGCCACTTTACTCCCCACAACGACACCCTGCTGCTGGGCCAACTGGGGCGCCTGCTGCAACTGCGTCTGCCCGAGTTGACTCATGGCTAGAACACCGGCCAAGGCGCCTGCCAAAGCACCCGTCATCGCACCGCCACTGCCTGCGGCACTGGCGGACGAGCTGGCGGCCTTTATCGAATACCTGAGGGTCGAGCGTCAGCTCAGCCCTCATACCCGCAATAACTATCAAGCCCATCTGGAGGCGATGACCGCCGAGCTGGTGGCCCTCGGGCTCACTGATTGGGGTCGGCTCGAGGCGAGTCAGGTGCGCACTCTGGTGACCCGGATGCACAAGGGGGGCCTTGCTCCTCGTTCCCTTTCCACCAAGGTCTCGGCCCTGCGCAGCTTTTGCGACTGGCAGGTGCGGCAGGGGCGGCTCACCGCCAATCCGGCTCGCGGTATCGTCACCCCCAAACAGGGGCGGCCGCTGCCGAAAAACCTCGATGTGGACGAGATGCACCAGCTGCTCAACATTACCGACGAGCAGGATCCGCTGGCGGTGCGGGATCGCGCCATCATGGAGCTGATGTACTCTTCAGGGCTGCGTCTGGCCGAGCTGGTGGGGATCAATCTGGTGGATCTGAAGCTCGACGACCGCCAGCTCAAGGTGACCGGCAAGGGCTCGCGGGAGCGGGTGCTGCCCATCGGCCGGATGGCGGTCGAGTGGCTGCAGAAGTGGCTCAAGGTGCGCCCGCTGCTGGCCGGGGATGAGAGCGAGGCGCTGTTTGTCTCCAACCGCAAGCAGCGGCTGTCGGCGCGCTCGGTGCAGGCCCGCCTCGATGGCTGGGGCAACAAGCAGGCGCTTAACGCCCACGTCCATCCCCACAAGCTGCGCCACAGCTTCGCCACCCATATGCTGGAGTCTTCCGGCGATCTCCGGGCGGTTCAGGAGCTGCTGGGACATGCCGACCTCTCCACCACCCAGATCTATACCCACCTCGACTTCCAGCATCTGGCCAAGGTTTACGACAGCGCCCACCCCAGGGCCAAGCGTGACCCGGATGCGCAGGACGATGAATAACGGGCCCTGAGCCCCGTTGCAGAGGAGAGTCCATGCACTTCTATCGCCGCTGGCAGCCGGTTGCTGCCATCTCGTTTGACCTCGATGACACCCTCTATGACAACGGCCCCGCCATCGTGCGGGCCGAGCAGTGGATGTTGAGCCATCTGCGCGGCGAATATCTGGCGACAGCCATGCTCGACAAGCCACGCTGGCTGGAGCTAAAACGCGCTGTGTTGCTGGCCAACCCCGGGCTGCGCCACGATGTCAGCCTGGCGCGCCAGCAGACCATCCGCGCCGCCATGGTCGAGGGGGGGATGGCCGACCAGCAGGCCAGTCGCGAGGCGGAGCAGGTCTTTGCTGCGTTTCTGGCAGAGCGCTCGAAGATCGATGTGAGCGAGTCCACTCATCAGCTGCTGGCCAGATTGGCCGAACGCTACCCGCTGGTGGTCATCACCAACGGCAATCTGGATCTGCTTCAGGCCGGGCTGGATCGCTACTTCACGCTGGTCTGCAAGGCGGGGGCGGGCGCCAGGATGAAACCGGCGCCGGATATGTTTGAGCAGACCCGCAGTGCCCTCAAGCTGCCAGCGGAGCGGATCCTCCATGTGGGGGATCATCCCGAGACCGATGTACTGGGTGCCCGTCTGCATGGCTTTCGCGCCGCCTGGCTCAACGAACGGCAGCAACCGTGGCAACGGCTGCAACAGTTGCCGGACGTGGAGCTGACGGCACTGGAGGAGCTGGCTGAGCTGCTGCTCTGATGGCGCTGGCGGGTGGCCACGCTCAGGCGGTAATGGCTGTCAGCGAATAGCGATATATGGCAAGGGGTTACGCCCGCTATTTGCGACAAACCAACCCGAGCAGGGTGTAGCGGTCGCGCTGGTTGACGCGGCAGTAACTGATGCCGACGGGCAGCGCCTGCTGCAGGGTGATGGCGCTGTTCTGATAGCGGCAGACCAGATAGAGGGGGCGCAGGCTGCTATCGAGCTGGCTCCAGTAGTGGATCTCGTCGCTGTCGCCGTTATCCGGTTTGAGCTGGACCCGCTCATCGGGATTTCCGTCAAACAGGGAGAGACGATCCAGCCGATGGGTGAGGCGCTCGCCAGGTTTGCCGTTGTCGTTGCGGGTCACGGCCTGCCAGCCCTGCTGCGGGGTCAGCAGCTGCTGGCGAGCCTCGATGGTGGCAGGACAATCAAATTGCAGGCTGGCGGCAAGGGCCAGGGTTGTCAGTAACATGGCTGCTGTTCTCTCTTCACGTCCTCAACAAGATGCCATGCTACGTCATCTGCCCCCGAACAGCTTCATCAGTTTATCAAGCAGATCAAGCTGTTGTGGTGGCCGTTTCATTGACTCTGCCTCTCGTTCCAGCAGTGCCTGTTGCTCCTGCTGACGGTCACTCAGTACTCGATAGAGGGGCTCGACCAGTGACTCGCGCTGGGCGACCAGCTCCTGGAACATGCTCTGATTGATGCGATAGGTTTCGACGGTGGCCACCGCCCGCACGGTGAAGGTACTGGGTTCGCCGGTGAGCAGGCTCAGTTCCCCGAAGAAGTCACCTGCGCCGAGAGTGCCCAGTTTCAACTCTTTCCCTTCCAGATTAATCAGCATCTCGGCTTCACCTTTGACCAGTACGAACAGCCAGCTGGAGACCTCACCCTGCTCCAGCATGATGTCACCGCTGACAAAGGGGGCAAACTTCACCTGGTCCGCCAGTCTGATCAGCTCATCCTCCTGCAACATGGCAAACAGCGGCAGCTTGCGCAGGGTATCGGTTCGTTCGGCGGTGTGGCGCTTGTGGCGGGCATCCAGGTGCTGCTTCTCCTTGGCCATAAAGACATTGAAGATCGGTGGGGTAAGACGGCGATCGTTGCGACGCAGGGCGGCATCGATCAGGCTGCGTACCATGGAGTCGGTCGGATCGTCGCGAGCCAGATCGGTCAGCCAGTAGCGCACCGCATAACGGGCAATCCCCCCCTCGACATTCATCAGCAGGCAATCCGGTTGCGGATGCTTGGCGACGCAGGGGAGCTTGGTCTCTCGCAGGGATTTCTCGATCAGGGCGATGATCTGGGTCGGCAGGGTATCCAGGGTCAGATCGAACCAGACCCAGCGTCGCCACTGCAGCGGCTCGCCACGGCGACGCCCGAGCACGGTGAAGCGCTGTTTGAGCAGATGACTGTTGGGGATGACCACAGTTTCCCAGTTGCGGGTCTCGATGGTGGTGGCACGCCAGTTGATCTCCACTACCCGGCCCTGGGTGGTGTCCACTTGCAGCCAGTCCCCGATGGCGATGGAGTTGTCGAGCTGAATGGAGACCCCGGCCAGCAGATTGCCCAAAGTATCCTGCATGGCGAAGGCGATGACCGCGGTGATCACCGCCGAGGTGGTGACTATCTCCCCGAGCGCCATGCCGGAGGCGTAGAGGCGAAACAGACCCCAGCCGATATAGCCGATGGTGATGACGATGTCGGCGATGATCCGCGGGATGCGGATCTGGCAGAGGGGCAGAAGAAATTCGAACAGCAGTATCCCCCACACTTTTACCAATATCAGGCCCGCCAGCAGGGTGGAGATCTCGATCAGCAATTGATGGGGCAGCGGCAGTTTGAACCAGCCCCCTTCCAACTGGATCAGCAGGATCACGACAGTGCTTATCATCACGAAGCTGAGCTCGGAGAGCAGCTCCCGTCGTTGCCCGGGGCAGCGCCAGAAGTGGAGCAGCATCAGAGAGAGTGTGAGCAGGGTCCAGAACGGGTGTTCGCGGATCCATATCAGTGTGGGTAGCGCAGTGAGGTTGTCGCTGAACATGACGGCCCCTTGTGATGGTTTTATTTCCAGCATAGCCGTTCCGGCACGGGGAAATGGTGCGTTGGGGCAGCAATTTATTTATCCTGTGCAGAACCGGGCAAAGGAGTGCGATTGAGTGAAATTTTCAAAGAAAATCATCTGTTTGATGGCCCTGTTGCCACTGGCTGGCTGCGATCTGCTGGTCGAGAAGTATCGGGTCGAATTCCGGGATGGCTCCTGGCGTGAAATAGCTATTACCCCCTTCTCCAGCGAGGCGCGCTGGCGCGAGGGGTGTGCCACCGGCGAGGTGCTGAGCGATATGAAGGTGCCCATCAAACGGGGTGATACGGTCAATGGCCGCGAGCAGTTGCTGATCGGCGGCGAGAAGTTCGAGCTGGATGACAACAACCTCTACCGCAGCAACGGCATGGTGTTTGGCCATTCGCCTGATCATATCCAGCGCGGGCTCAAGGGGATGGATATTTGCCGTACCCTGCGCCCCGAGCGGGGCGGATTGCCCAAGCTCAAGGCGCGAGGATTTGGTGAATAAGCGTTAACGATTATCTCTCTGACGGCGTCGGCAGGCGTCACCAAAGGCCTGGAAGATCTTGATGGAGTGAGGATTCTCGCTGGCTTTCCACTCCGGGTGCCACTGTACTGCCAGCAGGAAAGGGGAGAGGGTAGGGGCATGGATGGCCTCGACCAGTCCATCTTCGGCATGGGCCAGCGGCTCTAGGCCATCACCAAGACGGTTTAGCCCCTGTCCATGCAGGGAGTTGACCGGTATCTGTTCAGCCCCCATCAGTTCGGCAAACCAGCTGCCCGGCAGCAGCTCAATCTGATGGCTTGGCCCATACTGTTCGTCGACCGGATCGTCGGCATCTTCCCGATGATCGTCATAACCCGGTTCGGTGTAGACCTTCTGGTGGATATCGCCGCCCAGTGCCACGTTGATCTCCTGCATGCCGCGACAGATCCCGAGGATCGGCAAGCCACGGGCGAGGGCTCCCTTAATGAGGGGCAGATCGAACAAGTCGCGATCCTTGTCCTGCTGTTTCTCCGGGGTGAGGTTCTCCTGTCCGTAAAGCGCCGGATCGATGTTGGAGCCGGCGCCGCTCAGATAGATGCCGTCAGCCAGATCCAGATACTGCTCCAGATCGGCGGTGCCACAGCAGGTGGGCACCAGCAGCGGGACACAGCCGCTGATCTCGACCAGCGGCATGATGTATTTGTGGGTCATTACCTGATAGGCGTGGCCGTTGCGGGGCTGGGCCCCCATGGTCATCAGCACGACGGGTTTACGGTTGGTGACGAGTATGGAATTTGGCATAGAACACCCTGATTATCCCTGGCGTTGAAGTCTCATCCTGCACCTTGGGCAGACCCTTGCACATCGGCTGGGCAAGGGCATGCCTCAAGGTATGGTCATGGGATCCCGCGTCTTACCGGGTGGCAGAATCGAATCGTCGGTCAGCCTCGGCAGCGACAGCCTGGATCCTCTCCCCAGTCTGCCAAGGCTGTTCAATATGTCAAACAAAATGATGCAAAATTGTTAATGCAATAGTTTTGAATGGTTCTTTAGTGGCGATTTTACTGGGAAAAACGGATAGGGATGTATGCCAGGAACACCAGAGTGGTGGATATATTAAACGCACAGGGAGGGGGTAGGGGAAAAGGCATCAAGATAAACACGCCTCCGCGAGGGGAGGCGTGTTTCGGGGATCACAGCAGGTCTTCGATCTCGCCGCGCAGATACTGGTACATCTCGCGGTAGGCGACCGGCGGCTTGTTCAGCACCCGCTCCTTGTTGGCGGAGCGGATCAGCTGGCGCAGCTTCTGGCGATCCAGTTCGTGGAACTGGGACATCAGCTCGTTTAGGGCGCTGTCACCTTCGGTGATCAGGCGCTCGCGCCACTGCTCCAGGCGATGCAGGCGCGCATTCACGGTGGAGTGACGGTTCTTGATGATGGAGAGCGCTTCGGCAATCGGCTCGATATCGCGGCTGCGCATCAGGCGGCCGATGAACTGCAGATGGCGACGGAAGGACTCATCCTTCTTCGGCTTGAGTTTGCGACCCAGCTCGACAGCTTCTGCAAGCTCTTCATCCAACGGGATTTTTTCCAGCTCGCTGTGGCTGAGGGAGACGATCTCTTCCCCCATTTTCTGCAATGCTTCGGCATCGCGCTTGAGCTGGCTCTTGCTGGGGCCCCAGTCTTCGAACTCGTTGTCGTCTTGATATTGACTCATCGGTCTCTTGATTCCTGTCATTCACGTTTGGCGGATATGTTACCAGCTTCTCCCGCTGGGCGCAGGGGTCTGATATGCTTACCCCCCTTTCCTTCTTTCATACAGATGTGAGTTATGGATCAGCAAGACCAAATCCGCCAGGATCAAGCCCATCTCGAGGCCGTGGTTGCCGAAGCCCTGGAGATAGCCAAAGGACTGGGCGCCTCGCTGGCCGAAGTCTCCATCAGCAAGCAGACCGGGTTGTCGGTGAACACCCGGGGTTGTGAACTGGAAAGCATTGAATTCAATAAGGATGGCGCCCTCGGCATCGCCGTCTATCGCGATGGTTGCAAGGGATCTTCCTCGACCACCGATCTGAGCAAACCCGCCATTCGTGCCGCCGTTGAAGCGGCCATCGAGATTGCCCGCCACACCTCGGCGGATGATTGCGCCGGTCTGGCGGACGCCGAGCTGCTGGCCTGGGATGCCCCCGACCTGCAACTGTGTCACCAAATCGAGCTGGATCCCCAGCGCGGCATCGATCTGGCCATCGAGTGCGAACGACTCGCTCTGGGTCGCGATGTCCGTATCAAGCACTCCGACGGTGCCGGTTTCTCCAGCCATCTTGGCATCAAGGTCTATGGCAACAGCCACGGCTTCGTCAAAGGCTACGCGGCGTCGCGTAACTCCCTGAGCTGCGTGCTGATCGGCGAGCAGGATGGCGACATGCAGCGGGATTACGGCTACTCCTCCAGCCGTTCCCTCGACGGGCTCTGGAGCGCGCAGCGCATCGCCGACGAGGCGGTGGAGCGTACCGTCTCCCGTCTCGGCGCCCGCAAGATTTCTACCCGCCATGCCCCTGTGCTGTTCCACCCCGATACTGCCTCCGGCCTGTGGGGCCATCTGGTAATGGCCATCAGCGGGGGCAACCTCTATCGCAAGTCGAGCTTCCTGCTCGACAAGTTGGGCAAGCAGATCCTGCCAGAGTGGCTCACCATTCAGGAGTTCCCTCACCTGCTTGGCGGGCTCGCCAGTACTCCGTTTGATGGGGAAGGGGTGCGTACCCGCGATATGGATATCATCCGTAACGGCGAGCTGATGAGCTGGCTGCTTACCTCCTACTCCGCTCGCAAGCTGGGGTTGACCACCACGGGTCACGCTGGTGGCATCCACAACTGGCAGGTTTCCAATACCGGCCAGGATTTTCAGGGCATGCTGAAAGAGATGGGCACCGGCCTGTTGGTGACCGAGCTGATGGGGCAGGGGGTCAATATCGTCAATGGCGACTACTCCCGCGGCGCCGCCGGTTTCTGGGTCGAGAATGGCGAGATAGCCTATCCGGTCGAGGAGATCACCATCGCCGGCAATCTGGCCGAGATGTTCAGCCACATCGTGGCGGTGGGCCGTGACGAGGATGAGCGCTCCAGTCTCAAGACCGGCTCGGTGCTGGTAGAGAATATGAAGCTGGCGGGTCACTGATCGCCGCTGCAGCGAGATCGATATCCATAAAAAGAGGGCCGCAATCGCGGCCCTCTGTCTTATTTGCCTGGCGGATTAACCGGCCTTGACGCTGCGGCGACGCTGCAGCCAGACGATCACCCCGAACAGCAGGAAGCCCGGGATCCACATCCACTCCTTGCGCCAGCGATCGGTGGGCGCCTTGACGGTGAGGATCTCCTGATCGAACTCCAGCCCCATGGTGGCGGCCGGGCTGCCAAAGGCGACGTTGTCGATCAGCGTTTTGCCATCTTGCTCATAGAGGCTCAGCCCCAGATTGGCCAGCCGCTCTTCGCCATTTGCCCCATCCGGTACGGCGACCAGCAGGGTGAACTTGCGTGGCTTGCCCACTGCATCTTCACCGAGGATCCGCAGCCGCAGGGTGCTCTCCGCCTCCACTTCACCCATGGTTTGGGCCAGCTGGGCAGGCGGGGTCTCGCGATAGGGGTCGTGCACCATGTCCATCCAGAAACCCGGGCGGAACAGGGTAAAGGCGACCAGCAACAGCAGCACGCTTTCGTACCAGCGGCTCTTCACCAGGAACCAGCCCTGAGTGGCGGCGGCGAAGATCAGCATGGCGATGGTCGCCACGATGAAGATCAGCACCCCGTGGGCGAAGTCCACGTCGATCAGCAGCAGATCGGTGTTGAAGATAAACAGGAACGGCAGCGCCGCGGTACGCAGGCTGTAGTAAAACGCCGTGATCCCGGTCTTGATGGGATCGCCCTTGGAGACAGCGGCAGCCGCGAAGGAAGCCAGCCCCACCGGCGGCGTCACATCCGCCATGATGCCGAAGTAGAAGACGAACAGGTGCACCGCGATCAGCGGCACGATCAGCCCGTTTTGCTGTCCCAGCGTCACCACCACTGGTGCCAGCAGGCTGGAGACCACTATGTAGTTGGCAGTGGTCGGCAGCCCCATGCCAAGGATCAGGCTCAGCAGAGCGGTTAGCAGCAGCATCAGCAGCAGGTTGCCCATGGAGAGGAACTCCACCAGATCCGCCAGCACCAGACCGACCCCGGTCTGGGAGACCGCACCCACGATAATCCCCGCGGTGGCGGTGGCAATGCCGATACCGATCATGTTGCGGGCACCGGCGACCAGCCCTTCCCGCAGATCCACCACGCCGTCAGCGACGGTGCCGTAGTCGTGCTTGCCGTCCTTGCGCAGCCAGTTGAGCAGCGGGCGCTGGGTCAGCAGGATGATCACCAGCATCACGGTCCCCCAGAAGGCCGACAGCCCCGGCGAGAGGCGTTCCACCATCAGGCACCACACCAGTACCACCACCGGCAGCAGGAAGTGCAGGCCGGAGAGCAGCACGGCGCGGGTGTTGGGCAACTCGGTGAGCGGCTTGTCGGGATCTTCAGCAGGCAGCGGTTCATTGCTGGCAGCGATCTTCAGCAGGGCCACATAGGCGGCAGCCAGCAGTACCGAGATCCCCGGCAGGGCGTAGTCACCCAGAGCAGGTTTGAGCCAGCCGAGGCCATAGTAGACCGCCAGTGACAGGCCGCTGATGAGGGCTGCGCCAAAGGCAAAACCGGTCAGGCGACGCAGCCAGGGTTTGGGTTGATGGTTGCCGATGGGCTGCATGCCCAGTTTCAGGGCCTCCAGATGGACGATGTAGAGCAGCGCTATGTAGGAGATGGTGGCAGGCAGGAAGGCGTGCTTGATGATCTCCACATAGGGGATGCCCACGTATTCGACCATCAGGAAAGCCGCAGCCCCCATCACAGGTGGCATGATCTGGCCGTTGACCGAGGAGGCCACTTCCACCGCCCCCGCTTTCTCTGAACTGAAGCCCACCTTCTTCATCATCGGGATGGTGAAGGTGCCGGTGGTCACCACGTTGGCAATCGACGAGCCGGAAATCAGACCGGTCAGGCCGGAGGCGACCACTGCTGCCTTGGCCGGGCCGCCGCGCAGGTGACCGAGCAGGCTGAAGGCGAGCTGGATAAAGTAGTGACCGGCACCGGCACGCTCCAGCAGGGCGCCAAACAGCACGAACAGGAACACGAAGCTGGTGGAGACGCCAAGGGCAATGCCGAACACCCCTTCGGTGGTGATCCACTGGTGGTTGGCCAGCGCGGTGAAACCTACCCCGCGATGTGCCAGCAGTCCCGGCATCCAGGGGCCCGCCAGGCTGTAGATCAGAAAGACGATGGCGATGACCGCCAGTGCTGGCCCCAGGGCGCGGCGCGCCGCTTCCAGCAGCAGCGGAATGCCGATGCAGGCGGTCACCAGATCGGCGGTGGTGAGGGTGCCGGGACGCAGCGCCAGTGCTTCATACATCACGAACAGGTAAGAGGCGGCGCCAGCAGCGATCAGACCGAGGGCGATATCGCCGAGGGGAACCCGATCCCGCGGCGAGGAGCGAAATGCCGGGAACACCAGAAAAGCCAGCAACAGGGCGAAGGTGAGGTGAATGGAGCGGGTTTCGGTGTCATTGAGTACGCCAAACCCCACCATGAAGGGGAGTGGCGAGGCGATCCAGAGCTGGAACAGGGACCAGGCCAGCGCCAGCGCGGTGATGAGCCAGCCCATGATGCCCAGCGGCAGGCGAGCGCCCACATCCTGGGCGATCAGTTCCTCGGTAGAGAGTTGTTTATCTTGCATAGGGTTAACTTGTGCCAACGAGTACAACAAGAGCGACACCCGCCCCCGCAATCAGGCGGCGGACGGGTGTCGAAGAGAGTGACAAAGGCCCCGGGGCCTTCAATCAGATCCAGCCGCGCTCTTTGTAGTAGCGGGCAGCCCCTTCATGCAGCGGTGCAGAGAGACCCACCTTGATCATGTCGGCCTCTTTCAGGTCGGCAAAGGCAGGGTGCAGGCGCTTGAAGCGATCCAGGTTGTCGAACACCGACTTGACCAGCTGATAGACCACTTCCGGATCGGTTTTGGCGCTGGTGGAGAGCACCGCTTTGCCACCGATGGAGGGGGTCGGTTTATCGCTGCCCTTGTAGATGCCGCCCGGGATCTCGGCCTTGCTGTAGTAGCTCTTCTCGGCCAGCAGCTTGTCGATGTCGGCGCCGGTCACAGGTACCAGTACTGCATCTGTGGTGGTGGAGGCTTCCTGAATGGCGCCGTTCGGGTGACCGACGAAGTAGCTCATGGCATCGATGTTGTTGTCACCGAGGGCGGAGGCCTGTTCGGCCGGTTTCAGCTCGGAGACCAGACCGAAGTCACCCTTTTTCCAGCCTTTGACCGCCATGATCTCTTCCATGGTGTCACGCTGGCCGGAGCCCGGGTTGCCGATGTTGACGCGCTTGCCCTTCAGATCGTCGAAGCTGGCGATCTTGGCATCGCGGCGAGCCAGGATGGTGAACACCTCGCTCTGCAGGGAGAAGACGGCGCGCATATCGTCCATGGCCCCTTCGGCCTGGAACGGTGGCAGCCCTTTCATCGCCTTGAACTGGTGGTCGGATTGCATGATGCCGAAGTTGAATTCACCGCTGCGGATGCCGTTGACGTTGGCAACACCGCCGCCACTGGCCGGGGCGTTGCACTTGATCTGGTGATCGGCGGCGCCGCGATTGAGGAAGCGGCAGATGGACTGGCCAGCGACATAGTAGACGCCGGTCTGACCGCCGGTGCCTATGGTCACGAAGCGCTCCTGCGCTTGTACCGGACCACCGAATGAGACACCGACCAGAGCCGCCGACAGGGCGCATGCCAAAGTTAATCCTTTCATTTTTTCTCCCTTTTCTTTGATTTTGTTTATCCGATCCCCGGATAAATTGATGGCAATCCCGTTCTGCGCCGGGCTTGCCTGCTCTTCTCGTTGCGCGAAAGCGGGGGAGTTGATTCCCCCCTTTCCGGCAGTCACCCTCATCCTGTGGTGAGGCTACCGACCTCCTGTCGGTCGAAGATAAATTGGCCCCTGAGGGGCCAAATAAAAAGTTGCAAGCACTCCGATTAAGCACATTCACCCAACATAAATCAAACGAAATGGCAAAATCACGGAGTTTAATCTTGAGAAACATGACCTTGATCATTCATTTTCTAGCCGAAGATTAATTTGATATGAAGGGAAATGGAAGAGGGAAAAACTAGGAGGGGATTCTTATGCGGCCCTTGTGTGACAAGGGCCGGGGTCATAATGGATCAGTTGGCCGGGGTGGCCAGATCCAGGATAAAGGCATACTCCAGCGCGATATCTTCGTAGGCTTTGAAGCGGCCCGACTTGCCACCGTGGCCGGCGTCCATGTCGGTGTTCAGTAACAACTTGTTATCATCCGTCTTCAGCTCGCGCAGCTTGGCGACCCACTTGGCGGGCTCCCAATACTGCACTTGAGAGTCGTGCAGTCCGGTGGTGACCAGCAGGTTGGGATAGGCTTGTGCCTTGACCTGATCGTAGGGGCTGTAGCTCTTCATGTAGTCGTAGTAGCGCTTCTGGTTCGGGTTACCCCACTCGTCATACTCCCCGGTGGTGAGGGGGATCGACTCGTCCAGCATGGTGGTGACCACATCGACGAACGGCACCTGCGCCACCACGCCGCGATAGAGTTCGGGCGCCTGATTGATGACTGCCCCCATCAGCAGGCCGCCGGCGCTGCCGCCCATGGCGTAGACCTGATCCCTGGCACCGTAGCCTTGCTCCACCAGCGCCTTGGTGACATCGATGAAGTCATTGAAGGTGTTCTGCTTTTTCAGCAACTTGCCATCTTCGTACCAGTGACGGCCCAGCTCTTCACCACCCCGGATATGGGCGATGGCGTAGACGAAGCCTCTGTCCAGCAGGCTCAGGCGCGAGCTGCTGAAGTCGGGATCCATGCTGGCGCCGTAGGATCCATAGCCATAGACCAGCAGCGGATTCTTGGGCGCATCAGCCTGCTCTTTCTTGAACTTGTCCTTGCGATAGACCAGCGACACCGGCACCGATACGCCGTCGCGGGCGGTCACCCAGAGCCGCTCGCTGGCGTACTGGTCGGCCTTGAAGCCGGCCACCGGTTGCTGCTTGAGCAGGATGCGCTTGCCGCTCGCCATGTCCAGCTCATAGGTGGAGGCGGGGGTGGTCATGGAGGAGTAGCCATAGCGCAGGGCGCTGGTATCCGGCTCCGGGTTGTAGGCGAGCCAGGTGACATAGGCGGGATCGTCGAAGGCTATCTCCTTCTCGTCACCGCTATGCCAGTTGATCTGGCGCAGTCGGGTCAGCCCCTTGTTGCGCTCTTCCAGTACCAGCCAATCCTTGAACAGGGCGTAGCTCTCCAGCAGCACGTCCGGATTGGGGGCAATCACCGCCTTCCAGCGATCGACCGGGCTCTCCTTGGTCTCGTAGAGGCCGAAGTTCTTGCCGTCCTTGTTGGAACGCACATAGAAGCGGCCGCGGTAGTGATCCAGGCTGTATTCGTGATCCACCTGACGGGGCAGGAACAGGCGTGGGGCGTGCTCCGGCTGGTTGGCATCGATCAGCCGCGCTTCGCCGGTGGTAGTGCTGGAGAGGGCGATGACGATGAAATCTTCCGAGGTGGTAGCGTAGAGGCTGATGTAGAAGGAGTCATCCTTCTCCTCGTAGACCAGCTTGTCCGTGGCCGGATCCGTCCCGAGCGTATGGCGATAGACCTGATAGGGCAGCAGGGTCTGCGGGTGCTTGCGCACATAGAAGACGGTCTTGTTGTCGTTGGCCCACACCAGATTGCCGGAGGTATTTTCCAGTTTGTCGGTGGCCCACTGGCCGCTCTCCAGATCGAGGAACTGGATCTGGTACTGACGACGGGAGAGGAAATCTTCCGCCACCGCCAGCCAGCGGTTGTTGCGGCTCACCTCAAGGGCGCCGAGGGCATAGAACTCGTGCCCTTCAGCCCGCAGGTTGCTGTCGAGCAGCAGGCTCGCCTGCTCTTCACCGAGCTTGGTGCGCGAATAGATCCCGTACTCCTTGCCCGGCTCATAGCGGGTCTGGTAGCGGTAGCCGTTCTTCACATAGGGTACCGACTCATCCTGCTGGGGGATGCGGGCGACCATCTCTTTGTAAAGCTGCTCGCGCAGGGGTTGGGTCGGCTTGAGGATGGCCTCGGTATAGGCGTTCTCGGCCTTGAGATAGTCCAACACCTCGGGCTTCTGCCGCTCGTCGTCACGCAGCCAGTAGTAGTTGTCGATGCGGGTATCCCCGTGTTTTTTCAGAGTGCGGGGATGTTTGGCGGCCACGGGCGGCTGGATTGGATGTTCGCTTGTCAGCATGGCGGGCTCTTCATTGGCATAAGTGGGGGGGAGAACTGTCAGAAAGGCTAGCAGCAGAACTCCTCGGGAAAAGGTAAACATGTCGCATCCTTGGCGCTGGAAAGGGTTGGTAGACCTGAGCATCGGCTCCATGAATTGGCGTTAAATCTGCCCCTTGTTGCCGGTGGTTGCAAGCAATCCCTTGTTATTGCAGGAAATGTAATCAAAAAAAGCCGCTATCTCGCGATAGCGGCCCTCTTTCTGGCCATGAGCGGCAAGAGTCCGCTCAGGTGTGCCTCACATGATATGGGAGTGCCCTCTCATGGCCAGTTTTCGTCAGCCGGGGTAGCTCGACCAGCGGTTGGTCGCGCCCTCGTTGCTGATACTCAGTACCTCATAGGGATGGCCCGGAATATCCATGCCCGGCGCACTCTGGGGCATGCCCGGAATGGTCAGGCCACGGATCGCCGGTTTTTCCCTGAGCAGCTTCTGTACATCGGCGGCCGGTACATGCCCCTCGATCACATAGCCATTTACGATACCGGTATGGCAGGAAGCCAGTTCCGGCGCGATACCGTATTGCTGCTTCACTGCGCCGAGCTGTTCGGTTTCGATAACGTCCAGTTCGAAGCCATTCTGCTCCATGTGCTCGTTCCAGCTTTGGCAGCAGCCACAATATTTGGATTTGTAGACGGTCATCTTCTCGGCCGCGAGAGCCGAAAAGCTGACGGTACCAGCCAGCATGGCCAGTAACAGGGGTTTGTACATCACTCACCTCAGATTGAAAGAAAAGATGCCCGATACGGGATGCGTTTCAGATCCGGGTGCGTGGGGGACGTTCGAGCCGCTCGCACGGAGCGTCCGGCATAAAGAGAGAGGGGGAGGCGAAGTCGGGGGTGTCCGGTTCCAGTACGGCGACCGTCAGGCTGTCGCTGCCTACCAGTGTCATCGAGAGGGCGGTGGTAAAGCTGCCGCAGGGCATCGCTTTTTCCAGGGTGCGCTCGCTCTGGCTGCAGTGGGTGGTCAGGGTACAGAGGTCGGTTGCGGCCCGGCTGCCAAACGACATCAACACCAGCACCAGACTCCACAAGGGGAGCCAGCGACGGGCGTGAGCGAGTTGGCGACGGGTGAGAACCATGGAATGACTCGGAAAAAATAAGGGGCACATGGTAACCCTGTGCCCCGGGGGAGGGTCAAGCCCTCCCCATGGTGTCAGTCAGCTGGATTCAAGGTTGCTGACGGGTCGCTGCCAGCACGATCTCGCGCACGCAGATGTTGGCAGGCTGGTTCCAGGCGTAGAGCACGGCATCGGCGATCACTTCCGGTGCAATGACGCCACCCATCTGATCTTTCCAGTCGTGGTAACCGGCCTTGATGCTCTCGTCAGTGGTGTGGCTGAGCAGCTCGGTCTCGACCGCACCCGGGGCAATGGTCACCATCCGCACGCCGACATCGGCCACCTCTTCCCGGATGTTCTCGGTCAGGGCGTGCACGGCGAACTTGGTGGCGCAGTAGGCAGCATGGTTCGGGAAGGTCTTGCGACCGGCGATGGAGCTGATGTTGATGATGGTGCCGCTGCGGCGCTCCTTCATGCCTGCCAGCACTGCGTGGACGCCGTTCAGCACCCCCATCACGTTGATGTTGAGCATCTGCTGCCACTCGGCGGGATCCTGCACATCGGCCTGACCCAGCAGCATGACACCGGCGTTGTTGACCATGCAGCCCACCGGGCCAAATTTGGCTTCTGCCTGCTGGACGGCGGCTTTCATGGCGGCGGTGTCGGTCACATCGACCCCGATGCAGAGGGTATCGGGCAGATTCAGCGCCTGCATCGGCTCGACCCGGCGGGCCAGCAGCAGCAGCGGATGACCGGCAGCAGAGAAGGCACGGGCGATGGCGGCACCGATCCCGGCGGAGGCACCGGTGATCACGACGAGAGATTTGGACATGGGTCTTTCCTTCTGATTCAAGAGTCGGTTTGAGCAAACAGGTGGCTGGCCAGCACGGAACCCAATCACTATAGTCACTGCATCTATAAGTGATAAATATTGTTTTCCGCTGGTTATCATCTGAAAAAACTATGGTTGGTTTATGCTGGACTTGAGATTGCTGCGTTTCTTCATCGCCATTTATGAAGAGAAGAACATCACGGCGGCGGCCGAGCGCTGCCACGTCAGCCAGCCCTCCCTCTCGGCGGGGCTGCGCCAGCTGGAAGAGGCGCTCGGTGACAGCCTGTTTGTCCGGGGCAAGAAGGGGGTGGTGGCGAAAGATCCGGCCCACTATCTCTATCCTCACGCAGTCAAGCTGGTGGAGGAGGCGCGCCGTCTGCCGGAGCTGTTTCGCCAGAAAGCGACGCGCGCGAGGCTCAATATCGCCATCATGCCGGACTTGAGTCGCCGCCGGGTGGCCGGGTTGCTGCAGCAAGTACAGCGCGTGCTGCCGCAGCTGGATCTCACCCTTTCCGACTACACCACACCCGCCGACTGCCGCTTGACGCTGGATGCCTTGCGCCGGGAGGACGAGATCTTTCTGCCGCTGTGGGAGGAGGATTATGTGCTCTGCGTGCCGGTCGACCATCCCCTTGCCAGTCGCGAAAGGATCGAGCTCGCCGAGCTGCAACATTATGATTTTATTGAGTGCCCGCCCTGCGAAGCCCATCAGCAGACTATCGGCCTGCTGGCCTGTGACCGCCTTACCCTCAATCTGGTGGCAAAGGCCGAGAGCAAGGGGCTGGTGATGGCGCTGGTGCTGGCGAGGGTCGGCATCAGTTTTCTGCCGGACGGGCTGGTCGAGGATGAGGCGGGGCTCTGTACCTTGCCGGTGAGCGGGCCGCGGATGTTTCGCCGGATCGGGCTCTGCTATCCCGCCCACCAGACCCTCAATCCGGCGCTGCGGGAGCTGATCCCCGAGTTGGCAGGCTATGGCGCTTCCTGATAAGGTCGCTCTCCTGTGCACCTTTACGATGCAGCTCCCCAGACTCCCCTTTTCTGTTTACCTCGCCTTGCACCGCAAGGCTTTGTTCGGGTGATGTGGTCATGAAACGCATTCTGGTTATTTTTTCCCATCCCGCGCTGCAGAGCTCGCGGGCCAACAAGCAGCTGTTGCAGGCGATTGAGGGGCTGGAGGGGGTCACGGTTCACGACCTCTATCAGCACTATCCCGACATGTTTATCGATGTGAAGCGGGAGCAGGCGCTGCTCTGTGAGCACGACATCATCGTCTTCCAGCACCCGTTTTACTGGTACTCCTGCCCGGCCATCATGAAAGAGTGGATGGATCTGGTGCTGGAGTATGGCTATGCCTACGGCCCTGAAGCCCACGCCCTCAAGGGCAAGCAGTGGCTGAGCGCCATCACCACCGGCGGGGCGCCGGAGTCCTACTGCAGCGAGGGTTACAACAGCCGACCGCTGCTCGATTTTCTGCTGCCATTTCAGCAGGCGGCCACCTTGTGCGGCATGAACTGGCTGCCCCCTTTCGTGCTCCACTCCTTTCACAAGATCAAGGATCCCGCCGCCCTGCGCCGCTGTGGGCAGGACTACCGCCAGCTGCTTTGCGCCCTGCGTGACGATCAGCTGACCCCGGAGCAACTGGCCGGGCGCCCTTATCTGCGCGACTTGCTGGAGGTGCTCTGATGAAACACGGGCAGCTTGCTGGCCGAGCTTATGAGCCGGATCTGATGTTCACACGGAGGGCTGACTGATGGGCCACGGGATCCTGTTTGATGCCTTTATCTACCTCTCCGCCGCCGTTATCGCGGTACCGCTGGCCAAACGCTGGGGGCTAGGCTCGGTGCTCGGCTACCTGCTGGCGGGGATCATCATAGGCCCCTTTCTGCTGGGGCTGGTGGGGGAGCAGAAGGATGTGATGCACTTCGCCGAGTTTGGCGTGGTGCTGATGCTGTTTCTGGTCGGTCTTGAATTGCGTCCGGCCCTCTTGTGGCAGCTGAAGGGGCCGATCCTCGGCACCGGCGGCCTGCAGGTGCTGCTTACCACGGCGGCACTGACCGGCGTGGCGCACCTGATCGGTCTGCCGCTGCAACAGGGGCTGGCCATCGGCCTCATTCTGGCGCTCTCTTCCACCGCCATCGTGTTGCAGAGCCTGCAGGAGCGCAAGCTGATGCAGAGCGAGAGCGGTCGCTCCGCCTTTGCGGTGCTGCTGTTTCAGGATATTGCGGTCATTCCGATCCTGGCGCTGCTGCCGCTGCTGGCCATGGCGCCGGTCGCCAGCAATGGTGGCTCCGAGCTGGCGGGTTGGCAGCATGGTCTGCTGGTGGTCGCGGCCATCTCCGGCATAGTGCTGGGTGGCCACTACCTGATGCGGCCGGTGTTTCGTGCCATCGCCCAGTCCCATATGCGGGAGATCTTCGTCGCCGCCGCTCTGCTGCTGGTGATCGCTATCGCTGTGTTGATGGAGTCGGTGGGGCTTTCGCCTGCACTTGGCTCCTTCCTCGCCGGGGTGGTGCTGGCCGACAGCGAATATCGCCATGAGCTGGAGGCCGACATAGAGCCGTTCAAGGGCTTGCTGCTCGGCCTCTTCTTTATGTCGGTGGGGGCGGGGATCGACTTCGGACTGTTTGCCGAGCACCCCTTCCTGATACCCACTATGGTGGTTGGCCTGATGGTGCTCAAATGGCTGGTGTTGATGGCGCTCGGCTTCATCATCCGCATCTCGCCGAGTCAACGCTGGACCTTCGCGCTGGCGCTCGCGCAGGGGGGCGAGTTTGCCTTCGTGCTCTTCTCGTTTGCCGCCCAGAACCGGGTGCTGCCCGGCGAGACCATCTCGCTGCTGACGCTGGTGGTGGCGCTCTCGATGGCGCTCACCCCGCTGCTGCTGATCCTCAACGATCGGGTGATCCAGCCCTGGTTCGATTACCGTAACCAGAGCGACGCACCGCAGCATGAGCAACCTGAGCTGGTGGAGCATCCGGTGATCATCGCGGGCTTCGGCCGCTTCGGTCAGATCGTGGGGCGTCTGCTGCACGGTCACGGCATCGGTACCACCATCCTCGAGCAGGATGCTAGCCAGATAGAGACCCTGCGCAAGTATGGCTATCAGGTCTTCTATGGCGATGCCAGCCGGATCGATCTGCTCCATGCCGCAGGGGCGCACAAGGCGAAGCTGCTGGTGCTCTCCATCAACGATCCAGCTACCTCGCTGGCGGTGATCGAGATGGTGCAGAAGCACTTCCCGCACCTGAAGATCCTGGCGCGAGCGCTGGATCGACCCCATGCCCACGAGATCCTGCGCCACGGGGTCGAGAGCGTGCACCGGGAAACCCTGGGCTCGGCGGTCGATCTGGGGGTGGAAGCCCTGACCCAGCTCGGTTTTCGGGCCAACCAGGCCTGGCGGGCGGGGCAGACCTTCAAGCAGCACGATAACTGGCTGTTGCGTGAGCAGGTCAACTATCTGGACGACGAACACACTTATATCAACAAGAGCCTGCAATACCGGGAGATCCTCTCCGATCTGTTGCAAGACGACGAGGAGGGGCAGGAGCGTATCCATGCCCACAACTGGAACAGCGGGCTACCCGACGACGACAAGGAAGCAAAATGATTGCCTATTATCCCATGTTCAAACACCTGCATATGACGCTGGCGCTGGTCAGTCTGCTGCTCTTTATCTATCGCTGGAGTCTGGCGCTGGCCGGCAGCGATCGGTTGCAGCAGAAGTGGCTGAAGATCCTGCCCCATATCAACGACACCTTCCTGCTGCTGTTTGGCGTGCTGCTGGCGGTGACCTTGCAGCTGAGCCCCGGCCAGCAGCCCTGGCTGATGGCCAAGCTGATTGCACTGGTGCTCTATATCGGTCTGGGTGTCATGGCACTCAAGCGCCCGGCCCGCGGTCAGAAGCTGGTGGCCGGTGTGGCGGCGCTGGCGGTGTTTGGCTACATGGTCGGTGCGGCCATCACCAAGTCAGCCTGGTCGTGGCTGATGTGATTGAGCTTGGAGGGAGGATTGCCTCCCTCCGGCTATTTCAAAAGAACAGATTCAGAAAAATCCTATTCCCCTTGATGTTAGCCTGCCTCTCCACTTAGTTTTCTTCGTGATGGTTAGCTTGTCTTAAAGTGTTAAGTTTGCCGTGCTAAGTGATTTTTATATTATAAATCATGTACATGAGTTGCTTTGTATGAAAATGGCGACAGTTGTCGCCGCAAAACTTGCGACATAGACTGTCGCAAGTTGCGACTAGGATACGATCAACGCTAAACCAGTGAAGGCATGCACCATGAGTAAGAAGCTGTTACGACAACTGACCTTGGCGCGTTGCATCCCGCACCGCCCTTACAAGCTGACCGCCAGCCAACTTCAGGTAAAACTGGAAGAGGAAGGCATCCACGTCAGTCTGCGTACCGTGCAACGGGACCTGGAGGAGATGTCCGGCATGGGACTGTTCGACCTCACCTCGGACGAGCGCAGTAAACCCCATGGCTGGTGCTTCGAGCGCCACGGCCTCAACGACTTTGCCAATATCATGCCCCTCTCGCTGGCAGTGGCCCTGAAAACCTGGAGTGATCAGGCGAGCCAACTGTTGCCGGCGAGTGTACTGACTGAATTGAATCCGCTGGTCGACAAGGCGAGCCAGGTGATCCGCGACAGCCAGAGTGAACTGGCCGAACGCTGGCTGGAGAGTGTCCACCAGTCACCGCGCCCGTTTGCCGGCAACCCGGAGATCCGTCGCAGCACCCTGATCCGCGATGCGCTCTGGCGTGGTCGCAAGTTCAGTGCCGAGATCCAGCGTGTGATCAAAGAGCGCACCGTGTGGCTCTGCTACGACCGTATCAACCCGCTCGGCATTCTCAATCAGCCGGACGGGCCGATCCTGCTCTGCACACTATCCGAGCTGGATCCCAAGGTTTACGGCATCCCGTTTGACCATATCAAGAACGTGGAGCTGACCAACTTCAGCGCCACCCAGCCGAAGGATTTCAATATCCAGAAGCTGATCCGCGATCAGGGCTATCAGGATGTGAGCGGCCCGATCCGCTTCGTCGGCCGGATCGATGCCAACAGCCAGTCGCTGGTGGATAACCAGATCCCCGGCAACAATCCACGCATGACCCGCTATGACAAGCGCAGCGTGGTGGTGGAGACCGAAGTGCAGGACACCCCGGAGTTTCGCAGCTGGTTGAACAACATCGGCGGTGAACTGGAGGTGCTGGCACCGGAATCGTTGCGCAAGGCCTATCTCAATCCGGCCAACCGCTTGAGCTGATTAAAAAATTGGAATGTTGAATAGTCGAGCCTGGTCTCGGCTCTTTTTTTGCGGTTTTTTTAAGCATATTTATTCAACTAATTTTTAAGTCTTAACGTCAGGATTGAACCGTTTTCCTGCCCCGTTTTTGGGGGGCGAAACCCGTGTAAGAGATCTGCCATAGCGACTGTAAGAGGCTGGCGCTTTGAGCCGTACGCGAAGCCATGCCAGAATGATCGAACTTTCCCGTGAAACTAAATAAATAACTGATATTAAAGGGTTAGTTTTTAAGTTTGTTTTTTGGGATGAGAGCCGCATCGGATCTTTATCATCGGATGGCCCTTGTTCGGGGGGCGCATTTCCTTAGTATGGGTTTCACAAGGACGGAGCTGGTCCGGCAGGATGCAGGGCAGCGCATAAAGATGGAATAGTCCGCAGGATGTGGACAAGGGACACCTCAGGATGAGCTCGATAATCAGGATGATTATCGTCACGGATGAATAAAGGAACACCGCGGGATGCGGCAGGACACTCTCGGGATGGGAGTAGAACGAACGGAACCTCGTTCTTCAGGATGAACAGGACCTCGCCGGATGCGAGAGGAATACTTCAGGATGAAGTGAGATAACCCGGATGGTTATCTGTCAGGAAGACGCAAGGAACCCCACAGGACGTGGTAATGGACACCTCCAGGATGGAGACAGGGAAGCAGTTCAGGATGAATTGCCAGGCCAGGAACGCCGCAGGACACGCCAACGGATTGGAAAGGGGATATTCCAAAGGATTAGGATAACGTCAGGGATTGCAGGGAGCATTGCAGTTCTACGGACAGGACGACACGACTCTAGGGGACGGCTACCGCCGTCCCCTTTTCTTTTATGATTTGTCCGAGAGATTGCCGCGCTGGGCGGCGTTGACGATCTCTTGCAGGCGCTGACGAATGTCGACCATGCCAAACACACCAAAGATCAGCACAGTGACAAATTCGGCCTTGGTGACAGCGAAGTAGCGTTTGCAAGCCGCCTTGATCATGCTGGCCTGCAGCCAGTGCAGCAGGGCGACGATCACGCCGCAGACCGGCAGAAAGCCGTTGAGTTTGCCGGGCAGCGGGGCAATCAGGCTCACCAGCACGCCAAACCAGAAGAACAATATCAGCCCCATCGCCAACAGATTAAAGACTCGCTTCATTGTTTACCTCTCTTAGATAGAGTTGATAGCAGACCTGACCGGCCTGTTTGTCCTTGAGTAGTTGCCAGCTGGCGGGCAGCGCTAGATCGGCCATCTCTTTTTCCCGCTCCAGATAGATGAGGGCGTCCGGTGCCAGCCAGCCGCGCTGCTCCAGCAGTTCGCACACTTGCGGCAGCAGCTCGCGGCGAAACGGTGGATCGAGGAAGACCAGATCGAAGGGAGTGGCGGGGCCTTGCAGCCAGCTCACTGCATCTGACTGGATCACCTGACCCTGACTGCTGCCGAGGGCGGCCAGGTTCTTCTTGATCTGGTCGGCGGCCCCTTTGTCCATCTCGATCAGGGTCACCTGCTCGGCATAGCGCGACAGCGCCTCCAGTCCGAGTCCGCCGCTGCCGGCAAACAGATCCAGGCAGCGGGTGCCGCGAATATGGGGGGCCAGCCAGTTGAAGATGGTTTCCTTGACGCGATCCGTGGTGGGTCTGAGCCCCTCCACATCCTTGACCGGCAATTTGCGGCCTCGCCACTGGCCGCTGATGATTCTTACAAAGCCCGATTTTCCTTGCGGGGCGGGACTCTTGCTCGGGTTGCTACGGCTGGATTTCACTCTGGGCATCGCGTTTCATCGTCAGAAAATAAAGTGGTAGTATAAGGCGGTTCATTTTTATGCCGACCCGCCAAGGGACGGCTATCTTAGCAGTCAGCCTTTGATGTGAGTATTTTTAGATGGCAAAAGGTTTGTTTTCCTGGCTGGGTTTCGGCCGCAAGAAAGAAGAGGCTGAGGCTGTCCAACCACAGACACCCCAAGCCACCCCCGTTACCGTTGAGCCCGAGGTCACTGCTACCCCCGCTCCCGTTTCCGATACCACTGTTTCCGATAGTACGCCGGCCGTTGCCCCCGAAGTGCCTGCCAGCGCACAGAATTCCGTTTTGCAAGATGATTGCTGCCTGCCGACCGAGCTGGACGATCACGGCCCGCTGGTGGTGGAGGAGTGCGCCTCCGATCTGGAGCCGGTGATCGTCAACGAAGCGCTGATCGCCGAAGAGGAGCGTGCCGCTGAAGCCGCTCGCACTGCCGCTGAGGTCAAGGCAGCCGAAGAGGCTCGTATCGTTGCCGAAGCCCGCGCTGCGGAAGAGGCTCGCATTGCTGCCGAAGCCCGTGCCGCGGAAGATGCTCGCATTGCCGCCGAAGCCCGCGCTGCGGAAGAGGCTCGTATTGCTGACGAAGCCCGCGCTGCGGAAGAGGCTCGTATCGCTGCCGAAGTCCGCGCCGCGGAAGAGGCTCGCATCGCTGCCGAAGCCCGTGCTGCGGAAGAAGCTCGCATTGCTGCTGAAGCTCGCGCTGCGGAGGAGGCTCGTATTGCCGCTGAAGCTCAGGCTGCTGAAGAAGCCCGTATCGCCAAAGAGGCCCAACGCGCGGAAGATCTGCGCCTGGTCGCCGCGATGGAGGCTGAGGCCGCCGCACTGGCTGCTCTGCCGCTGGCCGCCAAGGTAGACGACGACACCCAGGACAAACCGCAGCGGGAGGGCTTCTTTGCTCGCCTCAAGCGCAGTCTGGTGCGCACCAAGGAGAATATCGGCTCCGGTTTCTTCGGCCTTTTCCGTGGCAAGAAGATCGACGATGAGCTGTTTGAAGAGCTGGAAACCCAGCTGCTGACCGCCGATCTCGGTGTGGATACCACCACTCGTATCATCGAGGGGCTGGTGCAGCACGCGGATCGCAAGCAGCTCAAGGATGCCGAGGCGCTCTACGGTTTGCTCAAACAGGATATGGGCGAGATGCTGGCCAAGGTCGAGCAGCCGCTGATGATCGACACCAGCAAGAAGCCTTACGTGATCCTGATGGTCGGCGTGAATGGCGTCGGCAAGACTACCACCATCGGCAAGCTGGCCAAGCAGTTCCAGGCTGAAGGCAAGAGCGTGATGCTGGCAGCGGGTGACACCTTCCGTGCCGCTGCGGTCGAGCAGCTGCAGGTATGGGGCCAGCGCAACAACATTCCAGTGATTGCCCAGCATACCGGTGCCGACTCCGCCTCCGTTATTTATGACGCCATCGAGGCCGCCCGCTCCCGCGGGGCTGACGTGCTGATCGCCGACACAGCCGGTCGCCTGCAGAACAAGAGCAACCTGATGGAAGAGCTCAAGAAGGTAGTACGGGTGATGAAGAAGCTGGATGAAGAGGCCCCCCACGAGATCATGCTGACGCTGGATGCCGGCACCGGCCAGAACGCCCTGAGCCAGGCCAAGCTGTTCAGCGAGGCGGTTGGCCTGACCGGCATCACCCTCACCAAGCTGGATGGCACCGCCAAGGGCGGCGTCATCTTCGCGGTGGCCGACAAGTTCCAGATCCCGATCCGCTATATCGGGGTGGGCGAGGGGATCGACGATCTGCGTCCCTTCGTTGCCAACGATTTCATCGAGGCGCTCTTCAGCCGCGATGAGTCAGCTCAGCCGTGATGATTAAGTGTTCCATACCCCGACTTCGGTCGGGGTTTGTCAATGTCAGGGAACCGTTATGATTCGTTTTGACAAGGTCAGCAAGGTATACAGCGGCGGCCATCAGGCGCTGCAAAAGGTCAGCTTTCACCTGCGCAAGGGAGAGATGGCCTTTCTGACCGGGCACTCGGGGGCGGGCAAGAGTACCCTCCTCAAACTGATCAGCGTGATGGAGCGTCCGACCGATGGTCGCGTCTTCTTTCATGGTGATGATGTCAGCCATATCCAGCGCAGCCAGATCCCCTATGTTCGCCGCCAGATCGGGATGATCTTTCAGGATCACCGCCTGCTGATGGACCGCACCGTGTTCGACAACGTAGCGCTGCCGCTGGTGATCGATGGTTACAGCCATGCGGACATCAACAAGCGGGTGGCGGCGGCATTGGACAAGGTAGGGTTGCTCGGCAAGGAGCGTTACCAGCCGCGGATGCTCTCCGGGGGTGAACAGCAGCGGGTCGGCATCGCCCGTGCCATCGTCAACAAGCCGCCGCTGCTGCTGGCGGATGAACCGACCGGCAACCTGGATCCCCAGCTCTCCATGGATATCATGCGGCTATTTCAGGAGTTCAACAATTTTGGGGTCTCTGTACTGATTGCTACTCACGATCTGGGGCTGATCGCCCGCATGCGCTATCGCACCCTGACCCTCAAGGCGGGTCGCATGTATTCGGCCGGGGAGGAGCTCTGATGGCTATCGTTCGTCACAAGCAGCCGCCGCTGCGTCGTCTGATGATGTACGGGGTTGACCATGTGCGGCAGGCGTTTGCCAGTCTCGGGGAGCTGTGGCGAAATCCGCTCGCCTCCCTGATGACGCTGGCGGTGCTCGGTGTCAGTCTGGCGTTGCCCTCCTGCTTCCACGTATTGTTGAAAAACGCCGAGGTGGTGGAGGGGAGCTGGCAGAACAGCTCCCAGATCTCCCTCTATCTGCGCAAGGATCTGCCGGAGCAGAGCATTCTCGATCTGCAGCACAGGATCCTGCTCTATCCCGAGGTGGATTCGGTCACCTACCTGAGCCGTGACGATGCGTTGCGGGAGTTTCGCGAGATCTCCGGTTTCGGCGATGCCCTCGATTATCTGGACAGCAACCCGCTACCGCCGGTGCTGAGCGTCATTCCGGATCCGCGCTGGCAGAATCCGGAAGGGGCCGCCGAGTTGCTCGGCAAGCTAAACAATGAGGATGGGGTCGAGCAGGGCAAGCTGGATCTGCAGTGGCTGACCCGCCTGCAGGGGATCATGAACCTGCTGCGTCACACCATTACCGGTATCGCCGTGCTGCTGCTCTCCGCCGTGCTGCTGATCGTCGGCAACACCCTGCGTCTCAACATCCTCAACCAGCGTTCAGAGATCGAGGTGCTCAAGCTGGTGGGGGCAACCGATGCCTTCATCCATCGCCCTTTCCTCTATACCGGCATCTGGTTCGGGGTGATCGGCGGCATGCTGGCATGGTGGCTGACCGAGGTGATGGTGATCTGGAGCGAAGGGGTGGTGAAGGAGCTTGCGGGCTTGTATAACAGTAACTTCCGGCTGGTTGGCATGGGTCTGGTAGATGGGGTGAACCTGATCCTGCTGGGGGCCTTGCTGGGGCTGATTGCTTCCTGGTTTTCGGTTCATCGTCACATTCGAGATATAGAGCCATCCTGATTAATTTATTATCAAAGTAAATCGCTGGATTTTGAGAGGTGGATCAAGTAAAAGAGGCTCCGTTTCTGGCTTGGCCCCCATAGTCAGAGTATTCTGAATAACAATGATCTTCCGGATCTTCGCTAGATCCAGTGAACCTTCTGATTTATAAGCAGTCTATTAAAGCTGAAGCATTTATACGGGTGTGGCCCCTCTGCCTTGCTCGTCAGACTTGGCAAGCATGTGAAGGTTGCGAGCTCCGCAACAATGGACTTAGCATGCTACTTTTCGGGGGTCCTTCATTGTGACCCCCTTTTTTTGACTGTTCATTCATGATTCATCCTGCAGGCTTAAGATAAGCCGGTCTAAAACTGGGCATGTTCTTTGATACACGCCGCAGAATGGCATCCGGTCAGTAGACAGACCCTCTCAGGGTGTTAGACTGATTTGATTGAAAAGTAAGAGGTAACAGATGGGAACTTCATTGCAGCGCACTATGGCTCTGATTCCGCAAGGTAGTCTGGAAGGCTATATCCAGGCAGTAAACTCTATTCCTGTGCTGAGCGCAGAGGAAGAGCGTGAACTGGCTGAGCGTTTGCAGCAGGATGGCGATCTCGAGGCTGCTCGTCAGCTGGTTATGTCGCACCTGCGCTTTGTCGTTCATGTCGCCAAGAGTTATGCCGGTTACGGCCTGCCTCAGGCCGATCTGGTTCAGGAAGGCAACATCGGCCTGATGAAGGCGGTCAAGCGCTTCGACCCGACGGTCGGCGTGCGTCTGGTCTCCTTTGCAGTGCACTGGATCAAGGCCGAAATCCACGAATATGTCCTGCGCAACTGGCGCATGGTCAAGGTGGCGACCACCAAGGCCCAGCGCAAGCTCTTCTTCAACCTGCGCAAATCCAAAAAACGTCTGGGCTGGCTGAACCACGAAGAGGTTCAGGCCGTGGCGGCCGATCTCGGCGTCTCTGCCGCTGACGTGACCGAGATGGAAGCGCGGATGGCCAACTACGATCAGGCGTTCGATCTGGTTGGTGATGATGAAGAAGAGGGCGGTTTCGCTCCGGTTCACTATCTGGAGGATAAATCCTCCGATCTGGCCGCGACCATCGAGAATGACAACTGGGACGATCATGCCACCCGTCGTCTGAGCTCTGCCCTCGCCACCCTGGATGAGCGCAGTCAGCACATCATCCGCGCCCGCTGGCTCGATGATGACAGCAAGACCACTCTGCAGGAGCTGGCCGATACCTACGGCGTCTCTGCCGAGCGTGTGCGTCAGCTTGAGAAAAACGCACTCAAGAAGCTGAAAGATGCCATGGAAGCCTGATGCTTCCTCTCATAAAAACAGGGCCTGATGGCCCTGTTTTTGTTTCGCAAGGATCTGGTCGGCCTTGCTTTGGTTACCCTTGAGTGTGTTATGTTGCCGCCACTGCCACATTAGGGAGAGCAGAAGTGAAACTGTTGAACGACCTGTTTACCAACAACCGTGAGTGGGCCGAACGGATCAAAGCCGAAGATCCCGCTTTCTTTGCCACCCTTTCTGCCCAGCAGGCCCCCGAATACCTCTGGATCGGTTGTTCCGACAGCCGGGTCCCCGCCAACCAGCTGATGGGGTTGCTGCCGGGGGATGTCTTCGTCCACCGCAACGTCGCCAATCTGGTTGTACATACCGATTTCAACTGCCTCTCCGTGCTGCAATACGCGGTAGAAGTGCTCAAGGTGAAGCACATCATCGTCTGCGGTCACTATGGCTGCGGCGGCGTCAAGGCCGCGATGCAGAATCAGGAGCTGGGTCTCATCGACAACTGGCTGCGCAACATCAAGGATGTCTACTTCAAATATGGTGAAGAGCTCGAGGCCATCGAGGATGAGCACGAGCGCTTCGACTACCTGTGCGAGCTGAACGTGGCCGAACAGGTCGCCAACGTCTGCCACACCACCATCATCCAGAACGCCTGGCGCAAGGGGCAGGAGCTGGCGGTGCATGGCTGGATCTACGGGATCAAGGATGGTCTGCTGCACGATCTCGATCTCTGCATCAGCGGCCCGGATCAGATCCCCGACGTCTACCGCGCCTGGCCGGATATGCGTCCGCCCCACCGTCGGCGCTAGGGAGCTTCATGGTGGCGCCAGCCCTCTATCTGCAGATCAAGCAGCACATTCTGGACGGAATCCGCGAACGCCACTATCAGGCGGGGGACAGGATCCCGACCGAAGCGGCCCTGTGCGAGCAGTTCACCGTGAGCCGGATGACGGTCAACCGGGCGTTGCGGGAACTGGTGGCTGAGGGGTGGCTGGTGCGTACCGCCGGTTCCGGCAGCTTCGTGGCGGACAGGCGAACCGAATCGCCGTTGCTGGCCATTCGCAACATCGCTGACGAGATCGCCGAGCGTGGCGGCGAGTACAGTGCCCGGGTGATCCGGCTGCAGCGGCTGGCCGCCGACGAGAAGGTGGCGGTACAACTGGGGCTGCGGGTAGGTGCCCCTATCTTTCACAGCCTGATCGTCCATCAGGCTGATGGTGAGCCGTTGCAGCTGGAGGAGCGCTTCGTCGATGCCGGGCGCTTGCCGGGCTATGGCGAGCAGGATTTTACCCAACAGACCCCCAACCGCTATCTGATGGATGTCTGCCCCCTCTCCGAGATGGAGCACGTGGTGGAAGCCGTGTTGCCGAGCGCCGGTGAGGCGGGATTGTTGCAGATCCGCGTAGATTCCCCCTGCCTGTTGTTGCACAGACGCACCTGGTCGGAGGGGCATCTGGTCTCCTACGCCCGTTTGCTCTCCCCCGGTTCCCGTTACAAGCTAAGCTCCAAGACTCAGCTGGAGTAAATGTCTATACAACTTGATTTTGCAAAGCCCACCTCCTGGTGGGCTTTTTTGTGCTTAAACTCTAAGTTTGATGCTGTTATCAGGATGTGAATTTCGCTCTTTCTTTCGTCATAGAGATCGACTATAAGAATATGTATATACATTTGAGGTCGCTATGAACAAGGAACTGTTGAACTGCGAGCGGGTCTGGCTCAACGTGACGCCCGCTACCCTGAATGATGAGCTGGCCGACTACGGCCTGCTGCCGCTCCACGCCATCGGCGTGAAGGATGGCAAGATCCACGCGCTGGTGCCGATGGCCGAACTGAAGGGGTCGTATCCCGCTCACTGGCAGGATATGCGGGGCAAGCTGGTCACCCCCGGCCTTATCGATTGTCACACCCATCTGGTCTTCGCCGGCAGCCGTGCCGAAGAGTTCGAGCTGCGTCAGCAGGGAGTGCCCTATGCCGAGATCGCCCGTCGGGGCGGTGGCATCATCAGCACGGTGCGTGCCACCCGTGCCGCCAGCGAAGAGCAACTGTTCGAGCTGGCGTTGCCGAGGGTGGCATCCCTGATCCGCGAAGGGGTCACCACGGTGGAGATCAAGTCCGGCTATGGCCTCACTCTGGCTGATGAACTCAAGATGCTGAGGGTGGCCCGCCGACTGGGAGGGGCGCTGCCGATCCGGGTCAAGACCACTCTGCTGGCGGCCCATGCGGTGCCGCCGGAGTATCGCGACGATCCCGATAGTTGGGTCGAGACCATCTGTCAGGAGATCATCCCGGCCGCCGCCGAGGCAGGCTTGGCCGATGCGGTGGATGTCTTCTGCGAGCACATCGGCTTCTCGTTGGCCCAGACCGAGCAGGTCTATCTGGCGGCGGATCAATACGGCCTGCCGGTGAAGGGGCATATGGATCAGCTCTCCAATCTCGGTGGCAGCACACTCGCTGCCAACTTTGGCGCCCTCTCGGTGGACCATCTGGAGTATCTGGATCCGGAAGGGATCCTGGCGCTGGCCCACCGTGGCGTGGTCGCCACCCTGCTGCCCACCGCCTTCTACTTCCTCAAAGAGACCAAGCTGCCGCCGGTCGCCGCGCTGCGCAAGGCGGGGGTAGCGATGGCGGTCTCCTCCGATATCAACCCGGGTACGGCCCCTATCGTCTCGCTGCGGATGGCGATGAACATGGCCTGCACCCTGTTTGGCCTGACCCCGCTGGAGGCCATGGTCGGGGTGACCCGTCACGCCGCCAAAGCACTTGGCGAGCAGGATCGTCTTGGTCAGCTCAGGGTCGGCATGGCGGCCGATTTCCTGATCTGGCACTGCGCCCATCCGGCCGAGCTGAGCTACATGGTCGGCGTCGATCAGCTGGCAGGCCGCATCTTCAACGGCGAGGAGACCCTCCATGGATAAGTTCAACCCGATCGACATGTCGCTCTGGCAGGGGCGGCAGGATCCGGAAGATGGCGAACTGGCCCTGCGCTGGCACGACAAGGTGCTGCCCTGGACCGCCGGAGCACAAGACTCTGCCGGTGTAGTACTGCTTGGTTTTGCCTGCGATGAAGGGGTGCGCCGCAACAAGGGGCGCATTGGTGCTGCCGGGGCGCCGCTGGCGGTGCGCAAGCTGCTGGCCAACACTGCCTGGCACCTGAACCGTCCCGTCTACGATGGCGGAGATGTGAGCTGTACCGATGGCAATCTCGACGCCGCCCACGGCCATCTGGCCGAGCGGGTCGCTGCCGCGCTCGATTTGGGCCACTTCCCGCTGGTGCTGGGGGGCGGTCACGAGGTGGCCTTCGGCAGCTGGAGCGGCCTCAACTTGCATCTGGCGGGTCAGGGGCGAGTCGGCATTATCAATTTTGACGCCCACTTCGACCTGCGCATGAAGCAGGAGCAGGCCAGCTCTGGCACCCCCTTTTTCCAGATTGCCGAGCAGTGCGCCGCTCAGGGCACACCGTTTCACTACGCCTGCCTTGGGGTGGCCGAGACCGCCAATACCCAAGCCCTGTTTGCCCGTGCCAAGGCGCTGGGTGTGTGGCATGTGCTGGACGAGGCGATGACCCAGACCGAGCTGCCAGCCTTGCTAAGCGGGCTGGACGCCTTTATCGCCGATTGTGATCACCTCTATCTGACCATCGATCTCGACGTGCTGCCCGGCGCCGTTATGCCGGGAGTGAGCGCTCCCGCCGCTCGCGGCGTGGAGCTGGCGGTGATCGAACCGCTGATCGCCCATATCCGGGCCAGCGGCAAGCTCAGGCTCGCCGATCTGGCCGAGTACAACCCGACGCTGGATCAGGACAACCGCAGTGCCCGCGTGGCCGCGCGACTGGTTCATCTGTTGACCCGTTAACCCTTTTGGCCGCCCGTCGCCGAAGGCACCCTATTGATACAACAAGGAGTGTGTATGTCTGTGCAACAGCAGGATCCCCGTCATGATCCTAACCGCGTGATCCGTGCCCCGCGCGGCACCGAACTGACCGCCAAGAGCTGGCTCACCGAAGCGCCGCTGCGGATGCTGATGAACAACCTGGACCCCGAGGTGGCCGAGCATCCCCAGTCGCTGGTGGTCTATGGCGGCATCGGTCGCGCCGCCCGCAACTGGGCCTGCTTTGACAAGATCGTCGAGGTGCTGACCCGGCTCGAGGAGGATCAGACCCTGCTGGTGCAATCCGGCAAGCCGGTCGGGGTGTTCCAGACCCACAAGGATGCGCCGCGGGTTCTGATCGCCAACTCCAATCTGGTGCCGCACTGGGCCAACTGGGAGCACTTCAACGAGCTCGATAAGAAGGGCTTGATGATGTACGGCCAGATGACCGCCGGCTCTTGGATCTACATCGGTACTCAGGGGATCGTGCAGGGCACTTACGAGACCTTCTTCGCGGTGGCCAATCAGCACTTCAACGGCGAACCCAAGGGGCGCTGGATCCTGACCGGTGGTCTCGGCGGCATGGGTGGTGCCCAGCCGCTGGCTGCCACCATGGCTGGCTTCTCGATGATCGCGGTGGAGTGCGACGAGACCCGCATCGATTTTCGTCTGCGCACCCGTTATGTGGACAAGAAGGCTCACAGCCTGGATGAGGCGCTGGCCATGGTCGAAGAGGCCAAACAGAGCGGCACCGCCATCTCCATCGGCCTGGTCGGCAACGCCGCCGATGTCTTCGCCGAGCTGGTGGTCCGGGGCATCACCCCGGATGTGGTGACCGACCAGACCTCCGCCCACGACCCGGTGCACGGCTACCTGCCGCAGGGCTGGAGCGTTGCCAAATGGCGCGAGCTGCAGCAGAGTGCCCCGCAGGAGGTGAATCTGGCTGCTCGTCGCTCCATGGCCCGTCAGGTGGAGGCGATGCTGACCCTGCAAGAGCGCGGCGCGGCGACTCTGGATTACGGCAACAACATCCGCCAGATGGCGCTGGAGGAGGGGGTGGCGAACGCCTTCGACTTCCCCGGCTTCGTCCCCGCCTATATCCGCCCGCTGTTCTGCGAGGGGATAGGCCCGTTCCGCTGGGTGGCCCTCTCCGGCGATCCGGAAGATATCTACAAGACCGATCAGAAGGTGAAAGAGCTGATCCCCGACGATCCTCACCTGCACAACTGGCTCGACATGGCCCGCGAGCGCATCGCGTTTCAGGGACTGCCGGCGCGGATCTGCTGGGTCGGGGTCAAGGATCGGGTGCGCCTCGGTCTGGCCTTCAACGAGATGGTGAAAAACGGCGAGCTGAAAGCCCCCATCGTCATTGGCCGCGACCATCTGGATTCCGGCTCGGTGGCGAGCCCGAACCGCGAGACCGAGTCGATGATGGATGGCTCCGATGCCGTCTCCGACTGGCCGCTGCTCAACGCTCTGCTCAACACTGCTGGCGGCGCGACCTGGGTCTCCCTGCACCACGGCGGCGGTGTGGGGATGGGCTTCTCCCAGCACTCCGGCGTGGTGATCGTCTGTGATGGCACCGATGATGCTGCCAAGCGGGTCGGTCGGGTGCTGCGCAACGACCCGGCCACCGGCGTGATGCGCCATGCGGATGCGGGTTACGAGATTGCCATCAACTGTGCCCATGAGGCGAAACTGGATCTGCCGATGATTGACGGCGCCAACGGTGTCAAAGGAAAGGTGTAACACCATGTTTGAATTGACTATTACCCCGGGCGAGCTGGATCTTGCCACCCTGCGCCGCGTCAGCCGCGAGCCGGTACATGTTTCACTGGATCCGGCCGCCCTGCCGGGGATCCACGCCTCCGCAGCTGTGGTTACCAAGGTGATCGAGCAGAACCGGGTGGTGTATGGCATCAACACCGGCTTTGGGCTGTTAGCCAACACCCGCATTCCGGTGGAGCAGCTGGATGAGCTGCAGCGCTCCATCGTGCTTTCCCATGCGGCAGGGATTGGCGAGTACATGGATGACGCCACCGTACGGCTGATGATGGTGCTCAAGCTCAACTCGCTGGCGCGCGGCTTCTCCGGCATCCGGCTGACGGTGCTTGAGGCCTTGATGACCCTCATCAACGCCGAAGTCTATCCGGTAGTGCCGAAGAAGGGATCCGTCGGTGCCTCCGGCGATCTGGCGCCGCTGGCTCATATGAGCTGCCTGTTGATCGGGGAGGGCAAGGCCCGCCACAAGGGCGAGCTGATCGATGCCGCTACAGCGCTGAAAATTGCCGGGCTCGAGCCTATCGCGCTGGCACCCAAAGAAGGATTGGCGCTGCTTAACGGCACTCAGGCGAGCACTGCCTTCGCGCTGGAAGGGCTGTTCCATGCTGAGGATCTGTTCGCTGGTGCCATCACCATAGGTGCTATGAGTGTGGAGGCTGCCCTTGGCAGCCGACGGCCGTTCGATGCCCGCATCCACGCGGTGCGCGGTCAGCGTGGCCAGATCGACGCGGCCGCCTGCTATCGCCACCTGCTGGTGGATGGCAGCGAGATCGGCATGTCCCATCACAACTGCGAGAAGGTGCAGGATCCCTACTCATTGCGCTGCCAGCCGCAGGTGATGGGGGCCTGCCTGACCCAGATCCGTCAGGCCGCCGAGGTGCTGGTGTGCGAGGCCAATGCGGTCTCCGACAACCCGCTGGTGTTTGCCGAGGATGAGGAGATCCTCTCCGGTGGCAACTTCCATGCCGAGCCGGTGGCCTTCGCGGCCGATAATCTGGCGCTGGCCATCGCCGAGATAGGTTCCCTCTCCGAGCGGCGAATGGCGCTGCTGATCGACTCGCGCATGTCCGGTCTGCCGGCGTTTCTGGTCAATAATGGCGGGGTCAACTCCGGCTTTATGATCGCTCAGGTCACCTCGGCGGCGCTGGCCTCCGAGAACAAGACCCTGGCCCATCCCGCCTCGGTGGATAGTTTGCCCACTTCCGCCAATCAGGAGGATCACGTCTCCATGGCGACCTTCGCTGGCCGCCGGCTTGCCGATATGGCCGAGAACACCCGCGGCATTCTGGCAGTTGAACTGCTGGCGGCGGCACAGGGGCTCGATTTTCGCGCGCCGCTGCACAGTACCGAACTGATCGAGCTGGCCAAGGGACGACTGCGGGCAGAGGTGAGCTTCTACGACAAGGACAGGTACTTCGCGCCGGATATCGAAGCGGCCGCCGCCCTGCTGGGCCGTGCCAGCTACAACGACCTGATCCCGGTCGGGGTACTGCCCAGCCTGTAAGCCTTGATCCCCCTTCTCTCCTGGCGGGAGAAGGGTGGGGGATGAGGGGGACGCCGCTTCACTGGCGCCGGTGAGGTCCGGGAGCCGATAACAAAAGACCGCCCAATCGGGCGGTCTTTGCGTGTCTGACGTTGGTTGAACGCAGTTATTCGTGTTCGAACATCAGGAACAGATAGACCACAAACAACACCAGATGGGTCGCACCATGGAGCACATTGGTGCGGCCGCTGCTGAAGGTCACTTTACAGACCATCAGGGTCGTGACCAGCAGCACCATATCGGCGGGGGAGAGGCCGAGGCGTACCTCCTGACCCAGCATGGAGCCGATAAAGAGCACGGCAGGCACGGTGAGGGCGATGGTGGCCAGCACCGAGCCGAAGTAGAGGTTCATTGCTCGCTGCAACTGGTTGTTGAAGGCGGCTTTGATGGCGCCGACTGCTTCGGGAGCCAGCACGATACAGGCGACGATAAAGCCGCCCAGTGCGGCGGGCGCGTCCATGACATGCACCCCGTAGTTGATGGGGATGGCCAGGGTCTTGGCCAGCAGGATCACCACCAGCAGGTAGGCGAGCAGCAGGATGGTGTGATAGACGTTGCTCTGCAGCGGGCCGTGGTGCTCCTCGTAATCCTCGTGATCGCTGTCGACGAAGAAGTGGCTGTGGCTGCGGGTCTGGATCAGCAGAAAGACCCCGTAGAGCAGGATCGAGATGATGATCAGCATCCACGACATGGCGCGCGACATACTGCCGATTGCACCACCTTCGGTGAAGTTGGGCAGCACCAGACAGAGCAGGGCCAGCGGGATGATGGCCACCAGATAGGATTTGACCCCGTCCAGATTAAAGCTCTGGGTGTGGTAGCGCCAGCCGCCAAACAGCAGGGTGAAGCCCACCAGACCGGTACTCACCAGCATCACTACCGCAAACATGGTATCGCGGGCCATGGTGGGGTTGGGCTCGCCGGTCAGCATCACCGAGGAGATCATCACCACCTCCAGCGAGATGACCGAGAGGGTGAGGATCAGGGTGCCGAAGGGCTCGCCCAGCTTGATGGCGAGGGCATCGGAGTGGCGCACTACCGAGAAGATGGCCCAGGTTACGATGGCCAGTAGTGCCGCCGAAACCGGAAGATAGATCCCGAGCGGAGTTGTCTCTGTCAGCAGGTCGCTCCCGATCGTCTTGAAAAAGAGCAGGGTCAGCAGGCCGACGGGCAGGGCAATGTCTTGCCGGATAAATGTCTTCATAGGCAATGGTTCTCATCTCGGGACGGCGCTGGCCGACAGGGATTGATGGGAGGCGTGCGTGAAGGTGCTCACGGTAGCCGAATGCTTATGATAAGGGTTCCATCCTCTCAGGGGCAGATCATTTTGTTGCTGAATGTAAATGGTGGTTCAAGGGCGATGAGCCAGGTCGTGGCAGAGGCTTTGGGAGTGTCAGCCTCTGTGCAAAAGGGTGCGTGTGCTCCCGGTGGGGGGAGCCCTGCCAGCGCTGGCCTGTGCAATATCGGTGTCAGCTCTCTTGCGAATATTGTGGAGGCCACGTCTGCTGCCAGATGGCAAGATCTGCCAGCGCCATGGGCCTGCCAAAGACGTAACCCTGGATCAGATAGACGCCGTGTTGCCGCAAGTAATCAACCTGTTCCCGCGTCTCAACCCCTTCCGCAATCATCTCCATGCCTGATTCCAGGCCAAACGTGATGATGGCATCCAGCACGCTGCGTTTGAGGTCGTTGGTGCCTATGGTATCGACGAACATCTTGTCGATCTTGATCTGGCGGATCCCGAGGCTCTGCAGGTAGGCAAAACCACCGTAGCCGGTACCGAAATCATCCAGTTTGAAGTGATATCCCATCTGCTGCAACAGGGTGATCTCCTCGGTAGCGGCTTTGATGTCGAGGATCGGCTTGCGTTCGGTCAGTTCGAAGGTAAGGCGCTCGGGCGAAGGGTTATGGTGTTCACTCAACATGTTGCGCAGCAAGGGTTGTTCGATATGGGTGGCCATCAGATTGACACTGATCCACTGCTCTGGTGGCAACAGCGGCAGATCCGTGATCACCTGCTCCAGCAACTGCCTGGTGATAGGCAGGATAAGTCCCTGATCTTCAGCATATTCGATGAAAGCGCTCGGGGGGATCAGCTCGTGTCCACGTTGCCAGCGTAGCAGCGCCTCAAAACCGGCAACCTGCCAGGTTCGAAGATCCACCACGGGTTGATAGAAGGGGATGAACTCCTGGCGCACCAATCCGGCCTGCAATAGCCCCTTGAGCGAGCGGCGATAGTTTCGCAGCGACCAGTAAGCGGTCACCAGCAGCAGGCCCAGGATAGTGCCGCTCCAGAGTGCGATTCGTCTGACTTGCTCGCGAGCATACAGATCCAGTGCAGAACCGGCCCAGATGGTTTGTCGGGTCAGTTTGTCCTGATCAAAGAAGCTCAGGCTGCGGCTGCCCTCTTCCAGCTTGATGGTCCGGTCACCGCGCGGGAAGCGGGGGGTCATCGCTGCGGGATCCCGCTGGCTGAACTCCAGATAGAAACAGTCACTGCAGGGGAGCTGTAGCAGATCGTGGCTCCAGCTGTTATCGAGCACCCAGTAGGCAATGTTGCCGCCGTTTTTGTAGTAGGCAACCATCTCCTGTTCCGTATTGAAACTGGCCGTTGTAGCAGTCAGCCCCAGTTTGTCGGGGAGGGCGCCATCCTGGTTGGCGTTTTTGATGAGCGAAATACCCACACCCAGGCTTGAGCAGCTTTTCCCTGATGCCAGTTCCAGCCCCTGCAGACGAATATGGGTGTTGTAAAAGCGGGGATCCCGCAGCAGTGCCATGTCGTTGGCACCACAATCGAAATCAAACAGCGTCAGCTGCTCGCTCATGGCCTTGTCCAGCGTGTGATGGCGTATCGCCATGGCTCGCTTTATCTCGGCCACCTTCTGCTCAAGCAGGTGGTTGGCCATCGGTTTTGTTAGCCACAGACCGACGGACTGGCTTGCCAGGATGGGCAAGAGCAGTAGCAGTACAGTGATCCAGAGGGGGGTGATGCGTAACAAGGGCGCCTGCCAGTTTTACGAGACACAAATGGGTCAAGCCATCATAGTGCATTAGTACAATCAATTTGAGCTCTACTTGTCACACTTATTGGATGATTTTTTAAATGTATGATTTTAAATGTTTTTATTGTTAACCTTGAAAAGATTCAATCGCTGACCTGTCATAAATGACAATTGCTCAACTTATCCGAACTGCTTTAGAGTACCCCTGCGGTTTGACTCACCGTGTGTTCAATACTCCTGTATCTGTTTTTTGTCAGTAGCACAGAGTGTTAGTTTTGATATGAGTGTTCCTTTTGGTCCCTTTTGAGGGACCATTTTTCTGTCTGCTATCTTCCCCTGCTCCACCTGTGTACCTTCCTTGGTATTCTCCCGCTGCTTTGGGTATGCTGCCCCGCTTAAATTACAGAAGCGGGATCCCCGTCCATAGTGATGGCCACAGCGCCACTGCTACCATGAACTCCAATGGATGATGCCGGGCACACGGAAAGGCACATGAAACTCACAACACATCTTGTCTCGTTTATTACCTTGTGCGTGATCGCTGCCATGGCGACCGTGCTGATTGGCGGGGTGTTCAGCTTTCGCGAGCTGGGCATGGAGTTGCAGCAAAAGAAGGTCGATGCGCTGGTCGAGGTGATCGACAAGCAACTCGACGTTGCTCACGGTATGGAGGATATGAGCCGCTGGTTGCCCACCTTGCTGCGGGCGGCTCATGTGGTGGAGCTGGAGGTGCGCCAGAATGACCAGCGGGTCTACTGGTTCCGTGACGTACAGCGTCCGGTTGATGAACCGCTGCTGGTGCCATACAGCCATCCGCTGCCCCATCAGGCTGGCATGCAGGCCAGCTTCAAGCTGGAGCGCCCCTTCAAGGAGGCGGAGTACTCCATCAAGGCGATGTCGGGCATCTCGTTCGGGATCTTCATCGTGGTGTTCGGTCTCTGGTACTCCATCCGCTGGTTGCGTCAGCAGTTGCGCGGCGCCGAGCTGCTGGGCATTCGCGCCCAGCTGATCCTCGATGACAAGCTCTCCAAACTAAGCCATGACCCCGCCGAAGAGTGGCCGGTGGCCGCCAGTCAGGCCCTCGATCATCTGCTCGCCGAGCTGGCGGATGCCCGCAAGGAGCGCAGCCGCTTCGACAACTTCATTCGCAGCAACGCCTTCGTCGACAAGATGACCGGCATCGGCAACCGCCTCTTCTTCGATAACCGGCTCGAGAGCGCTATCATGGAGGCGAGCGTGATGAGTGGCGGTGTCTTGCTGATTGAACTCGCCTGTCTGGAAGAGCTGGAAGCGGAGCAGTTCGAGCTGCAGGGGCATGATCTGCTGCTGGAGGCGAGCGCCGTGATCAGTGCTTTTGTGCGCAAGCATAACGGTGCCTTGCAGGCTCGTTATGCCGGACATGTCTTTGCGGTATTGTTGCCCAACATGTCGGAGAGCGAGATGGTGGACAGTGCCAGCCAGCTGCTCAAGAGTCTGCAACGGCTACACTGGCCGCAGCAGGTCAATCCGGAGACGGCCATCTATATCGGGGCTGTCTGCTACCAGGCGCAAGACACTCTGCTCAAGGTGCAGGAGGAGGCCGAGCTGGCCCTCAAGAGTGCACGTCTGCAGGGGCACAACGGCTGGTTCCTCTACGAGAAGCAGCTGGACGAGGAGCAGAGCAGCAAGGGGACGGTGCGCTGGCGCACCCTCATCAGTCGCCGTCTTGAAGAGCAGGGGATCGATTTTTATACCCAACCGGTCCAGCAGGAGCGGGATCAGGTGGTACTGCAGCAGGATCTGCTCACCTATATCCACGATGAGCAGGGGAGGGAACTGCAAGCAGGGATCTTCATGCCAATGGCGGAGAAGGTGGGCCTGCTGCTGCAACTGGATCGGCTGGTGGCGGAGCAAACGCTGGTGTTGCTGCGCCAGCGTTCCGAGCAGAGCTGTCCCATCACTCTGACCCTGAGTGCCCAGAGTCTGCTCAACCGCGAGTTCCAGCGCTGGCTCTTCTTCGCCCTGTTCCAGCTGCCGCGCAGCACCAACGAGCGGTTGATCCTGCAGCTCTCGGAGGCTCAGGTCACACGCCACTTCGAAGCACTCAAGCGGCCGCTGCGCTCCCTGCGGATGCTGGGCTGCCAGCTGGCCATCGATCATGCTGGCCAGGATGTGGTGAGCACCCAGTACATCAAGGAGTTCGAGATCAACTTCCTCAAGCTGCACCCCAGCCTGGTGCGGGAGATTCACGCCCGACAGGTGAACCAGATGGCGGTCCGCAGTCTGGTGGGGGGCTGCGCCAATACCCGTACCCGGGTGCTGGCGGTGGGGGTAGAGAGTGGCGATGAGTGGAAGATGCTGCGCCACCTCGGGGTGCATGCCGGGCAGGGGCCCTGGTTTGCCGAGCCACGCCGGTTGGTGCAGGAGTCGGCTGGTGATTGAGATAAATGAGAGAGGGTCGTCGTGGGGCGACCCTCTCTCGTTTTCGGTTGCCGTCAGGCGGGGCTCACAGTCGCCCCTGCTCCCGCAGTCCGGCCAATCCCTGCATGCCGCCGGTATGGATAAAGACAATCTTGCTGCCGGGGGCGATGCGGCCCGCAGCCAGCTCGCGAAACAGCCCCCACATCGCCTTGCCGCTGTAGATGGGCTCCAAAGGCAGACCTGTTTCGGCGCTGAAATCTTGAACCCACTGCCAGAGGGCCGGGCTGAATTTGGCGTAGCCACCATCGTGGTGATCGAGTGCGACCCGCCAGCCGGGGATGCTGGCGGCAGCGGGATGGAGGCGACACACCTCGTCAGCGATAAAGCCGCCTCCTTTCAGTACCGCAATGGCGAGGATCTGCTCCCGGTCCTGTTTGCCAGCGATTAGGCCCGCCAGGGTGCCGCCGCTGGCACAGGGCAGTACCCAGAGATCCGGCGAGAAGGGTACCTCGCCGACCAGTTCGGCAACCCCGGGGATAGCCAGCGGGCTGCTGCCCCCTTCCGGCACGATCAGGGTATCGGGTGCATCGAATTGGGCCAGCCAGTCGGGATCCTGGCGACGGCGGTAACTCTGGCGGTCGACGAAAACGAGATCCATACCCCAGCGTCTGGCATCCCTCAGGGTGGTATTGCTGACGGCATCAGATTCGCCCCGTATGATACCGGTAGTTCGAAGGCCAGATTGGCACCCTGCTGCTGCCAGTGCATGGATGTGATTGGAGTAGGCGCCGCCAAACGAGAGTAGATGCCGTTTGCCGTGCTCTCTGGCATGAAGCAGGTGGTATTTGAGCTTGCGCCACTTGTTGCCGGAGATGGTCGGATGGATCAGATCATCCCGCTTGCACCAGAGTTCGACGCCGTAGCGGGTCAGCAACGGGTGGTGGAGGGGGTGCAGGGGGGAGGGCAGGATAGCTGACCCCTCTGGCTCGGCTGGAAGGCTGGCTTGCAATGGTGAGTCCGTCTTTTATATAGAGGCTAATCTGCTGTTTATGTTAATATTTCATACATTTAATCACTATTGATGGGCGGGCTTACATGAAAAAACTGTTCAGACGGTCGACGCCAAGCCGCCAGGTCGGGCTCTTGTTGGCCAATGACAGGATCATGCTGGCTGCAGTGGGCAATCCCCCCGTCTTCGCGACGCGCACCATCAACGGCCCACAGGAGTGGGCTGTGGCCATGAACGAGCTGTTCAGCCGTTATGGGCTGGCCAAGTCTAAAGTGCGGGTAGCCCTCGCCGCCAGCCTTTATCAACAGATCCAGATCGACAAGCCTGCCGTGCCTGACGCCGAGATGGCGGGGGCGCTCCCCTGGGCCATCAAGGACTATGTCAGCGAACCCGTGCTGCAACTGGCGATGGATTATGTGGACTTGCCCACCCCGCCTGCCGGTCGTCCGCGCATCAATGTGATCTGCCTGCCCAAGAGCCGGGTGCAACAGCTGGCCGATGCCATCAACGTCATCGCCACCCTGCAATCCATCATCAGCGACGAGCTGGCGCTCACCTCTCTCTATGAAGCGGATGACACTGTGCGCATGCTGCTGTGGCAGCCCAAGGGGCAGGATCTGCAACTGCTGGTCTTCCATCAGGGGGGGCTCTGCTTCTCCCGCCAGCTGCGCGGTTTCACCAGCCTGACCGGCGAACATGAGCCTGACGCCATGCTGCTCGATTCACTGGCGCTGGAGATCCAGCGCTCCCTCGACTATCTGGCGGGCCAGCTCAAATTGCCCGAGCTGGGGCAGATGCAGTTTGCCGTCGCTTCGCCCTTTATCGGTACCCTGGTGCGTCACATGGAGCAGACCTTCGGCTTTGCCGTCTCCGCCATGGCCAACAAGGCGGTGCTGGCCGGCGTCGAATACCTCTCGGCTTATGCTGCCGCATTGGGGGATGATCAATGAGAGTGTTATTCCCCCTTGCTGCCATGGTCAACAAGACAATGTTGCTGGCTGGCGTCGAATACCTTTCTGCCTACGCAGCCGCCATCGGGGAGGATGCGTGATGAAACGTCAGATAAACCTCTATGGTGCCGAGTTTCGTCCCAAGCGGCAGTGGGCCAGCCTCAATCAGATGGCGTTGGTATGGGGTGTTGCGCTGTTGCTGATCCTGCTGACGGCTATCGGTTACAGCTGGCAGCAGCAACAGGTCAGCCGGGCGCTAGCGCAACGCACCGCCGAGCTGGAGCTCAAGCGCAGCGAGGCCAGACGCCTCGATGCCGAGCTGGCGCGCCATCAGGCGGATCCCCGGCTGCAACAGCAACTGGTCAATAAACGGGATGAGCTGACCGCCAAGCAGGGGCTGATGCGTCAGCTCGGTAGCCTGTCTCTGCAAAAATCCCAGGGCTATGCCAGCGTGATGGCGGATCTCTCCCGCATTCGCAGCAGCAACCTCTCGTTGCAGCGCATCGAGATCAACGAAGGGCGGATCAACCTCTCCGGTTTTGCCGGACGCAGTCAGGATGTGCCGGCCTGGGTCAACCGCTTCAAGCAGACCCCGAGTCTGGTAGGCAAGGAGTTTGGTGAACTGACCCTCGGCCGTGACGAGGAGGGTCGTCTGACCTTCCAGTTGAGCGGCATCGCGCGGGAGAAACCCTGATGAACCTGAAAGCACAATGGCAGGCGTGGGGCCAGCGTATCGCCCGGTTGAGCCAGCGGGAGCGGGTGTTGATCCTGCTTACCGGTCTGGTTTTGCTGGGCGCTGGCAGCATCTACGGTTGGCTCGATGGCGCCGATACCCGCCTGCAGCAGGATCGCATGGCCCTGAGCGCCGCCGAGCGCGACCTCGAAATCATGGAGCTGGAGAACCTCGGCAAACAGGCTCGGCTCAAGCGGGATCCCAATCAGGGCGTTCGCGACCAGCTGGCGCAGGTCGAAGCGGATCTGGCCCGGATCGACGATGAGCTGAAGGCCCAGACCGTCGATCTGATCCCGGCGCACGAGATGCCGCAGGTGCTGGAGGCGCTGCTCTCCCGCTCCGCCAACCTTCACATGCTGGCGCTCAGTTCGCTGGAGCCGACCCCGCTGATGGCGGGAGAACAGAAGGTCAATCTCTACAAACATGGTATCCGGCTTCAGCTTGAAGGTGGCTATTTCGATGTTTATCAATATCTTAAAGCGCTGGAAGCCTTGCCGCGCCACTTTTACTGGAAGCAGTTCGACTACCGGGTCAAATCCTATCCCGGCGCGGTGGTGGAGATGGAGATCTACACCCTGAGTACCAGCAAGGAGTTTATCCGTGGCTAGAGTGTTTGCGTTGTGCTGTTGCCTGTTCAGCGTGCTGGTAAAGGCGGAGCAGGTCGAGGTATTGCAGGATCCCACCGCACCGCTGGCGGATGTGGCGATTGGCGCCCGTGCGACCGGCGAGAGCAACACCGGTTTACCGAAGCTGCAGAGTGTGGTGCTGGGCAATGGCCCGGCGCTGGCGGTGCTCAATGGCAAGAGTTATCGGGTCGGGCAACAGGTGGATGGCTATACGCTGGTGGCCATCACGGCAGATGCCGTGGTGCTGGAAAAGGCGGGCAAACGCCACGCGGTCACACTCTTTGCCAGCAAGATCCGGGTTTGAGTCGTGCTTGCCTTTCGAGAGGTGGAGCGGCTTTATCGAGTTTAATTGCAAGTCAGGGTGCTCTAATTACATGAAAAAACACCGTCTCTGTCTGATCACCATGGCCATGATGGCCGCAGGCTGTACCACGTATCAGCACCCCGAGCCGACCCAGGCCAAGGATGCTCTCAAACAGGCCATGAACGAACAGCAGAAGCAGGCTGCCCCGCTGACCGCCTTGCCCAAATCGGTGCAGAGTGAATTGCTGCAGCTGAACCGGCCGCAGATGCCGGTCGGCATGCCGGAGAAGCGGCTGCGCATCGCGGCTCACGACGTGGAGGCGGTGGAGTTTTTCGGTTCCCTGTTCAAGGGCTCCCGCTACAGCGTGGCGGTTCATCCCGGGGTGGCCGGGCTGGTCTCGGTCGAGCTCAAGGATGTGACCCTGCCGGAGGTGCTGGCGGTGGTAGGTGACATGTATGGCTTCGACGTGCAGCGCAAGGGCAATGTCTTCCACATCTATCCGGCGGGTCTGCGCACCGAAACCATTCCGGTCAACTATCTGATGATGTCCCGCCGTGGCCTATCCCGCACCTCGGTCAGCACCGGCGGGGTGACTGCCAATGACAACAACAATGGCAGCAATAACAGCAGTTTCGACAGCGCGTCCAACAACAGCGGCAGCAACAGCTCCTCCAGCAACAACTCGAGCGGTGACAACAGCAACGGTACCCGGATCGAGACTGACACCAACAGCGACTACTGGACCGATCTGCGCGACTCCCTGCAGACCCTGATTGGCACGGGTGATGGTCGCGCCGTGATCACCAGCCCGCAGGCGGGTCTGGTCACTATTCGCGCCTATCCGAAGGAGCTCAAGGCGGTACGTGAATTCCTCAATCAATCCGAGAGTCACCTCAAGCGCCAGGTGGTGCTGGAGGCGCGGATCATCGAAGTCGCCCTCAACGAAGGGTATGAGCAGGGGGTTGACTGGAGCGGTCTCTCCGCCAGTTGGGATGGCGGCAAGGGTATTACCGGCGGCCAGTCACTTGCCAAGACCCAGCTGCCCACCACCCCCAACCAGATCTTCAGTGCGCTGGGCGGCGGCGCCGGTTTCACGATCTCTGATGGCAACTTCGAGGTGGCGGTCAACCTGCTCAAGACCCAGGGCGATGTGAATACCCTCTCCAGCCCGAGGGTCACTGCGACCAACAACCAGAAGGCGGTGATCAAGGTGGGGACGGACGAATATTTCGTCACCAATGCCTCGACCACTACGGTGACCTCGACCGGCACGGCCGAACCTATCGTGACCCCCAATGTGGAGCTGACCCCCTTCTTCTCCGGTATTGCGCTGGACGTAACGCCGCAAATCGATGAAGAGGGCAAGGTGCTGCTCCATATCCACCCTTCCGTTATCGACACAGAAGAGCAGAAGAAGACCATCAACGTCGGTACCGCCAAACCGCTGGAGCTGCCGCTCGCCAAGAGCTCGATCCGCGAGTCCGATACCGTGGTGCAGGCCAATAACGGCGACATTATCGTCATCGGTGGTCTGATGAAGACCGACAAGCAGGAGATCGTCAGCAAGGTGCCGCTGCTGGGAGATATTCCCTGGGTGGGCGAAGCCTTTACCAATCGTCGCGAGAGCACCAAGAAGGTGGAGCTGGTGATCATGCTCAAACCGACCGTGGTGGAGAAAGATACCTGGCAAAACGAGCTGCAGCGTTCCGCAGATCTGCTCGACAAGTGGTATCCGGCGAAGGGGTAAGCCATGAGCTGGCGATTGGCATCTTTCCATTCCGCCGTACTGCGGGCCGAGGCTCGCGGTCGCAGGTTCCCCGTACTGGCTGGTGAGCGCCCATGTACCTGAGCCACTTCGGCCTGCAGGAGGCGCCGTTCGGCCTCACCCCCAATACCGGCTTCTACTACGGCCTGCCCCCTCACGAGGAGGCGCAACAGGTGCTCAATTGGGCGCTGACGCAAGGGGAGGGATTTATCAAGGTGACCGGCGAGGTGGGTACCGGCAAGACCCTGCTCTGCCGAAAACTGCTGAGCGAGCTGGGCTCGGAAGAGTGCCCGGTGCGGCTCGCCTGGTTGCCCAATCCCCACCTCAGCCCGGCCGAGCTGCGCACAGCGCTGGCGCTGGAACTGGGGTTGTCGGTGCGGGAGCAGAGTGAGCTGGATCTTACCGATCGCATCCATCGTCACCTGATCAGCCTGCACCAGCAGGGCAGTCGGGTGGTGGTGCTGATCGATGAGGCCCAGGCGCTGCCTGACGAGACTCTGGAGGCGATTCGCCTGTTTGGCAATCTCGAGACCGAATCGAGCAAGCTGCTGCAGATTGTGCTGTTCGGCCAGCCGGAGCTGGATATCAGACTGGCCAGGCCCCACCTGCGCCAACTGCGCCAGCGGATCGGCTTTTCATACTGCCTGCGCCCGCTGCGCTTTGACGAGACCCGCGCCTATCTGGAGCACAGATTGCAGGTCTCCGGCTACCGCGGGGCACCACTGTTTGCCGGCCGCGCCATGCGGATGCTGTGGCGGGCCTCGCGAGGGATCCCGAGACTTATCAACATCCTGGCGCACAAGTGCCTGATGCTGGCCTACGGTCAGGGGAGGCGCCGGATCGATAGCCGTCTGGTGAGGCTCGCCATTCGCGATACCGACGATGCCAGCCGCTTTGCGCCATTGCGCTGGTGGCCCCTGTTACTGTTGCTGGGGTGCGCCCTGGCTTATGGAGTCTGGCCATGAGCGTTATCAACCAGATGCTGAAAGATCTGGATCGGCGCCAGCAAGGCGCCGAGGGAACTGCCGTCTATATTGCCCCTGCGCGCCAGCAGGGGTGGTGGATGTTGCTGCTGACCCTGATCTGTGGTCTGGCATTGGGGATCCTCGGTTGGCGCACCTGGATCTACTGGCAGCAGACACACCCTGTCGTCGCCGCCAGCGAAGTGGTGGTTCCCGATGTGGTGACACGGGCCGCCGAGCCAGTCAATCCGCCCGAGCCGGTCGCAGTGGCCGCTGCGCTGCCGTTGCCGGGTGGGGATGAGAGAGTGGCTGATACCGCTGGCGGGCAGGTAGAGGGAGAGATGGCCGATGGTGCCCCCTTTGATGCCTCCAGCGATGTTGACGATTCGGAGCCGACCGATGAAGAGCTGCAGCCCGAGCTCTACGCCGAACTGGCGGCAGAGCAGCAGGCTGTCGCCAGCGCCCCGCGTAAACCGGGCATATTGAAGATCGAGACGGTCGAGCTGTCGGCCAAGGAGCTGGCGGCACTGGCGGAGCGCAAGGCGACGACCGCCATGGCCAAGGGAAGCCTGCGGGATGCGCAGGACAACTACTATCAGGTGCTGGCCCACGACCCCTATAACCAGGGGGCGCGCGAGCAACTGGCGGGGTTGCTCTACGGCGAGGGGCGCCTGACCGAGGCGCGCCAGCTGCTGGAGGAGGGGATCCGGCTCGATCCCCAACAGGCCGATTTTCGTCTGCTGCTGGCCCGTCTTGCCATCAACGAGGGGCAGCAACAGCAGGCGCTTGGCTGGTTGTCCGGTTATCAACCTGATCTTGCCAGCAACCTGGACTATTACGCCACTTGGGCGGGTCTGACCCAGGAGCTGGGTCAAAATGCCGATGCGGCGGCGCTCTATGTGAAGCTGCTGCGCCAGCAGCCGGATCAGGGCCGCTGGTGGCTTGGTCTCGGTGTCGCCGAGGATGGTCAGGGGCACAGCCAGCGGGCACTCGATGCCTATCGCAACGCCCTGCTGCACGGCAATCTCGGCGAGGCGTCGACCAACTGGCTGGAACAACGAATTGGCCAACTAACCCCTTGATAAACGCAGATTCGATGAGCGAAGCCTCATCGGATGCGGCAACGGGTGTGAAGTAACAGATATCGGAGCAAACATGGCACAACCCAGACTGAAAATGCGCCTCGGCGACCTGCTGGTTCAGGAGCAGATCATCTCTGATGATCAGTTGCAGCTTGCCCTGCAGCAGCAGCGTCAGACCGGACGCAAACTGGGTACCACTCTGATTGACCTCGGCTTTATCAGCGAGGTACAGCTGCTGCAGTTCCTCGCTCGCCAGCTGGATGTACCCTTCTTCGATCTCAATAACCTCACCATCGATGCCGCCGCGGTGCCGCTGCTGCCCGAAGTGCAGGCGCGCCGTTATCGGGCGCTGGCGGTCAACCTTACCGACGACAAGGTGACGGTAGCCATGTCGGATCCGGCGGACTTGAGTGCGCTGGATGCCATTGCTGCCTTGCTGAGCCCGCGGGAGATGGTGCTGGCGGTCGCGCGGGAAGGGCAGTTGCTGGACTATTTTGACCGCCTCTATCGCCGCACCCGCGAGATTGAGAGCTTCGCCGAACAGCTGCAGGAGGAGTATCAGGACTCCGGCTTCGAGTTGGGTTCAGGTAATCTGGGGGCCAATGGCGAGGGGGAGGCGACGGTGGCCAAGCTGCTGCGCTCCCTGTTCGAGGATGCGGTGCAGGTGGGAGCGTCGGATATCCACATCGAGCCGGACGAGAAGGTGCTGCGCATTCGCCAGCGGATCGACGGCATCCTCCACGAGAATATCCTCAACGAGGTGCGCATCGCCCAGGCGCTGGTGCTGCGTCTCAAGCTGGTGGCCGGGCTCGATATCTCCGAGAAGCGCTTGCCGCAGGATGGCCGTTTCAACATGAAGGTGCGCGGCCGTGATGTGGATGTGCGGATGTCCACCATGCCGGTGCAGTATGGCGAGTCTGTGGTGATGCGTCTGCTGGATCAATCCTCCGGCATCCTGTCGCTGACCGAGACCGGCATGCCGCCGGAGATCCTGACCCGTTTCCGTCGTCAGCTCAAACGCCCGCACGGCATGATCCTGGTGACCGGCCCCACCGGTAGCGGCAAGACCACCACCCTCTATGGCGCTCTCTCCGAGCTCAACCAGTCCAGCAACAAGATCATCACGGTCGAAGATCCGGTGGAGTATCGTTTGCCCCGTATCAGCCAGGTGCAGGTCAATCCCAAGATCGGTCTCACCTTTTCCCACGTGTTGCGTTCTACCCTGCGTCAGGATCCGGACATCCTGCTGGTGGGTGAGATGCGTGACAACGAGACGGTGGAGATCGGCCTGCGTGGCGCCATCACCGGTCACCTGGTGCTGACCACCCTGCACACCAACGATGCGGTGACCAGTGCCTTGCGCCTTATCGACATGGGGGCGCCCGGCTATCTGGTGGCGAGTGCCCTGCGGGCTGTGGTCGCCCAGCGGCTGGTGCGGCGGGTATGTGAGCACTGCGTCGAGGAGAAGGCGCCCGACGAAGGGCAGGCCACCTGGCTCACCGTGCTTTCCGGCGAGGCGCCTGGCCAGCATACCTATCACAAGGGCCGGGGTTGCCAGAGCTGCAACTTTACCGGTTATTCCGGCCGGATCGGGGTCTACGAGCTACTGGAGCTGGATCAGCCGATGATGGATGCCCTGCGCCGCAACGATGCGGAAGGGTTCGCCAAGGCGGCCCGTCAACACGAACACTACCGGCCGCTGGCCCTCACTGCCCTCGATTATGCCCGTCAGGGGATCACCTCGGTGGATGAGGTGTTGCGACTGGCCGAGGATTTGGGGTAAGCGATGGCTAACTTTGCTTACAAGGGGCGTGACAGCCAGGGCAACGCCACCAGTGGCGTGGTCGAAGCGGCCAACGAGATGGCGGCCGCCGAGCAGCTGATGCGCCGTGGTGTGATGCCCACCGAGCTCAAACCGGGCAAGGCCAAGTCCGCCGCCATCGACTGGTCACTGTTGCTGGAAGGTGGCGTCAAGCTGGATGAGCTGGTGATCTTCAGCCGCCAGATGTATGCCCTGACCCGGGCCGGGATCCCGATCCTGCGTGCCATCGCCGGGTTGGAGGAGAGTACCCACAGCAAGCCGCTCAAGCGGGCGCTTCACTCGCTGGGGGAAGATCTTGGCAACGGTCGCCCGCTCTCCAGCTCGATGCAGGCGCACCCCAAGGTATTCAGCAGCCTGTTCGTCGCCATCATCCATGTGGGTGAGAACACAGGTCAGCTGGAAGAGTCCTTTTTGCAGCTCGCCAACTATTTCGAGCTGGAGCTGGAGACTCGCAAGCGGATCAAGACCGCGATGCGCTACCCCAGCTTCGTGATGATCGCCATCGGTATCGCCATGGTGATCCTCAATATCATGGTGATCCCGGTGTTTGCCGGCATGTTCGCCAAATTCGGGGTGGAGTTGCCGCTGGCGACCCGCATTCTGCTCGCCACCTCGCACTTTTTTGTCAACTACTGGTGGCTGCTGCTCGCTATTCTGGCGGGGATGGTGTTCGGTTGGCGCCGCTGGGTCGCCACCACCAAGGGCAAGCTGACCTGGCACCGCTGGCAGCTCAAGTTGCCGATCGTCGGCACCATCATAGAGCGCTCCCTGCTGGCCCGTTTTGCCCGCAGTTTTTCCATGATGCTCAAGGCAGGGGTGCCGCTGAACACCGCGCTGACCCTGGTGGCCGATGCGGTGGATAACGCCTATATGGCGGGGCGGGTACGGGATATGCGCGCCGGTATCGAGCGGGGCGAGAGCCTGCTTCGCACCGCCAGCAGCAGCGGCCTGTTCACCCCGCTGGTGATGCAGATGATCGCCGTGGGTGAGGAGACCGGTCAGGTCGATGACCTGCTGCACGAAGCGGCCGAGTATTACGAGCGCGAGGTGGATTATGACCTCAAGAGTCTCACCGCCCGCATCGAGCCGATCCTGATCGGGATCGTGGCAGTAATGGTGTTGATCCTGGCGCTGGGTATCTTCACGCCTATGTGGGACATGATGAGGGCCGTAAGAGGCAAGTAACCCCGTATCTTCACGCCAGAATGGTGGGACATGATGCGAGCGGGATGTGAGTGGTTCGTAGCAAGTAACTCGGCATCTTCACACCTGAGTGGCTGGGCATGATGAGCGTCGTAAGAGGCAATAGGGCGAGGGAGTCGAGGAGTGGATGAACAGACAGACACAACAGGATGATCGCTGGCTGGCCGGATATCGGCGGATCGCCGTGATAATCCTGCTGATGGTGATCGTCACGACCCTGGTGCGCAGCTATCAGATCAACCGGGAGGAGGCGCAACAGCTTTCGTTCACCCTGCTGGGGGAGCAATTTGCGGAGCGGGCACAGCGTTTGCACGGGATCTGGCTGAATGAACGGCGCCCCGACACCCTGCATAGCGCGGGTCATGGTTGGCAATTTGATGAGCGTGGCTGGCCACTCGGACTGTTGCCCCTGCAATCACCATCAGAAAATTGTCGTCAGTTGTGGCTGGCGTTGGTGGGAGAGACGGAGGGGGGCATGCCACCCTTGCAGTTTCTGGCCCGCCCCGATGGCAGCGGGTGCGAGATGGGGTGGGATGGTTATTGGCTGGTTTATCTGTTTTCCGACGGGCGAGTGATTAAAAAGCCTTGAATGAGGCTAATCATATGACCCAACTACATGATTTTTTTAGGTCTGCATGAAATAATATCGGCCATTACCAAGGGAGCATGAAAATGAAACCAATGGCACCATCAATGCCAAATAACGGGATGACAAGAGTGACCGCCGGCTTCTCCCTGATTGAGCTGGTGATCGTTATCGTGATCCTGGGGATCCTGGCGGTAACAGCATTGCCCCGTTTTCTGGATGTAACCGACGAGGCGAAAAAGGCCAGCGTCGAGGGCGTCTCGGGTGGTTTTGCAACAGGAGTGTCGCTAGTGCGGGCCCAGTGGGAAGCGGAAGGGCGCGCCAAACAGGATAGCCTCAATACCGTGCTCTATGACGGCAGCCGCTTCTATCTGACCACGCCGACCGATGCCCAGATCAGCAACGGCGAGTTGTCTCCCGGCTATCCCATGGATACTGCGGCTAGCGGCAATCCGGATGTGGATCCGGCCAATCTGAGCGCAGAGCGTTGTCTCAAGATTTGGGAGGGGTTGCTGCAAAACCCGCCCAAGGCTACGGCCAACTTCAATGAAGTACGCGGTAGCGGCAATGACCTGAAATACTATGCCACTGTGAGCAGTAATGGACTGGATTCGGTCTGTCGTTACTATCTGGTCAATAGTTTGAGTAAGGGCAGCGATGGCAAGTATCAGGATCCGCAAGGCAGTACTGATGCATTCATGAGTTTCAGTTACCGTCCGGCGTCCGGTCAGGTGACTACCAACATCAATTGACAGAGGAAAGTGAAATGAAAAAACAGGCGGGTTTTACCCTGATCGAACTGGTTATCGTGATCATTATTCTGGGGATTCTGGCGGTCACCGCTGCACCCAAGTTCCTGAATCTGCAGGATGATGCGCGTAAAGCAGCTGCTGATGGGGTCAAAGCATCACTACAGAGTGCGGCTCAGATGATTTACAGTAAGGCGGCTATCCAAGGTATTGAAAACTCTTCTTCGGCAGTCTCTGTTGCTGGCACTACCGTCGATGCCAAGTATGGCTATCCGACAGTAGGTACCATTGCAAACGCCGTTACTTTAGATGGGTGGGATGAAGTATCTGCATCCAAAGGGACCTTCAAGCCCAAGGCGGCTGGCAATAACGCTAATTGCCAAGTTAAATACAATGAGGCCACTTCAGCCGCTGCATTCAGTGTTGATGTGACAGGTTGTAGCAACTGATTGAATTATCAAGCGAGGCTTTGGCCTCGCTTTCTTCTTTCCCCCTATGAGAAAAACCATGCCTGCAACCAAGGGCTTTACCCTGATTGAACTGGTTGTGGTGATCCTGTTACTCGGGATTCTCGCCGCCTTTGTCGTGCCCAAATGGCTGGGCAAAGGCGGCGTTGAAACTCAAACTGTGCGTGATGAACTGCTGACCCGTCTGCGGTTGGTACAGACCGTCAATATGCATGAGCCTGCCAACCGCTGTACCCTGCTGGTGGTCGCCTCTCCCCGTTTTGCCCACCGTACTTATGCGGCGTGTCCCGCCAGCGATGATCTGGGCAGTGGTTGGACCGATAACCTGCGCACCCGTGGTCGGCTGGTGACCGCCTCTGACGGAATCACGCTTTCCCTGAACAGCAACAGAAGCTTCGTACTCCGCTTCGATCAGATGGGCAGACCGCTAGGCAGCTGTGCCAACGGTTGTACCTTGCTGGTGAGTGATGGTCGCGAAACCAGCCGCATCCAGATTGAGTCTGAGGGGTATATCCATGAGATCCCTTAAGCGCGGCTTTACCCTGATTGAGCTGATTGTCGGCATAGTGCTGCTGGCGGTGGCCTTGACCGGCATATTGGGGTTACTCATCAATCAGGCGCCCCGGGCGGTGGATCCGGTACAGCAGGTGCGTGCCGCCCAGCTGGCCCAGCGCCTCTCCGGCGAGATCCTGCAAAAGTCGTTTGATGAACATTCGGATCATAATGGTGGCCGTTATCGTTGTGGCGAGCAGGTGGCGGGGGTGAACATAGCTCCCTGCTCCGGCAGTTATGGCCCCGATGGTGAGCCGGCTCCCTACGCCTATAACGATGTGGATGACTTCGATACTGCGGGAAACTGGCGGGATGCCAGCTGGTTTACCCAGACGGCGGCGGGGATCAGCGGCGAGGAGTATCGCAACTATCAGGTCAGGATTGCGGTCAGCGCCGTCGATTTTAGCGATGGCACCTTCAAGAGTTGTACCGCGCCCTGTTCTGTGGGCAAGCGGATTGATCTGCAGATCAAGCTGCCGGATGAGAGCGTACTCGACTTCTCCTTCTACCGGGGGAACTACTGATGAATCGTTCCGCTGTCGGGTGTTGCCTGCCTGTCCGAAAGTCCGCTCCTGTAACCACTTCCGGCCTCCGATTATGTCTGGCGGCTAGTCGAACTTACCGTAAACCTGGGGGTAACAGTGGCTTTACCCTGGTCGAGCTGGTGATGGTGATCCTGCTGCTGGGCATCATGGCGACATTTACCAGCCAGTTTATCGGCATCGGCAGCCAGATCTATGGTGATGCCAGCAGTCGTGAGCAGTTGATGAGCGATGCCCGCTTCGCCATGGAACGGCTTAATCGCGAACTGCGCGATGCGGTGCCGGGATCGGAGCGGATCGAGACGCTTGATGGTACCTGGGTTGACTCGGGGGCTTGCCTGCGGTTCTGGCCTATCAGCACCTCCAGCCGCTATCTGGCGCTTAACCGTGCCATGTCGGGGAGCACGGCCACCCTTGAGCTGGTGATGGCGACCCCGGCTTCTGCTGCCAGCCCGTCGAGTGCAGATCCGTTAGCCGTCGGCAAAGGTGACTGGATGATCGTTTTCCCGGTACCTGACCCAAGTGCAGGGTCGCTGCTGAGCAATTGTGAATATGGCCGCTGTGTGGCCAGGGTTGCTGATGTGCTGGCGCCCGTCTCCGGCGCACAAACGATCCGCTATACCAATAGCGAGAGTCTGGCTGGCCTCTCTCCCGGTAGCCGTGTCTACTTTGCCAATCAACAGGTACGTTATTGCGTTGATGGGGGCACCCTCACTCGTGCCAGTGCCGCAATCGGTGCTCCTTTACCTGCGCAAGGCGTGCTGATGGCAGAGTCGCTCCGCGCTGGCGGTTTCTATCGGGAAACATCGGCATTCAACGCGGAAGGGGAGTTTGGCATGCGGTTCTTGTTCGAACGCAAGGGGGAGTCGGTCACCTTCAGCCACAAGATCGAGGTGTTCAATGTCCCGTGATGCACTCCCGGCAGGACGGATGCGTGGTAGCGCCCTGATGATCGCCCTGTTTGTGAGCGTGGTGATGGCGCTGCTGGCGGCCGCCATGGGCCGTTTTCTGGTCGACAGTAGCGAGAAAAATACCGTGGAGGTACGCAGTGTGCGTGCTCTGCTGGCCGCCCAGAGCGGGCTGGAGATTGCTCTGTATCAGCTGTTTCCGAACCGGCCTGCTGCGCCATCTCCCCAGGATCGTTGTGACTGGATCAGCCCGACCCCCTCGTTCACCGGCGTTACCGGTCTGGTGCAGTGCCAAGTTGCTGTGCGTTGCACTCAGGTTCCGGTGACCTATAACGGTGCCGTGACTAATGGCTATCGTCTCGAGAGTGTCGGAACCTGTGGTTCCTCTGAACTGGATAGTGCGAGTCCCGATTTTGCCGTGAGCAGAACTCTGATGCTTGAAGCGTATGACGGAGGCGGACAATGAAATGGGTATGGGCGCTTGCCCTCTTTACTGGCCATGTCTGGGCCTTCGACCCTATCGACACAGGCACGCTCTTTCCGGATGTGGTGCAAGGGCATCATGGCAACAACAATAACGTTTGCCATCAGATTAGCGGCTACCAGCTTAGCCAACTCAACAACGCCAAGATCAACGGTTCCGGCGGTTTGCCTCTCAACTTCTGCTCCATCCAGCCGGATCAGAACAATACGCCGCGCTGCGATGATGGTACTGGCGGCTACATGGTTTGTAGCGTTACTGGCAAAGATATCCGCGGGCTGTCCCTGAGCGGGAATAATGCTTTTCCCGCCATCACCTCCAATTCGACCCAGCTCTGTTCGTTCGGTGCGCAAACGGCTTCCAGTACCTCTTATGGTGCGATGACGGTAGAAAACTGCACTATGACGTTCCCCAGCCGCAGCACCTACCTGATCAAGACGCTGACAGTGCGCAACAACGCGATCCTGGTGCTGGGGGAGGGGGATTACTTCATCGACAAGCTGATTCTGGACAGCGGTACCATCCGTCTCTCAGGCAGTGGCACCACCCGGATTTTCGTCAATCAGGATGTCAAGCTGGTCAATACGGTCAATATCAATGCCAATAATCAGGGCAGTCTCATCTGGGTTAACTATAACGACATGGTGATCGACAACCGCACCACGTTTTATGGTTATCTCTATGCCGATGGGAAGCTCACCATGAACAATAATGCCACCGTCTATGGCAGGGTGACGGCCCGCTATCTGGCCATGGATGCCCAGTCCAGCATCAATGAAGCGGTACTTCCGCCGATGCTGACCTGTTTTGTCGACGGTTTCGAAAGCAGCCAGATCAACCCCGACAGTTGGGTCGTGGCTCAGCGCAACAACAGCACATTGCCATCGGTGCAGAATGGTCGCCTGCGTCTCACCCAGAACGTCACCAACCAGGCCACGTCGGCCACTTTCCAGCGCCTCTTCCCCGGGGCTGGTAACCTGGTGACGGTCGAGTTCGATCAATACGCCTACAAGACTTCCGGCACAAGCGGGGCGGATGGCATGGCGGTGGTGCTCTCGGATGCCACCCTGACGCCACAACCAGGTGCGTTTGGTGGCCCCCTAGGATACGGTTTCAAGACCGGGATCAGTGGTTTTGCGGGCGGCTGGCTTGGTGTCGGGATCGACGAATACGGCAACTACGCCAATGAGGGGGGGGCTTATAATATCGGCTCCCGACCGCAGGCCGTATCTATTCGCGGATCCGGCTCCGATACCTCCGGTTACCGCTACCTGGCCGGAACCGCCAGCAATCTCAACCCGACCGTCGACAGCGGTACCAACAGCAATCGCCCCCACCGCTATCGCATTACGGTCGACTCTCGCACGGCGGGCAACTCGGTGGCCACCGTCGAACGGGATAGCGGTGACGGGTTTCGTACGCTCGTTGGTCCAATCAACATGACGAGCCAGACCGGCCAAGCGACAGTACCGGGCAACTTCCTGCTGTCATTGACTGGGTCCACCGGGTCGGTGACCAACTTCCACGAGATCGATAACGTGCGGATCTGTGCGCTGCGTTCCAGTCCAGTGGGCACCCAGATCGATCATTTCGAATTCGATCACAGCGGCAATGCGCTGACCTGCAACCCTGAAACCCTGACCATTCGGGCCTGTGCCAATGCCGACTGCAGCCTGTTGGTGACCGAGCCCGTGACTGCCACCCTGCAACCCGCAACGAGTACCAGCGGTGGTTGGGTGGGAGGCAATCAAGTGAGCTTCAGCGGAGGAACCACCACGCTGGCGCTGCGACAGAATACCGCCGGTACGGTGACCGTCGGGGTCAGCGGCTCGACGCCCTCGACCAAACCGTTGAGTACCACCCTGTGCCGGGTTGGCGGTGGCGCCAAGAGTGCGGCTGCCTGTACGCTCACCTTTGCCGACAGCGGATTTATCTTCGACGTGCCCGACACCTACTCGAACCAGCCGCAGACGGTGACCATCAAGGCGGTCAAGAAGAGCGACGTGACCAGGCAGTGCGTGCCGGGGTTTGCCAACCAGAGCAAGAGCGTCAAGTTCTGGGGTAGCTATATCACCCCCACCAGTAACCCCTATAACAGCCAGATGAGCGTCAACAGCAGTACGATTGGTGCCAGTCAGGGCGCTGCAACGCCGCTCTCCCTCGCATTCGATGCTCAGGGGCAGTCGACCATAACGGTTAAGTACCCGGACGCGGGCAAGGTGCAACTGGATGCCCGTTATGATGGTACCGGCAGTGAAGCCGGTCTGGTGATGCTCGGCGCGGATCAGTTTGTAGCGCGTCCGGTGGGCTTGTGCATTACCCCTCCGCAAGGGGTATGCGCGGCAGGTGATAGCAGCTGTCCAGTCTTCAAAAAAGCGGGGGAGACGTTTCAGGTAGATATCAAGGCGATGGCCTGGGAGTCGGCTAATGATGGGGATATCTGCGCAGGAAATCAGACTACGCCCAACTTTGTGCTGAGTGGCATTGGCTTGGGTAGCACCTTGGTGGCACCAAGCCCCGGCTCCAATGCCGTATTGGGTACTTCTACTTACAACCACGTGGCAGCGACCAACAGTGTCAATAGCCTTAGCCAGACTGTGAGCGAGGTGGGAGTGTTCCGGATGACGGCGACGCCACCAGCCAATGGCTACTTCAATTACACCATCCCATCAGCCCAGAGCCAGCCGGTGGGGCGTTTTATTCCTGCCGACTTCAATCTGGTCAGCGGTGATATCGTGCCGGCCTGCAATGCGTTCTCCTACATGGGCCAGCCCTTTGGCGTTGCGCTGGATGTGCAGGCTCGTAACACGACGGGTGTACAGACCCTGAATTATACGGGGCCCTTTGCCAAGGGGAGTGCTTTTATCTCGGTTGCCAATAACCAGGATGGTAAATCCCTGTCGAACCGCTTGCGCAGTTTGCAGCCGTTGCCATGGCTAAATGGCCGGGCGACTTTGACTGCCGGTAGCAGCGAGTTTGTGCGCCTCTCTGACACGCAACCGGATGGTCCCTACAACTCTTTGCTGTTTGGCCTTTATATGAGGGATAACGATGGCGACAGAACGCTGATTGCCAGCCCGAATTTCAATGATGCCGTAGTGGGTAACTGCAGTGGCCGCGGTTGTAATGCCCGTTTAATCGACAGTGTGCCAATGAAAGCCTATTTCGGCCGCCTGCAGGCGGGCACGGAGGCAGGCCTGGCCTCGGCGCCGCTGGCCATTCCGCAGCAGATGCAATATTACGAAGCGGGCAACTGGTTGTTGAACAAGGAAGATCAATGTACCCAGCTCTCTTTGGCCAATCAGGGGTTCACTTTCCTCAACCCGAGTCACACCTTTGATGGGGCCAGCCGTGACCTGGAGCTGGGGGCGGGTCGCAAGATAAAGCTGGGGTTGGGCAGTTCGGCACCGGGTGGGGAGGCTGCACTGGCGAAAGACGGGGAGATCCTGTTCCACTTTGCCAAGCCGGACATCTCGGTGCGCATCCCCTACAAGGTCGAATTGGCAAAACAGCCGTCGCAGCCACTCTGGTTGTCTGACCCAACGAGTGCCAATGACGGCAACCTGCAAGGTGAGGCCATTTTCGGCTCCAGCCGGGGTAATGACAGAATTATTTATCGGCGCGAAGTATTGCACTGAATGATGTGAAAGGAGGAATGGCTCAACAGCATCCCCCTAAATCCTTGTTTATTAGTGTTTGCAAGCGTGTGCGAGTGAGTGATGACTCGCATTTTTGTCGCGCCTGATTGATTGGCGACAGTTTGAGCGCTTGCCCATTGGGGTGGGCATTGGTAAAGTTAGCCGGTTTTCTGCACCTCCAAATTCTTAGGATTTCCCGTAGCCATGTTCAAAAAGCTCAGAGGCGTCTTTTCCAACGATCTGTCGATCGATTTGGGAACTGCCAACACCCTGATCTATGTAAAAGATCAAGGGATCGTCCTTAACGAACCCTCAGTTGTCGCCATTCGCCAAGAGCGCGGGAACGCCAAATCGGTCGCTGCTGTCGGTCATGCCGCCAAGCAGATGCTGGGCCGTACCCCGGGCAACATCTCCGCGATCCGCCCGATGAAAGACGGCGTGATCGCCGATTTCTACGTGACCGAGAAGATGCTGCAGCACTTCATCAAGCAGGTTCACGACAACAACTATTTCCGCCCCAGCCCGCGCGTGCTGGTGTGTGTACCGTGCGGTTCAACTCAGGTTGAGCGTCGCGCCATCAAGGAGTCCGCACTGGGCGCTGGTGCCCGAGAGGTATACCTGATCGATGAGCCTATGGCTGCTGCCATCGGTGCCGGCCTGCCGGTCTCCGAAGCGACCGGTTCCATGGTGGTTGATATCGGTGGTGGTACTACCGAAGTGGCCATCATCTCCCTGAACGGTGTGGTTTACTCCCAGTCTGTCCGTATCGGTGGCGACAAGTTTGACGAAGCGATCATCAGCTACGTTCGTCGCAACTACGGTAGCCTGATCGGTGAAGCTACTGCCGAGCGCATCAAGCACGAGATCGGCTCCGCCTACCCGGGCGAAGAGGTGCGCGAGATCGAAGTTCGTGGTCGCAACCTGGCTGAAGGTGTGCCGCGCAGCTTTACCCTGAACTCCAACGAGATCCTGGAAGCGCTGCAAGAGCCGCTGTCCGGTATCGTGGCTGCCGTGATGGTGGCGCTGGAGCAGTCTCCGCCGGAACTGGCTTCCGACATCTCCGAGCGCGGCATGGTGCTGACAGGTGGTGGTGCGCTGCTGAAAGATATCGACCGTCTGCTGATGGAAGAGACCGGTATCCCTGTCGTCGTTGCCGAAGATCCCCTCACCTGTGTGGCCCGTGGCGGCGGCAAGGCGCTGGAGCTGATCGATATGCACGGTGGCGATCTGTTCCACTACGAATAAGACCCAAAGCCGGCCAGCGTGCCGGCTCTTTTTTGACGACCCATGAAACCCATTTTTGGTAGAGGCCCTTCGCTTCAGTTACGGTTGTTTCTCGCCGTCATCATCTCCATTGCTGCCATCGTCGCGGACTCCCGCTTCGGTGTGTTTACCCATGTCCGCGTCTACCTCAGTTCGTTAGTCAGTCCCCTGCAATACATGGCCAATGCGCCCGGTACCCTGCTCGACACCATGTCGACCCAGGTGCAGACCCGTGCCGATCTCATCGAGCAGACCAAGCAGCAGGAGCAACAGCTGTTTACCCTGCGCTCTCGCCTGCTCAAGATGGATCATCTGGAGCACGAGAACCAGCGTCTGCGCGAGCTGCTCGGTTCGCCGGTGCACAAAGAGTCCCGCAAGATGGTGGCCGAGCTGCTGTCGGTGGATTCCGACCCCTTCAGCCATCAGGTGCTGATCAACAAGGGGGCGCTGGATGGCGTCTATAACGGTCAGGCGGTGATCAACGATCAGGGTGTGATTGGTCAGGTGCTCCACGTGGGCTCCACCACCAGTCGCGTGCTGCTGATAACCGACTCCAGCCACGGCATTCCGGTGCGGGTGCTGCGCAACGACTTGCGCGCCATCGCCTCCGGCAGTGGTGAGCTCGACAAGTTGGAGCTGCGCAACCTGCCGCGCAACACCGATATTCAGGTGGGGGATCTGTTGGTCACCTCCGGTCTGGGTGGCCGTTTCCCTGAAGGTTATCCGGTGGCGACCGTGACCCGCTCTGAATATGTGGAGGGCAAGCCCTTCGCCCAGGTCGAGGCCAAGCCGCTGGTCGAGCTGGACAGGCTGCGCTATCTGCTGCTGCTGTGGACCGACAAGAAACCCGAAGTACACGATGATGAGAATGGCGAACGGGTGGCAACGGCTGCCTCCGCCGCAGGAGCCACTCGCTGATGCTGCAACCCGCCAGCGGCAGGATCTGGATCTGGATTTCGATCCTGCTGGCTTTGAGCCTGTCGATCCTGCCGCTTCCTTTCGAATTTGATCCATTTCGTCCGGACTGGCTGGCCATGGTGCTCATTTACTGGGCACTGGCGTTGCCGCACCGGACCAACGTCGGCACCGCCTGGGTGGCCGGCCTGCTGCTGGATGTGCTGCTTGGCAGCACCCTCGGCGTGCGGGCCATGGCGATGGCCATCACCACCTATCTGGCAGCATTCCAGTTCCAGAAGATCCGCAACTTCTCCCTCTGGCAGCAGGCCCTGATCATCGGTGGGCTGTCGCTGGTAGGCAAGCTGACGGTGTTCTGGGCCGAACACCTGTTTAGCCGGGCCAGCCTCAACTTCGCCTACTTTTGGTCGACGTTGACGACGATGCTAATATGGCCCTGGGTGTTTCTGGTGTTGCGCAAAGTGCGGCGCCGCTTCAATATCAGGTAAATATGAGCAAAAACAACGAACTGCAACTCTATCTTGCCTCGGGTTCCCCCCGTCGTCGCGAACTGTTGGCCCAGCTTGGCTATCGTTTTGATGTGCTGAAACTGGATGTGCCGGAGCAACGGGAAGAGGGGGAGAAACCGCAGGATTATGTCTGCCGTCTCGCCCGCGACAAGGCGATGGCTGGTGTGGCGTGTGCGCCGACGGCGTTGCCGGTGTTGGGTGCCGACACCATAGTGGTGCTGGGGGATCGGGTGCTGGAGAAACCGTCCGATCTGCTCGATGCCAAGGATATGCTGGAGGCACTCTCCGGCAAGGTACATCAGGTGATGACCGCGGTGGCGCTGGCCACCCCCGAGCGCTGCGATGTGCGACTGGTCACCACCAACGTGGCGTTTCGCAAGCTGGACGAGGCCGAGATTGAGGCCTACTGGCAAACCGGAGAGCCCTGTGACAAGGCCGGGGCCTACGGCATTCAGGGGATTGCCGGCAAGTTTGTCAGCCGCATCGAAGGCAGCTATAGCGCCGTGGTCGGCCTGCCGCTGCTGGAGACGGATCTATTGATCAAGCAGCATCTGGAACAACACAAGTAATTTTCCGTCAGCTGTGCTCTGCTGCGTTCTTCCTTGCGCGCGTTGTACCGGATTGGCTGTATAAGAATTCAAAACTGGAACAGGCAAGGTTACTTATGTCGGTAGAACTGCTGGTTAACGTTACCCCCTCCGAAACCCGTGTCGCTCTGGTCGAAAACGGTCTGCTGCAGGAAGTGCATGTAGAGCGTCAGGCCAAACGCGGCATTGTCGGCAACATCTACAAAGGCAAGATCAGCCGGGTGCTCCCGGGCATGCAGGCGGCTTTCGTCGATATCGGTATGGACAAGGCGGCCTTTTTACACGCCTCCGATATTGTGCCCCATACCGAGTGTGTGGCTGTGAAGGAGAAGGAGCAGTTCCAGGTCGGCAATATCGCCGAGCTGGTGCGTCAGGGGCAGGACATCATGGTGCAGGTGGTGAAAGACCCGCTGGGTACCAAGGGTGCCCGTCTCACCACCGATATCACCTTGCCTTCCCGCTATCTGGTCTTTATGCCGGGCAGCGCTCACGTCGGCGTCTCCCAGCGAATCGAGTCCGAAGCGGAGCGGGAGCGCCTCAAGCGCACCGTAGCTGGCTATGTGGATGAGCTGGGTGGCTACATCATCCGTACCGCCGCTGAAGGGGTGGGGGAGCAGGAGCTGGAGCAGGATGCCGCCTTCCTCAAGCGGCTGTGGCGCAAGATCCTCGAGCGCAAGCAGAAGTATCCCCCCTGCAAGATCCTCTACGAGGATCCCAGTCTGGCATTCCGGGTGGTGCGCGATTTCGTCGGCGCAGAACTCGACAAGATCCGCGTTGACTCCCGCCAGAGCTTCGATCAGCTCAAGCGCTTCACCGAAGAGTATGTGCCGGAGCTGGCCAGCAAACTGGAGTACTACCCCGGCGAGTCACCGATCTTCGATCTCTACGATGTGGAGAACGAGATCCAGCGGGCGCTGGAGCGCAAGGTGGAGCTGAAATCCGGTGGCTACCTCATCATCGACCAGACCGAAGCCATGACCACGGTGGATATCAACACCGGCGCCTTTGTCGGCCATCGTAATCTGGAAGAGACCATCTTCAATACCAACGTCGAGGCGACGGCAGCCATCGCTCGTCATCTGCGCCTGCGCAACCTCGGTGGCATCATCATCATCGACTTCATCGACATGCAGTCGGAAGATCACCGCCGCCGGGTGCTGCACAGTCTGGAGCAGGCGCTGTCCAAGGATCGCGCCAAGACCAACGTCAACGGTTTCTCCCAGCTGGGCCTGGTGGAGATGACCCGCAAGCGCACCCGAGAGAGTCTGGAGCATGTGCTCTGCTCCGAGTGCCCCGAGTGCAAGGGACGCGGCCGGGTCAAGACGGTGGAGTCGGTCTGCTTCGAGATCCTGCGGGAGATCATCCGGGTCAACCGTGCCTACGATGCAGATCAGTTCACCGTCTACGCAGCCCCTGCCGTAGCCGACTATCTCCATGGCGAGGAGTCCCACAGTCTGGCGGAGCTGGAAGTGTTTATCGGCAAGCAGGTGCGGGTGGTGAGCGAGCCTCTCTGCGGCCAGGAGCAGTTCGACGTGGTGATGATGTAATTGGTCTATCGCTGGCTGAGTCGGGGCTGGTTAGCCCTGGGGGTCCTGTTCGTACTGCTGGCCATGCTGGTCACCCTGGTGCGGGTCGGGGGCCCTTTGCTGAATCAGTATCGAGAGAGCCTTATCCACACTCTGCTCGGCGATTCGCAAATCAAGGTCAGCGTCGATCAAATTGGACTGAGCTGGACACAATCAGGCCCGGCCCTCGAACTGCAACAGCTCGCCGTTGCCCCCGACTCCAAACGCTATACCGTCAAGCTCGGCAAGGCCTGGGTGCATCTCGACTTCTGGCGCACTATTAACGAGCTAAAGCCGGTGTTTGGCGAGCTGATCCTCAGCGATGGCGATATCACCCTCGACTTGCGCCAACCGGCTGACGACAGCCCTTCCGGCGATCCCCAGCAGGGCGCCCTGCTGCGCTTTCTGCTGACCCAGCTCTCCACCTTTGACATCCATAACACCCGGCTCAATGTCACCACCGCACTGGGCGACATGCGAGCACTCGATATTGCCCAACTGCGCTGGCAGAATCGTGGCAAGCGCCATCAGGGGGTCGGTAAGGCCTATCTCATCAACGGGGTAGGCGAGAGCACCCTGGACCTGATACTCGATGTAGATACGCCACAAGATCGGCTCGATCGCCTCAAGGGGCAGCTCTATCTGGGTGCCCGCCAGCTCGATATTACCCCGACCCTCGCCAGGATCCATGCTGGTGAACCCAAGGTGGCCGGGCAGCTCGATTTCCAGCTCTGGAGCGAGTTTGACAGCGGCAAGCTGGGCAATACCCTACTAGCCTTTGGCAACAACTACCTGATCTGGAAGGATCCCAAGAAAGGGGAGATGCACCGTTTCGGCCTCGATGGCGGCAAGGTTCAGCTACGCCGCGATGGTGAAAACTGGCAACTGGCCAGCCATGGCGTCACCTTCAAGCTGGATGGTAAACCCTGGCTGCACAGCCGGTTGCAGCTGGAGCGGATCGGTGAGCGGGTGCAGGGCTATGTGCCGCAGATCGATCTCGACCAGCTTGCCCAGCTGAGCCAGCTGGTCTCCGCGATTTATCCTGCCCAGAGCGAGCTGCTCAAGCAGACCAAACCCAAGGGCAAGCTGACAGATTTGACCCTGCAGGCGGATGCCGGGTGGCAGGATATATCCCTCAGCGGCGAGATCGTCAATGTGAGCCTCAATGCCTGGCACGACGTGCCCGGGATGCAGGATCTCAACGGTGAATTCTGGCTCACCCCCAAGGGGGGCAGCGCCAGAGTGGCGCTGGCAAACGACAAAGTGGATCCCGCCCGTCACTTCAAGATGCCGATCCCGGTCGACAACTTCTCGGCCCGCCTCGACTGGTGGCGCGAGGAACAGGGCTGGGTGCTGTACGGGCAGGATATCGCGCTGGATAACCCGGATCTGACCCTGTCCAGCCGTTTCCGCCTCGATCTGTTCGAGCACCCTTTCCTCGCCCTGACCGGTCGCATCGATGTGAAGAATGCGGGCCATGCGGATCGCTACTTCCCGCTGCAGGCGATGGACAAGGGGCTGGTGGATTACCTGAGCGGCGCCATCAAGGGGGGCAAGGCCAAGGGGGCCGACCTGCTCTGGTATGGGGAGTTTCGGGATTTCCCTTATGAGAAAGGTGATGGCATCTTCCAGGTGGCGGTGCCGCTGGAGCGGGCCACCTACGAGTTCTTCCCTGGTTGGCAACCGCTCACCGACCTGCAGATCGATCTCTTGTTCCAGAATGCCGGCCTCGATATGCGCAGCCGCTCCACCCGACTTGGCAAGGCGAGCTCCGACTCGGTGCATGCCTGGATCCCGGATCTCTCCCCAGGCGCCCACCTCTATGTGGATGCCAAGGTGCAGGGGGAGGGTAAGGCCATCAGCGACTACCTGCAGGACTCCCCGCTGGGCAGTTCGGTGGGACAGGCGCTGCGGGAGATCGAGATCCGTGGCCCGATGGCAGGATCGGTCAAGCTCGATATTCCTCTCGATGGCGAGAGCGAGGTGAAGGCGAGTGGCGATGCCACCTTCAGCAACAACAAGGTGCGGGTCGCCAGTCTGGATCTGCCGCTGGAGAAGGTGCAGGGGCGCCTCGAGTATGACAACCAGCAGACCCGTTTCAGCAACCTCAAGGCGAGCCTGTGGAACCAGCCGCTGACCCTCGACTATCAGGGGCGCCAGCATCCGGATCACTATCAGGTCGACCTCGATTTCAAGGGGCAATGGGATAGCCGCCGCCAACCCGCCGCCATCTCTTCGTACGGTATCCTCAACGGCCGCAGCAACTGGGGCGGCAAGCTCGAGTTGATCTTGCCCGAGAGCAAGCCGTTCAGCTTCCAGCTGGCGCTCGACTCCAACCTGCAGGGGATGGGGCTGGATCTGCCGCTGCCGCTGGCCAAGAGCAGCGCCAGCCGGCTGCCGCTCAAGGTGATCGCCCGTGGCCGGGATGGCAGCGCCGACATTCGCGCCGTGCTGGGGGCTGATGTGGATATGCAGACCCGGCTGGTCTACGGCGAGGGGGTGCCTTATCTCAGTCGGGTGCGGGTTGATATAGGCCAACCGGGTGCCCGGGTAATGCGCGATGCCCCCATGTTGCTTGCCATCAACCAGCAGGAGGCCGATGTGGGCGGCTGGCTGACGCGACTCAAGCAATGGCTGCCAGCGCAGAACCAGACCGGTAATGCGGTAGTCGGCCCTGCCTTCCTGCCACAGGAGTGGTGGGTGGATGGGCAGCTGGCCCGTGCCTATATCGGCAGTGCCACCCTCAAGGCGGCGCGTTTCACCGTGGGGCCGACCAATCAGGCGACCGAAGTGATGATCGATAGCCCCGATGTGATGGGGGTGATCCGCCTGCCCGCAGTGGCCAACCGTCCGGTGGATGCCAAGTTTGCCCGCATCTACTGGTCCGGCAAGAGTTCGGATCTCAGCCCGGATCCCGATGCGAAGCAGGATAACGCCATCATGGCTTCGATCCCCTGGCTGACATTCAGCTGTGTCGATTGCCGCTTTGGCGAGTTGCCGCTTGGCGAAGTGAAAGGCGAGCTGCTGCCGGGCGCCAACAAGGTGACTCTCAAGGGGCTGGATATGCGGTTGGCAGGCAGTCAGCTTGCCGGCAGCGTCGACTGGCTGGCCGATGGCAACCGGATGGAGACGCGGGCCCGTGGCAAGCTGACCAGCAACAACAGCGAGCTGCTGCTCAAGCGGCTCGGCTACACCTCGCCCATCGGTGATGCCCCCGGCTCCCTCGCCTTTGATCTCAACTGGCAGGATGTGCCCTACCGCCCGAGTCTGCCGACTCTGGGGGGGAGTGCCAACTATCAGCTGGAGGGGGGCACCCTGCGGGAGGTCAACGACAAGGGCGCACGGCTGCTCTCCCTGCTCAGTCTCGACTCCCTGCTGCGCAAGCTGCGGCTCGATTTTCGCGATGTGTTCGACAAGGGTTTCTACTTCGAATCCATGTCTGCTTCTGCCACCATCAAGCAGGGGCAGGTCAGCAACAATGATTTCTATATGAAGGGGGCTGCAGGCAATCTGCGCGGCGAGGGGATCGCCGATTTGGTGCGCTGGCGGCTCGACTACGAGCTGAGCTTTTCCCCGAACCTGGGTGGCACCCTGCCGGTGGTGGCGGCCTTCTCCATCACGCCGATCACGGGTCTCTATGTGCTGGCCCTCTCCAAATTGCTGGAGCCGGTGGTGGATGTGGTGACCCGCATCGACTTTCGTATCTCGGGCCCGCTCGACGCACCCAAGCTGATTGAGGCGGGGCGCGATCGCGCACGCATCAAGCTCAACCAGCAGCAGAAAGAGGCGGTCGACGCCGTTGCTCCCAGCCTGCCAACGCAAGAGGTGACCCCTTTCCTGCTGAGCCCCAAACACGCGGGGCCTGCTCAGCGCTGAACGAGCGGCCCGGCACCATCACAAGGAGTGAGCCATGATCCGACATATCCTGCTGATCGCCTTCAAGCCGGACACCAAGCCTGCCCAGATAGATGCGGTGCGTACCGCCTTTCTCGCCATTCCGCATCAGGTCAGCGGTGTGACTGCTGTGGAGTGGGGTGAGAATGACAGCCCGGAGGGGAGGGATGACGGTTTTACCCACAGCGTGCTGATGACCTTTGCCGACGAGGCTGCCCGCCAGCGCTATATGCCCCATCCGGATCACGCTGCCCTCAAGGCCATCTTTCGCCCGGTGCTGGCGCGCATCATAGTGCTGGATTACACCCTGCAGGCGGGTGATGCTGTCACCATCTGATGGCCCAAGCGACAAGGAGAGAGTCATGTGGTTAGCCGCAATACAGCTGGTATCTGGCCGTCACTGGCAGGATAACCGGGAGCAGATCGCCGCCGAGCTGGCCGCCTTGCCCAAAGAGCGGCCGCTGCTGGTGCTGTTGCCGGAGAACTTTGCCCTGTTTGGCGAACGGCAGGGTTATCTGGATGGGGCCGAGGCAATCGGCTCCGATCCCAGCGCCACTCTGAGCGGAGCAACGCCCATTCAACAACAACTGGCCGAATGGGCCCGCGATTATGGCATCTGGCTGGTGGCCGGGGCTATGCCGACCACCATCGCAGGTTCTGACCATATCCACACCAGCTCGCTGGTGTTTGACCCAAGCGGTGAGCTCAGGGGCTACTACCACAAGATCCACCTGTTCGACGTGGATGTGGCGGATAATCACGGCCGCTATCGGGAGTCGGAGACCTTCAGCCCTGGGGAGGCTCCTGTGTTGGTGGACTCCCCCTTTGGTCCCCTCGGCCTCTCGATCTGTTATGATTTGCGCTTTCCCGAGCTCTACCGCCAGTTGGCCCGAGTTGGAGCTCGTGTGCTGCTGGTGCCTGCCGCCTTTACCGCCGTGACAGGCGAGGCGCACTGGGAGCCGCTGCTGCGGGCTCGCGCCATCGAAAACCAGTGCTACGTAGTCGCGGCCAATCAGGGCGGCACTCACGAAACGGGGCGCCAGACCTGGGGCCACAGCATGGTGATCGACCCCTGGGGCCGGGTGCTGGCCAGCAAAGAGTCCGGGCGCGGCACAGTGCTGGCGAAGATGGAGCCCGGGCTTATCGACGAATTGAAACGCACCATGCCAGTGCTGCAACACGCCCGTTTGCTCTGATGGTGTGGTGAAAAATTGAAACGCAGCCGTTTGCCCGTGCTGGAGCATGCCCGTTTGTTGTGATGGTGTGGCTTGTTGCCAACCCGTCGGCAAGACGATTTAAAACAGCTCGTTACGAGAGTGGAGAAGAAGATTGAGTCTATTGAGCCAGGTTAGTGCCTCCCTGTTGGCCCCGAACGACCTCGACGAAGGGCGCCTGCAGCAGCTGCTCTGCAGCCTGATGAGCCATCAGGTGGAGTTCGGCGATCTCTATTTCCAGCGCAGCTGGCACGAGTCCTGGATGCTGGAAGATGGCATCGTCAAGGATGGCAGCTACAACATCGATCAGGGGGTCGGGGTGCGCGCCGTCAGCGGCGAGAAGACCGGCTTCGCCTACTCGGACGAGCTGAGCCTGCTGGCGCTGCAACAGTCGGTGACTGCTGCTCGTGGCATCGCCGCTGCCGGTGCTCACGGCAAGGTGAAGGCGTGGGCGCGCACCGAAGCGAACCTGCTCTATCCGGCCATGGATCCGCTACAGACCCTCGACAAGCAGCAGAAGATCGCCCTGCTGGAGCAGATGGACAAGTTTGCCAGAAGTCTGGACCCCGCCATCAACCAGGTGATGGCCTCCATCAGTGGCGTCTATGAAGAGGTGCTGGTGGCTGCGACCGACGGTACCCTGGCTGCCGATATTCGCCCACTGGTGCGGCTGTCTGTGACCGTCATTGCCGAGAAGGGCGATCGTCGCGAGCGCGGCAGTGCCGGTGGCGGCGGCCGCTTTGGTTACGACTGGTTCCTCGAACTGGACGGGCTGGAGAGCCGTGCCTTTGGCTATGTGCGCGAAGCGGTGCGTCAGGCGCTGGTCAACCTCGACGCCATCGATGCGCCGGCCGGCACCATGCCGGTGGTGCTCGGCGCCGGCTGGCCCGGCGTGCTGCTGCACGAGGCAGTGGGTCACGGTCTGGAGGGGGACTTCAACCGCAAGGGCTCTTCCGCGTTTGCTGGCCGCATCGGCGAGCAGGTGGCCTCCAAACACTGCACCATCGTCGATGACGGTACCCTGCCGGGTCGGCGTGGCTCCGTCAGCATAGATGACGAGGGGACGCCGGGTGGCTACAACGTGCTGATCGAGAATGGCATTCTCAAGGGTTACCTGCAGGACAAGCAGAATGCCCGTCTGATGGGGGTGCCGCTCACCGGCAACGGTCGCCGCGAATCCTACGCCGCCATGCCGATGCCGCGCATGACCAACACCTACATGCTGGCGGGTCAGTACGATCCGGCCGAGATCATCGCCTCGGTAAAGAAGGGTATTTATGCCCCCAACTTCGGTGGCGGTCAGGTGGACATCACCTCCGGCAAGTTTGTCTTCTCCGCCTCCGAGGCTTACCTCATCGAGGATGGCAAGATCACTGCCCCCATCAAGGGGGCGACCCTGATCGGCAACGGCCCCGAGGCGATGAGCCAGGTCTCCATGGTGGGTAGCGATCTTGCACTGGATCGCGGAGTCGGTATCTGCGGAAAAGAGGGGCAGAGCGTGCCGGTCGGTGTCGGCCAGCCCACCCTTAAACTGGATCAGCTCACCGTGGGTGGCACCCAGTAAGCCTCGACGCAGAACAAGAACAGAGAGAAACCATGCTTACCCTGTCGAAAATATCCAATATCAGGAGCCAGCTCTCCCCCAGCGAGCTCAAGATTGCCGATTACATCCTCTCCTGTCCGGAACAGGTGACCCACTTCTCCTCTCAGGAGCTGGCCCAGCAGGCGGAGGTGAGCCAGTCGAGCATAGTGAAGTTCACCCAGAAGATCGGGTTCAAGGGCTTCACCGCCTTCAAGCTGGCGGTCAGCGAGGATCTGGGGCGCAAGCATGCCATCAAGACCGACACTGTCGGTGATCTCTACAATGGCATCGGGCGAGACGATGATCTGGAGACCATGGCCAAGAAGCTGGCGCAGGAGAAGATAAATTCTATTATCGAGACCACTCAGGCTCTCGACAGTGCTCTGCTGAAGCAGGTACTCGACACCATAGATGGCGCCGGGCGAGTACAGCTGGTGGGGATTGGCGGTTCGGCACTGACCGCCAAGGATCTCTGGTACAAGTTGCTCAAGATCGGCGTAACTACCCTGTTTGCCCAGGATAGCCATGTGCAGATCTCCATCGCCCAGACCCTGGGGCCGGGTGATGTGCAGCTGGTCATCTCCTATTCTGGCGCCAGCCGTGATGTGCTGGCGGCGGCCGAGCTGGCCAAGCGCAATGGTGCCACCCTGATTGCCGTGACTTCGTTCCGGCAAACCCAGTTGCGCCAGATGGCCGACATGGTGCTGGATACGGTGGCGGAGGAGAACGAACTGCGTATCTCTTCCATCTCCTCCCGTACCGCCCAGAACACCATTACCGACATCCTGTTCCTTGGCCTGGTGCAGCGCAGAGACGAGCGAGCCTGGGCCCTGATCGATGGTACCCGGGATGCCATCGACCGACTCAACAAGGAGTGAGGCCGGCTCTCCCGCTGCATCATCCGTACAACAAAAAACCACCTGAACAGGTGGTTTTTTGTTGTCTGCTAGAGGTCAAGGGCCCAGCGGATAAAGGCTTTACGCCGCTTGGCATCGGCCGCCAGATAGAGTTCCCGCAGGGTGGCATCCGCCTGCTCCGGCGTAAGTGCCGAAGCTGTATGAGCAGTAGTTGCGGCCTGTGTTGCGAAAATGGGGGCCGGGCTTACTGTTGGCGTATGGCTTTCCAGCAGGGCCTGGTAATCGGTGCCCAGACTATCCTGGCTGCGTGGCAGGGCTTGTAGTGCCAGCGGCTGTGAGGTGCCCTTGTCGTCACTCAGCAGCAGGGCCGGGCTGGCGGCAAACTGGCGGATAGCCGAGGAGCTGGTCAGCACCGGGGGGGTCAGTTGCAGCGTCCCTTGTGATGGTGCTGTAAGGGTAACCAGCAGAGGAGCCGAGGTCACGCGTCCCTGGCTCTCGTTGGTGGAGCGAGGGTCACTTGGGCTGTCAAAGCGCACCAGCAGTCGGGACTCTCCCGCCGGGAGCTCAATGGTCCGGGTGAAGGCCGAGGGTTTGCCCTGTGGCGAAGCGAGCAGGGTGAGGGTATCGGCCAGCTCCAGTCGGGCGGCCGTGGCCGGTACGCTGAGCAGCAGGGCAAACAGGGGGGATAATAGTAGGGGAGAGAGCAGGGAGGATCGTGCCATCATAAGACTCCATGAAGGAGCCGGCCCGCAGGCCGGCAACCAGATCAGAATTCGTAGCGCAGGCCGAGGTGGTAGAAGCTCTCGCTGTTGCTGCTGCCACCAAAACTGGTGATGGTGCTACCAGCCAGACCATCTTCACCATTGCGGATCACATAGGCGCTGTAGAGGGAAGATCGCGGGGTGAGCTTGTATTGCAGTTCCAGCGTAGTATCGCGCAGTGCCATCTGGTCGCCCCCCTCGTTGACGAGGTGACGATAGCCTGCGCGGGCCGCCCACTTCTGGTTGATGTCATACACCGCGGTCAGTTCCCACACCTTGTCTTCACTGTCGGCACGGCCATCGCGATAGGTCACCTGATCCTTGCTATAGAGGGCGCCCAACATCAGAGGGCCGAGATAGTAGCGGGTACCGATCCCGGCGAAGCGATACTCATCGGCATTGGGATCGACCTTGCTGCCACTGCTCTGGGCGGCTTTGGTCTGCTGATACGCCACGACTGGAGCCAGTTTGCCTGCATTGCCCAGATCGAAGGTGTAGCGCAGGGCGCCGTTGTAGCCGTAATCAAGATCCGAGGTACCGTTACCAAGGATGTAGGCGAGCGAGAGATCCAGATTGCCGAGGGTGTTCTGGTACTGCAGGGTGCCATCCTGACGGAACACCTGCACCGCGGTGGAGTCCACCTTGCTGGCCTGACGAGCCATGGAGACATCAGAGGCGGCAAACACATCGCCAATATCGGTGAACATGATGAGGCCGGAAGAGACGCGCCCGCCGGTCACCTTGCCCCACTGACCACCATCGATCCCTGCCCAGACGTAACGGGCAGTGAGGTCGCTGCTGTTCTTCTGCACGTTGTTGGCGTATTCGGCTGCATTGACCTGATATTGCGCCATGCCGATCACTGCGACATCGTCATTGACGGTCTGACGGGCGGTAAAGCCGATACGGCCATCGAAGTCACCCTGATCATTGCCGCTCTTCTTGTCGGAAATATTGAAGCCAAGACGGCCGTAGAGGTCGACGTTGGAGCCATCGTCAGCCTGATAGATGACGGCCGCATGAGCGGAACCTGTGCCGAGCAGTGCGGGAAGAACCAGAGCAAGCATGGATTTTTTCATTTTTTATCGTTCCTGTACGGGCTCTGTGCCAGAGCCGGGATGAGTTTGGCCATGACCCCGATTGCTCGGGGCCAGACCTTGGCTAGAAATCCGGAGGAGGGATTAACTCAGATCGACGTTCTTGCAGCCGAACATCAGGGTGAAGAGATAGCCGCCGAGGTAGGCGACGGCGAGGCCGACCGCATAGACCATCATGCCGGGGAAGATCCCCTGGGCGGAGGTCATCAGCGGCAGGGCGACGATACCGGATGGTCCAAAGACGGTGTTGAGGCCGACCGGCAGACCCAGCCAGGAGATCAGGCCAACCACGAAGCCCCCCAGCGAACCACCGCAGCAGGCCGTGATAAAGGGTTTGACCCGCGGCAGGGTGACGCCGTAGATGAGCGGCTCACCGACCCCCAGAATGCCCGGAATGATGGTGCCCTTCACCTGAGTGCGCAGTAGGGAATCCTTGCCTGCCCGGCTGTAGAGCGCCAGCGCAGCCCCTACCTGTCCGGCACCGGCCAGCGCCAGGATAGGAAACAGGGAGTTGAAGCCCTGGGCATCCATCAGCGCAAAGTAGACGGGAACGAACCCCTGGTGGATGCCGAACATCACCGAGATGAGGAACAGGCCAGCCAGAATAGCGGTACCGAACGGGTTGCCATTGAGGTTGATGAAGAGCCAGGACATGCCGTTATAGAGCTGCACGCCGAGGGGCATGATCAGGATAAAGGTGACGGCTCCCATGATCAGCAGGGTGATGCAGGAAGTGAGGATCATATCCAGACTGTCCGGCATGTAGCGGCGAACCTGGCGCTCAACTGAGGCGCCTATGATGCAGGCGATCAGCACGCCGATGATGTTGCCGCGGGGATCGATCTGATGGCCGAAGAAGTCGGTGATACCGGAGTAGATGCCGCTGCTGGCCTGAGGGTCATAACCCATGACAAACAGAGAGGCGATGATGGCACCGTTGACGCCGGAGCCACCAAACGCCTTCTGGGCGTTGTAGCCGATCAGGATGCTGAGGAAGCTGAACAATCCCTTGCTGAAGAGCTTCATGTAGCCGACAAATTCGGCCAGCATGCCCCCTGTCTGCTGTCCTTCCAGCAGCAGGGTTTGCTCGATCAGGGTGGCGCAGCCGAGCAGCAGACCCGCAGCGATAAAACCGGGGATCAGCGGTGTGAAAATGGTGGCAAACTTGGCCAGGAAGCGGTGCGCCGCACTGCTCTGTTTCTGCTTCAGCGCCTGTTTGTTGGCGGCGGCGATGTCGACAAGATCCGCTGATTGCGGGCGGGGGGCGGTGAGGATGCCCGCGTCCGCACTCAGCATGCCGTTCATCATTTCGCAGGCGGTCTGGGCTTTGCCCGGACCAAGCACGATCTGGAACTGGTTGTCGCTTTCAATCACCCCCATCACCCCGGCGATCCGTTTGATGGTATCGCGATCGGCATGCAGGCTGTCCGCCAGGCTCAGCCGCAAGCGGGTCATGCAGTGGCCACAGTTGGTGATGTTATCCCGGCCGCCGATGGCCTGGATGATCTGGCCAATCATGGAATCAGTTATTTTTGCCATAAAGAACCCGGTCAGTCTGATGTGAGGGGGCGGATGCCCCCGCTTATGTTGTTATCCTGTCGCCATTGCTGGCGCGGCCAATGTGCGGTCGGCCGATTAATCTGTGCATTTGCTGATAAAGCCGCCGCTGCTTTTCAGCCGCTCTCGTGCTTCGCTGGCGGAGATATTGGCCAGGATCATTACGATGGCGGTCTTGCAGTGGTTATCTGCGGCGGCGAGAGCCTGCTCGGCCGTGCCACGGTCACATTCGGTTGCTTCCATGACGATGCGCTTCTGGCGCTCCACCAGTTTGGCGTTGGTCGCCTCCACATCCACCATCAGATTGCCGTAGACCTTGCCGGTACGGATCATGGCGCCGGTCGAGAGCATATTGAGGATCAGCTTCTGGGCTGTGCCCGCTTTCATGCGGGAGGAGCCGGTCACAATCTCGGGGCCGACCACGGCGACCATGCTGATGTCGGCCGCTTTGGCGAGCGGGCTGCCCGGGTTGCAGCTGATGCTGCACACTGTGGCACCCAGGCTCCTGGCATATTGCATGGCGCCCAGCACATAGGGGGTTCGCCCGCTGGCTGCGATACCCACCAGCACGTCGTGGGCACTGAAGTGGATATTTTTAAGATCGTTGGCACCGAGTTCTGCATCGTCTTCGGCATTCTCCACCGCCTGCAGTATGGCCTTGTGGCCCCCGGCAATCAGGCCGATGACCAGCTCGGCAGAGACCCCGTAGGTGGGCGGGCATTCGCTGGCGTCCAGGATGCCGAGGCGTCCGGAGGTGCCAGCCCCGATGTAGATCAGGCGGCCGCCTTTGCCAAATGCGGCTGCAATAGCATCGACCGCCTTGGCGATCTCGGGCAGCAGTTGGCCTACAGCCACTGCAACGTGTTGATCTTCTTGATTGATGATCCGCAGCATATCCAGCGTCGGGAGCTGATCGATCTCGATGCTGGCTGGATTGCGGGTTTCGGTAATCATGCTTGATAGGTCAATGGTCATCGCTTCCTCTACTTCAGGTCGTCGCCATTCCCGGCGTAAATCATTCTTCTCGATGCGGGTCATCATGCTCGATTTTTGATTTTTATTATGAGATCGGTATCGCATAATTAATTATTCCAATTAATTTGTTTTTAAAGGAGGTAAAATTCCATTAGAGGAGTATGGAGAGAAGAGGGGGGGACAGGGGGATTGGCTAGCCTGCTTGATGGGCATGCAACAAAAAGCCCCGGTCAGTAGGCCGGGGCTTGCAGAATCATCGGTGTTAATTGACCGAGATGGCGCGGGCGTCGATGAAGTAACGGGCTTTGCCCTGTTTGTCGATCTGGATTTTGGCGAGCAGCCTCTCTTGCTGCCTGTGTTCCCACAGTTGTTCTATGTTGGCAAGAGCTGGATTGGCTATGCCGAGCACATTCAGGTATTCGTGAAACAGGCTATGACTGCCGATTTCGGTCAGCATCTTGGTCATATGGGCACTCTTCTGGAACAAGGGGGGCAGATACAAGATAGCCATGTCGAGCTGAATGAGCGCTGTACAAAAAACAAACAGAGCTTCTGGCAACAGCAGAGATAATGCGGGTCAGCGAGTGCGGGATCGCAGACAACAAAAAGCCCCGTTCGGTGGAGCGGGGCTGGCTGGTTATTCGGTATCAGTTGATGGATATGGCGCGAGCATCGATGAAGTAACGGGCATTGCCCTGCTTATCGATCTGGATTTTGGCGACCAGCTGCTCCCGCTTTTTATATTCCCAGTGTTGCTCAATCTTGGCGAGGGATGGGCTCGCAATCCCAACCACGTTCAGGTACTCGTGAAACAGGCTATGGCTCCCTATTTCGGTCAGTATCTTCTCCATCTGCATACTCTCCTGAAGTTGAGTGGGTATTCATCAACAAACCTATCAGCGTCCGTCTGAATAAAGTCTGTATAAAAAACAAACTAACCCATTTTTGTGTCAATAACATGATCAGGAACAAGATCAGTGCAGATCGTCAGGGACTTTTTGATACCGTTTTCAATCAGGGCTGACGGGCTTTTGCGGCAACTGATCAAACGTGCCGGAAGCCTGCGGTAGCGCCGGTGCGGTTTGCACGGCCTGGCCACCGTGGAAGACCGGATCCTGTGCCACTTCCTTGATGCCGTTGATGCAAAACTGCATACCCATGCAGACCAGCAGGAAGCCCATGATGCGGGTCATGGCATCGATGCCGGTGGCGCCAAGGATCTTGCAGACCGGATCCGCCAGCTTCAATACTCCCCAGCTGATCAGGCTCATCAGGGCAAACGCAGTGACCATGGCGCCATAGATGGTGAGGCGGTTGTACTCGTCAGGCAGCTCGGCAATCTGGGCTGCCCCGCTTATTACCAGCGCCATGGTGCCCGGCCCGCACATGCTGGGCATGGTGAGTGGTACGAAGGCGATGCTCTGGTTGATATCGACCCCGCTCTGCTGGCTGGGGGCGGGGAACAGCATGCGAAAGCCGATAAAGCCGATGATGAGCCCCCCGGCCAGGCGCAAACCCGGAATGGAGATACCGAACAGATCCAGAATCGAGGATCCGATAAAGAAAGTGATGCAGAGGGTGCAGAACAGATAGATGGCCGCCATATTGACCTGACGTCGCACATGTTCGCGCGACATCCCCTTGCTCAGCCCCAGCAGCAGGGTGGCCGTGGTAGGCGGATTGACCATGGGCAGCAACGCCAGCAAAGCGAGAAATACGACCTGAAAGAACATGTTGAGCCTCGGATAGCAGGGATGAATGGGAATACCTTGATCCAGGTGGTCACCTGACTCAAGAGGGAGGCTATCTTATGCTGGCGAAACTGAACATAAGCAGTACAAAAAAGCCCCGGCAGATACCGGGGCTTGTTGTTCGGGTCAGGCCGCTTGCGGTGCTTGCTGCTGCCGGATGGCCCGTTGCTGGAACCAGAGCCAAAGACCGATGGCGAAACCCAGCACCGACAGGCTCACCACATAGTGGGAGGGGGCCAGCATGTCGCTCTTCATCCATAGGGTCACCGCCATCGGGGTGAGGCCGCCGAAGATGGCGTAGGCCACGTTGTAGGAGAATGACAGACCGGAGAAACGCACCACCGGCGGGAAGGCGTTGACCATCACGTAAGGCACGGCGCCGACAATCCCGACCGCAAAGCCTGCCAGCATGTAGAGCGGCACCAGCTGGCTCGTACCGGCCGCCAGACCGTGATAGAAGGCGTAGCTGGAGCCCGCCAGCAGCAGGGAGCCGAACATGAAGGTGAGACCGCTGCCCAGCAGGTCGATCAGTCGACCATAAACGATGCAGCCGAGGGTCAGGGCCACGATCGCCAGCGAGTTGGCGGTCAGGGCGTCCGCCGGGCTGATGCCATAGACCTTCTGCAGATAGGTCGGGGTCATCAGGATCACCACCACGATACCGGCGGAGAGCAGCCAGGTGAGCAGCATGGAGACCACCACGCTGCTCTTGTGGTTGCGCAGCACCGACTTGAGGGGCAGCTCGTCAGCCAGGGTCTTGTTGGCCTTCATCTCGGCGAAAACCGGGGTCTCGTGCAACCAGCGACGCAGGTACATGGCGACGATGCCGAAGATACCGCCCAGCAGGAAGGGAACTCGCCAGCCCCAGTCACTCACTTCGGCCGGGGTCAGGCTCTTGTTGACCGCAGTGGCGATGAGGGAGCCGAGCAGGATGCCGGCCGTCAATCCCGCCGTGAGCGTGCCGCAGGCGACCCCGACCCGACGGGCAGGAACGTGCTCGGCGACAAATACCCAGGCGCCCGGCACTTCACCGCCGATGGCGGCGCCTTGCAGGATCCGCAATCCCAGCAGGGCGATGGGGGCGCCGATGCCGAGCACCGCATAGGTGGGCAGCAGACCGATCAACAGGGTCGGCAGCGCCATCATGATGATGCTGAGGGTGAACATCCGCTTGCGACCGATGAGATCGCCAAAGTGGGCCATGATGATGCCGCCAAGCGGGCGGGCCAGATAACCGGCGGCGAAGATGCCGAAGGTCTGGAACTGGCGCAGCCACTCGGGAATGTCGGCCGGGAAGAACAGCTCGCCGATGACCACGGCGAAGAAGACGAAGATGATGAAGTCGTAAAACTCCAGCGCGCCGCCGAGGGCAGCCAGGCTCAGAGTTTTGTAATCCTGTCGATTGAGGGGGCGGGCGTGATCGTGTTGTTGTGTGGTCGTGGTCATATCCGTATGTTTCCCATCGGTTTTTTTAGTTATTGTCACCCCGGACAAGGGGTATATACAGGTGATCGAGAGTATGCTGCCTGCCTCTTGTGTGTAAATCGCGCAATTCGCAACACTGTCTTGCATCTTTTTGGGGCAATCCGAGTGCCCCGCTGGCGGAGGAATGATGGAAAAGAAACGGGTACTGCTCTCCTGGAGCAGCGGCAAGGATTGCGCATGGGCTCTGCATCAGTTGCGGCAGGATCCCGCCATCGAGGTGGTGGGGCTGTTTACCACCCTCAATCAGGCATTCGAGCGGGTGGCGATGCACGGGGTGCGCAAGCAGCTGTTGACCGAACAGGCCGCCTGCGTCGGGCTGCCCCTCATCACCATCGATCTGCCCTGGCCCTGCAGCAACGAGGATTACGCCCGCATCATGACCGGCTTTATCGCCGATGTGGTGGCACAGGGGATCCGCCATATGGCCTTTGGCGACTTGTTCCTTGAGGATGTGCGCGCCTACCGTGAAAAGCAGCTGGCAGGCACCGGCATCGAACCACTGTTCCCGCTGTGGGGCAGCAATACCCGTGAACTGGCGTCGCAGATGGTGGCCGCTGGGTTGAAGGCGCGGATCAGTGCTCTCGACCCGAACAAGCTGGATGCCAGCCTGGGGGGCCACGATTTTGACGAGGCACTGCTGGCGGCGCTGCCGGCGGGGGTCGATCCGTGCGGCGAGAACGGCGAGTTTCACACTCTGGCCTGGGATGGTCCCATGTTTCTGCGCCCGCTGGCGATCTGCACGGGGGAGACGGTGGAGCGCGATGGTTTCATCTTCACTGACTTGTTGCCTGCTGATTCCAGCACCTAGTCGAGTTTGGCCTCCTGATCGCTCTTGTCGTCGTTGTAGCGCAGCGCGATCTCGTGAAACTGCACGTGGATGTGAGCGAAGGCATCCGTGATGTCGGGATCAAAATGGTTGCCCCTTCCCGCCAAAATAATGGGCACCACCTCTGCATGGGTCATGGCTGCCTTGTAACACCGCTTGCTGATCAAGGCATCGTACACATCTGCCAGCGCCATCAGTCGGGCCGAGAGGGGAATTTCATCTCCTATCAGACCGTAGGGGTAGCCGGTGCCATCCCACTTCTCGTGGTGGTAGCAGGCGATCTCCTTGGCCAGTCTCAGAAATTCCACCTCTACCCCCAGCGCTTCCTCGGCGTGGACTATGGCCTCCTTGCCAAGGGTGGAGTGGTGTTTCATCTGGGCGAACTCATCTTCATCGAGTTTGCCAGGTTTGAGCAGGATCCGGTCCGGTACGCCGACTTTGCCGATATCGTGCAGGGGGGCCGACTTGAACAGCAGCTCTATTGTCTTGGGGGTCAGCTCGGCACGAAAGCGAGGGTGCTCGCAGAGAGTTTCCGCCAATAGCTTCACATAATGCTGGGTGCGCAGAATGTGGTTGCCGGTCTCGTTGTCCCGGGTTTCGGCCAGAGAGGCGAGGGAGTGGATGGTGATGTTCTGGATCAGCTCGTTTTCTCGGGTGCGTCGTTCCACCTCCTGCTCCAGATAGGCATTTTGGTCATGTAGCAGATCCCGTGCCGCCTTCAGCTCAAGGTGGTTTCTGACGCGGGCCAGCACGATGGCGGGGGAGATCGGCTTGTGAATATAGTCCACGGCGCCGAGAGCCAGTCCATGTGCCTCGGCGCTCTCCTCTACCTTGGCAGTCAGAAAAATCACCGGAATATGCCGTGCCTGCGGCATCTCCTGCAGTGCCTGCATCACCTGATAACCATCCATCCCGGGCATCACGACATCAAGCAGGATCAAATCTACCCGGGAGTCTGATGACAGTATCTCCAGTGCCCGCTGGCCACTGATGGCGACCTTGACCCGGTATTGTGGGCTGAGCAAGGCGCTGAGCAATGAGAGGTTTTCAGGGGTGTCATCGACCACCAGCAGGGTGGGCTTGGTATCGGGATCCAGCAGGTTGAGCATGGTGGTGCCCTCACTCTTGGTTGAACAGATCGGGCCTGAGGGCCCGGACTCGTTGCAGATGTGCAAGTGCATCCGTAAAACGGAAGCCGGTAATGGCGTCAGCCATCCTGGATGCCGTCTCTCCCAGCACTCTCGTCAGCTGCTGCTGATGCTGCTGGAACAGGGTCAGAGCTCCGGCATCATCTTCCGCCAGCAGCCGGATCAGCTGCGCCAGCAGGGGCGCCAGGTCGACTTGTTCTTGCTCCGGCAGGTCGGCTGTGGTCTGGGTGGGTAGCAGGGCCTGTAGGCCATCGCTCAGTTGCTGCTGCATCTGCAGCCCCTGTTCCGCCAGTGGAAGCAGGCTGGTGGTGTCATCCCCCCGGGAGAGTGCACTCTCCAGCCTGGCCGAGATACCCCGCAGTGGTTCGGCGCCCAGAGTGGCGGTAATCCCCTTGAGGGTATGGGCCTGACGATGGGCCTCCTCCCGGTCGTTCTTCTGCAGGGCGGCGATCAGGCTCTGCATGGGCCGGGTGCCCTGTTGGGCAAATCGTTGCAGCAGATCCTGATACCACCCCCAGTTGTACATCAGCCGTTGCAGGGCGGCTTCGGCATTGAGTCCGAGCGCTCTTAACTGAGGCTGCAATGGCTGGTGCTGTGGTGAAGGTGCGCTCTTGGGTATTGCATCGGTTTCAACGCTGAAGGCAGGGGCCCAGCACTGCAGTGCGGCATAAAGCTTGTCGGGGTCGATGGGCTTGGCGATGTGGTCATCCATACCGGCCGCCAGACAGCGTTCCCGGTCACCGGCCATGACATTGGCCGTCATGGCGAGGATCGGAGTGTGGTGCCCTTCGCTCTCTTGCTGGCGCAACTGACGGGTGGCAGTCAGTCCATCCATCACCGGCATCTGCATGTCCATCAGGATCAGGTCGTATGGTTGTTGCGCAGCCATTTCCAGAGCAATGGCACCATTGGCAGCAATGCTGACGTCGATGCCCGCCGCTCGCAGCAGTTCCATGGCCACCTGCTGATTCAGCTCGTTGTCTTCTGCCAGCAGTATACGGAGTCCCTCGAAGCGATAGTTGTGGGTAGGCTGGGTGGGCTTCAAGGCAGTCGCCGTGGTTTGCTGGCCGAACAGCCCAATGATGGTATCAAACAACACAGAGGCACAGACTGGTTTGACCAGTACCCTATCAAAGCCGGCGGCCTCTGCTTCGCGAAAAATCTCTTCCCGCCCATAACCTGTCACCATGACCCGATAAAGCCGCTTGCCAAGGCCGCGGGCGATGAGGCGGCGCCCCGTCTCTATGCCATCCAGCCCGGGCATGTGCCAATCCAGCAGCACCACCTCGTAGGCGTTACCTTCCTGCTCGGCACAGGCGATCATCTGCAGCCCTTGCTGACCCGATTCGGCGGTGTCGACCACGAAACTCATGCTGCGCAGCAGGGCAGCCAGTATGGTGCGGGCGCTGGCACTGTCGTCGACCACCAGTATGCGGCGGCCACGCAGATCCAGACTTGGCAGATAGCGTGAGCGGTATCTGCCGCGGCCGAGTCGGGCAGTAAACCAGAAAGTGCTTCCCTTGCCCGGTTCGCTCTGCACGCCGACCTCCCCTCCCATCAGTGCCGCCAGTTCGCGGGAGATGGCGAGCCCGAGGCCGGTGCCGCCGTATTTGCGGGTGGTGGAGCTGTCCGCCTGCTGGAAAGACTGGAACAGCCGTTGCTGCTGCTCCTGGCTCATGCCGATCCCCGTGTCCTGCACCGAGCAGTGCAACAGCACCTCTTGCGGTCGTTTCTCCAGACAAGTGACCTTGACCAGTATCTCCCCCTGCTCGGTGAATTTGACTGCGTTGTTGGCGTAGTTGATCAGGATCTGGCCGAGCCGCAGGGGATCGCCATAGAGCAGGGTGTCTAGCTGGTGATCGACCTCGAACAGCAGTTCTATGCCTTTGGCTTCGGCCTTCTCGCCCACCAGGGTTGCCAGATTTTCCAGCACATGGTCGAGATCGAACTCGATCTGCTCCAGATCCAGCTTGCCCGCCTCGATCTTGGAGAAGTCGAGGATATCGTTGATGATGCCGAGCAGGTGATGGGCCGAGCGCTGGATCTTGCCCAGATAATCAGCCTGCTGCGAGTCGAGGCGTGTTTGCAGGGCCAGGTGGGCCATACCCAGAATGGCGTTCATCGGGGTGCGGATTTCATGGCTCATGTTGGCGAGAAAATCGCTTTTGGCCCGGGTTGCGCTTTCTGCCAGCTCATAGGCCTGCTCCAGCTCCTGATTCTTGGTCTGCATCACGGCGAACAGCTCATCCCGGGTCGGTTCAGCGAACTGCTGCTGCATCTGCAACAGCAGAGCGTCATCGGGCCAGTGTGGCAGGTGGCATACCAGAGCGATGGCGGTGTCAGCATGAGGAACCAGCCGGATGCTGCCATGGGTTGCACCGGGTGCGTTGTGCTGCAGTGGCTCGTCGGCCGAGAGGGAGACCCACAGCTCCCGCGTATTGCTCTCCAGCCAAAGCTGGAGTTGCAGCGAGTCGATGGTTGCCGTCAGCTGGCGCACCAGCTCCGAGGTGGTACCCGCCAGCGGCGCCACGAAGGTGGGGCTCTTGTCGATGCAGGTGAGCACCTGGATCACCTTGCGTCTGGCGGTGAGGGCTGCCGTCGGGCCAGAGAGCCTGATATCACCGATCAGCTGCCGCATCTAGCGCTCCTTCTCTGGTTGTACCCGCAGCACAATACAGCTCGCATCGTCGGTGCTGCGCCCACTATGGTCTATGACTTGACGGGCCAGAATGACGGGATCAGCCCCCAGATCCAGTGCGCCGTCACGCAGGTTGAGTGACTCGCTGATGCCATCCGAATAGAGCATCAGCACATCCCCCGGCTTGATGGGCTGGCGTTGCAGCAAGGGGGTGGGGAAGCGCTCCCCCAGCACCCCATCACGGGAGATACCGCGCCAGAGGTCATGGCCGCGCAGACAGATGCGGGTGTTGCCGATGCCGGCGTAGCTCAGTTCCCCCCGTTCACTGTTGACTAGGGCTATGCCAGCGGCCGCTCCCCGGGTACCGATGCAGTGTTGGTGCAACAGCTGCAGCAGAGGTGCCGGCTCCTGTTCAGGGGTGTTTTGCAGCGCCTCTTGCAGTATCAGTGCCAGCTTGTTGGCCGAGGCGCCGTGGCCGCTGACATCGATCAGTACCAGCAAGACGCCGTCGGATGTGGGCCGGATAAAGACCAGATCGCCGGAGACCTTTTCCGGATAACAGGGTCTGTTTTCGCTAGCCCAGACCAGTGTCAGACCTGCCTGCCCCCATTGTTGGGTGGGCGTGATGAGACGTGGGACCGAGGGTACAGAAACCAGCCATTTGCGCGCCTGCACCAGGGTGCCCCCTTCCGGCGGTGTGCTGATGGTGAGCTCTGACATCATGCGCCGCACGCCGGGCAGTCCCAGTCCCAGGGTGCCGGAAGTGCTGTAGTGATCCTGCAGGGCCTGATAGACATCCGATATGCCGGGCCCTTTGTCACGGGCGATGATGTCGATGCAGGATCTCCCCTTCGGGTGATGGAGCATCAGGGTGATCTCCCCCTGCCCGGCGTATTTCAGGATATTGCTGCCAAGTTCGGAGACCACGGTGGAGAGCATGGCGCGATCCACGTCGGATAGGTTGGCGATAAATGGGAGCCGACGAACCGACATCACAGCCAGGTGCAGATCGATATCGTGGCGTAGCGGATAGCTGGCCTCCCGGGTCGCATGCTCTTGTATCATGGCGGTTTACTCCTCGCCCTGGAGGCGGCTGACATGGGCAAAAGCGTCGTCCATGTCGATGAAGCAGCGCAGTGGCCCGGGCTGTGCCTCGGCTAGCGCCAGAAATGCGGCGATCCCGGCATTGAGCCCTACCAGCAGGCAGGTGGCACCCAACAGACGGCACACCTCGGCAAGTTTGCAAACCTGTCTGAATTCATGGTGATCCAGTAGCATGACGCCGGAGAAGTCGAGCAAGACTGCATGGTGACGCCCGTGTACCAGTCGCTGGGAGAGGGCCTGCATCAGCATCTGCATGCCGTCGTCTCCGAGATCGGGGCGCATGCTGACTACTATGCAGTCGGCCATATCGGCGATGCCAAGATCGTTGTTGAGCTGCATGGTCATTGCCGCGACCTAGAGGGCTGAGCCAACCCGTTTGAGCGCTATTTCGAAGGCGTCTCTCAGGGTCGCCGTGGTACGGACGTCACCGACCGACACCCCCAGCTCCACCATGGAACGGGCAATGGCGGGGGATACTCCCGAGATGATGGCTTCACAGCCCATAAACTGGGTCGCCTTGGTGATCTTGATCAGCTGGTTGGCGACGCCAGTGTCCACGGTGGCGACTCCGGCAATATCCAGCACAAAGACCCGGGCGCGGGTTTCGGCAATCTTGGTGAGCGACTTGTTCATCACGTCGGCAGTGCGCATGGAGTCGATGATCCCAACCAGTGGCAGCAGCAGGATCCCGTCCCAGATAGGGGTGACAGGGGTCGACATCTCTTGCAGAGACTTGTGCAGCTCCTCGCGCACTCTGGCGGCCTCTTCCGCTTCCACCATCGCCTGTTTGAGCTGGCGGTGCTGCTCCACCTGCGCCGTGATGTCGGTGGCAAACTTGACGATTTTACTGGGCTTGCCGTTCAGATCCAGCACGGGGTTGTAGGAGCCCTGGATCCATACCTCCTGTCCCTGCTTGTTCAGGCGGCAGAATTCGCCAGCCAGAAACTCGCCCCGGCGCAGCGTGTCCCAGAAGGCGAGGTAATCCGCCGACTGGGCGTAGTCTGGGTCAACCAGCAGCCTGTGGTGTTGCCCTTTCAGCTCTTCCAGCTGGTAACCCACTATGTCGAGAAAGCGTGGATTGGCATCCAGTATGGTGCCCTCCAGCGAAAACTCGACCTTGCCCATGACCCGGCTCAGCGCATTGAGCTGGCCCTCGAAGCTGGCCGTGAGCTGCTTCTGCCCGGTCAGATCCATGGCGTACAGAGTCATACGAGATAGTTGTCCATTGTCATCCAGAACCGGGCTGCAGGCTCCACGGATCCAGACATCCCGTCCCGGCTTGTCCAGCAGGTGAAGCTCGTCCTCCTGCGAGGAGCCGCTGCGCAGTGCGGCCTGAAAGGTGTCATGTGTGGCGGATTGCACCTGGTCCGGGGAGAGCAGCATGCTGTAGTGCTTGCCGGAGAGCTCATCCAGCGTGTAGCCCATGAGGCTCAGAAATCGCGGGTTGGCATCAAGGATCTGCCCCTCTGGCGAGAGTTCGAGCCGTACCAGCACCTGATCGAGGGTGTCTATCCCGGCATGATGAGTGGAAGGGGCCGAACCTGTGGTATTGGAAGAGGAAGTGTGCGCGTCCATGGCATCTCCAGAGAGAGTCGTTGATTTTGATATCAATAGCGGGTGTTAAGCAGTTATAGCCCACTCTGGCTCTTCCAGCCGATATCTAGGGTCAAAAGAGGCTTGTCATATCCTGGTTGGTGGAGGCTTATCCCGGGCGGATAAAATGGGGGGCTAGCCACCAAGACCGAGACCGTGAGCCAGATCCTGCAGCAGACCATGAATATTCCGGCCGACCAGCTCAATCCGGTGATCTTCGCCGGTGATCAGCCGGGCCAGAACACCAAGGTGCAGTGGCTCAAGGATAAGCAGATGACGCTCTTCTACGGCGACGCCGATGGGGATATCAAGGCGGCGCAGGAGGTCGGCATTCGCGGCATTCGGCTGCTGCGGGCCGCCAACTCCAGCTATCGGCCACTGCCGTTGGCAGGGGCGCTGGGGGAAGAGGTGATCATCAACTCCCAGTTCTGATCCGGAGTGGATCCATGCAAAAGGGCGGGACCATTGGCACCCGCCCTTTTTGCATCCGTTATCCAGCTCGGGTCAGTCGTCTGCCCACGGCATCTCGGGCAGGCTGTCGAGGAACTCGCCGTAACGGGCCAGATTGAAGGGGCCCTGATCGGCCTCCATCGCCATCAGCTCGGCCCCGAGGGCGCAGGCGATATATTGCAGCGCCTCTTCCCGCGGGGTGCCCTTCATTACCAGCCGCATCAGGGTCGCCTTCACATGGGGCGGGTGACCGTCGTTGAGCTGGTTCTCCACCATCTCCAGCAGCGCGTCTTCATCAAAAAATTCCTGAGTGTCGTTCATGGGATATCCGCAACAGTGAATGTGGCGGCCAGTATAGCCTGAATGGGACTAACACCTTGAACAGCCAGCGAATAAACAATCCGATGGGGAGGCCATTTGTTACCCATAATTAGGAAGAGTTTGCCAAGGCAAACAGGTTGGAACACAGATAACATGGATGGACACGCCTATGCCCACGATAGATTCCCTGCTGGCCGAGCCCAAGCTACTGCCCCAGATCCCGGAAGTGATGCGCGATTTGATCCAGACCTTCAATGAAAAGGATCCGGATCTGCTGAAGATCAGCAAGTTGATCAACAAGGACCCTGTCATCTCCGCCAAGTTGCTGCGGCTGGCCAACTCGGCCAAATTCGGCAGCAGTCGTCAGATCGGCACCGTCAATGAAGCCGCGGTGCGGCTTGGACTGGCGATGGTGCGCAACATGGTGCTGGCCTGCGGGCTCACCGAATCGGTCAAGGCCGTGCCCGGCATTGATCTCAAACATTTCTGGGGCTGCGTCTTCAACGTGGCTGAACTGGCCCGCCGTCTGGCGGTGAAGAAAGGGATGAAGGGAGATGAGGTTTTTACCTGCGCTCTGCTGCACGATCTTGGCCGGCTGGTGATGCACGTGGGGCTGCCTGAAAACACTGTCCACCACATTCACGATCTGGAGCTGCACAAGGGGCGGGCCAAGGCAGAAGAGCTGGTGGTCGGCTTCAACTATGCCCAGGTCGGGGCGGCCATGGCTCGTTACTGGAAGTTTCCCGATACCATCAGCAATGCGGTGGAGTATCACTACAATCCCATGCTGGCCAAGGTATTTTCCGCCGAGGCCGGGTTGATCCATCTGGCCATTGTGCTGGCGGCCCAGTCCGATGTGGGGGAAGAGGCGCCCCCTGAGTGGCCCCACAAGGTGGCAGATGCGTTGGGGCTGAGCTGGGCCGATTGCGCTGCCCAGTTCACTGCGCTGCGCGAGCAGGGCAACGGCTATGCCGGACTGCTGGCCGCCTGAGCCCGTTTCTCCCATCTCGTCAGGGGTCGCACTGCGGCCCCTTTTGTATGAGTGATGGTGCCACAGGCTTGCCAGCCCGGGAGTGACGGGGCACTCTTTGCCCTTCACTTTCCGTTTGAGAGCCCTTGCCATGATTGCCTCCTCCCGCCTGATCCTGCGCGAAATGATCGCCACCGACGCCCCCTTCATCCTTGAGCTGCTCAATGACGGTGACTTCTATCGCTACATCGGTGATCGGGGCATTCGCACCCTCGAACAGGCGCAGGAGTATATCCAGCAGGGGCCGGCAGTCAGCTATGCCCGTCATGGTCATGGCCTCTATCTGGTGGAGCGCAAAGAGGACGGTGCCAGCCTCGGTATATGCGGTCTGATCAAGCGCGATACCCTGGAGCAGGTCGATATCGGTTACGCCTTCCTGCCGCAATATCGCGGTCAGGGCTACGCCATTGAAGCGGCGCAGGCCGCTCTTGCCGATGGCAAAAGCCGATTGGGGATCGGGCAGGTAGTTGCCATCGTCACTCCGGGTAACGAGCGATCCATCGGCCTGCTGGCCAAGCTGGGGCTGGTGCGCAGTCGACTGGTCAAATTGAGCGAAGATGCCGATGAGTGCCTGCTGCTGGAGCAGTGATCAAGGTCAGAGAGCTGAAAAGCGAATGGCGAGGTAGCTGTCAGGTTGAGTGACAAGCAAGAGCCCGGGTCTGGCGAAAGGCGTGAGAGAAGCAAAGAGGCCGCCGTGAGTTGCGGCCTGTCTGCATCGGGCGCTGCCGGAGGGCAGGCAGGATCAGTTGAGGTCTTCGATGGAGAACTCGCCAGCGATACCATCACAGGAGATGGCGAAACCGCCGCTGAAGCGGGTGCTGAACTGGATCAGAAACACATCATTGTCGTGCTCTTGCACAGGCAGGTTGATGGGCTTGCTACGACGCAGGGGCTTGTGTGTTTGTACTGCTTTCATCATGGTATTTCTCTATATAAATTAGGTGTTTGCTCCTTGTATTGGCAAATGTCAGGTCAATGGGCGCGGTCGATTGGGTGAACGACAAGCGCGCAGGAATACCCAGCCCGGTTAAAGGGCGTCTGCACTTTCAAGGAATATGCTGATGCATAAATCAAATTGGGTGGGCAGATCGGGTCTGCACCGTGAGAGCCGGGCAACGCAGGCAGACAGCCTGACGGTTCTCAAGGCGAGTAAATCAGAAGAAGGTTATGCGGGTACTGGCAGGATTCATCGTGAGGTGAAGCATTGCAGGGTAAACATAAACAGGGCTGATTAACTAGCCGACGAGCATTCTCTCCTCGAAATGAATAAAAAGCAAACAATAATTTGCCGATGTTGAAGTCAGTACGCTTTTCCTCTGTGTAATCAAGGCGCTATCAGCAGCAAATATTCGCAACTATCCGCCATAAAAAGAGGGCTCCCGACGGGAGCCCTCTCTCATTCTGCAATCAGCACAGTGGGCCGACTCAGTAGTCGCCACAGGCCTTTTTGGCAGCCGTGATCATCGGGGTGATGGTCATGCCTTGCACCACGATGGAGAACATCACCACCGAGTAGGTCATCACAAGGATGACCTCCCGCAGGTCGACGCCATGTTCCGGGATCATCATGACGCCGGAGGGGAGTGCCAGTGCCATCGCCATGGCCAGACCACCGCGCAGGCCACCCCAGGTGAGGATCCGCACCGAGAAGGTGTTGTAATTGCGGAATCGGCGGAAAGCCACATAGGGCAGCGACACGCTGATAAAGCGGGCACCCAGGCAGAGCGGCACCGCAATGACCAGCAGGATCCAGTCACGCCAGGCGAGATCCAGCAGTACCAGCGCCAGACCGATCAGCAGGAACAGCAGGGCGTTGAGGAACTGGTCCATCAACTCCCAGAAGTGATCCAAGTGATGGCTGCTCTGCTCGGAGAAGCCGGAGTGACGGGTCCAGTTGCCGATCATGATGCCGGTGACCACCATGGCCAGTGCGCCGGAGACGCCGATCATGTTGGCAAAGGCAAAACCGGCGGTCGGGATGCAGAGGGTCAGCAGCAGCTCCAATGAACCGTCATCGGTGGCGCTGATCATCACGTGGGCGATAAGGCCCAGCACGGCGCCGAACAGAATGCCGCCTAGGGCCTCGTGCAGGAACAGACCGGCCACGCTACCGAAGGTGGGCTCGACACCACCAAAGGCGACGGCAAACACGGTAGCGAAGATGACGAGGCCAACACCATCGTTGAACAGGGATTCCCCTTCGATCTGGATGGCGATCTGGGGTGGCGCCTTCATCTTCTTGACGATGGCCAGTACGGCAATCGGGTCAGTGGGGGAGATCAGCGCGCCGAACAGCATGCAGTAGACCAGCGGCAACTCCCAGCCCAGCAGCTTGGCGATAAACCAGAAGCCGTAGCCGATGAGGAAGGTGGAGAGCAGGGTGGCAATGATGGCCAGAATGGTGATCTCCCACTTCTGGCTACGCAGCGCCTTGAGGTTGATGCCAAGGCCCCCGGCGAACAGCAGGAAGCCCAGAATCCCCTTCAGCAGGAAGTTCTGGAAGTCGATGCTCTCCATGGTCTTGACGGCAAGAGGTTCCAGGTTGAACCAGCCCAGTTTGCCAAACAGCACCAGCAGTGCGGAGATCAGCATGGAGCCCGCAGTAATGGCGATGGTGGTCTGGATCTTCACAACATACTGGTTGGCAAAGGCGATAAAAATCGCCAACGCTGCCAGAAAACAGAGTGTGTAGTAGACGCTCATAGTTATTTTTTTCTCGTTGGTAGACAGCAAGCACGTATCCCTATGCAGGACGGGCATAGGTTACTCTCGGGCCCTATGTTACTCATTACCCATAAATGAGTATATGGTGGCGCATTTGGACTGATAGACGGCTAGATTTCCATTTTATTTGTTTGCTGTTAGGATGCTGTTTACGCAGTTGCATGGATGTAAGAGGAACACGCGGTGTCGAACGTAATGTCGAGCAGAGAGCCGAGCAAGCAGTCGGACGTAACAAAGAAGCTGGAAGCCTGCCTCAGGGAGCGGATCCTGATCATCGACGGGGCCATGGGCACCATGATCCAGGGCTACAAGCTGGGGGAGGCGGATTATCGGGGTGAGCGGTTTGCCGACTGGCATACCGACATCAAGGGCAACAACGATCTGCTGGTGCTGACCCGTCCGGCGGTGATCCGCGAGATCCACGAGCAGTATTGCGCTGCCGGGGCCGACATTCTCGAGACCAACACCTTCAACGCCACTCGCATCGCCATGGCCGATTACGAGATGGAAGAGTTTTCCGCCGAGATCAACCGTGAAGCCGCCCGTCTGGCCCGCGCCGTGGCCGACGAGTGGACGGCAAAAGATCCCGCCAAGCCGCGCTTCGTAGCAGGGGTGTTGGGCCCCACCAACCGCACCGCCTCCATCTCGCCGGATGTGAACGATCCCGGCAAGCGCAACGTCACCTATGACCAGCTGGTGGCCGCCTACACCGAATCGACCCACGCGCTGATCGAGGGCGGCGCCGACATCATTCTGATCGAGACCATCTTCGATACCCTCAACGCCAAGGCCGCCGCCTTCGCGGTGGAAGGGGTGTTCGAGGCGCTGGGCTTCAGCCTGCCGGTGATGATCTCCGGCACCATTACTGACGCCTCCGGTCGTACCCTCTCCGGCCAGACCACCGAAGCCTTCTATCACTCGTTGCGCCACGTCAAACCGGTCTCGTTCGGCCTCAACTGTGCGCTTGGGCCCGATGAGCTTCGCCAGTATGTGGAGGAGCTGTCGCGCATCAGCGAATCCTGCGTCAGCGCCCACCCCAACGCCGGTCTGCCCAATGCGTTCGGCGAGTACGACCTCGATGCCGTCGAGATGGCGGAGCATATCCGCGAGTGGGCCCAAAGCGGCTTCCTCAACATGGTCGGCGGTTGCTGCGGCACCACCCCGACCCATATTCGTGCCATGGCCGACGCCGTGGCGGGCATCAAGCCGCGCGTGCTGCCCGAGCTGCCGGTAGCCTGCCGCCTGTCGGGCCTCGAGCCGCTGATCATTACCCCTGAATCCATGTTCGTGAACGTAGGGGAGCGCACCAACGTCACCGGTTCGGCCAAGTTCAAGCGGCTGATCAAGGAGGGGCTCTACGACGAGGCGCTCGACGTTGCCAAGCAGCAGGTGGAGAACGGCGCCCAGATCATCGATATCAACATGGACGAGGGGATGCTGGACGCCGAAGCGGCCATGGTGCGCTTCCTGAACCTCATCGCCGGTGAGCCGGATATCGCCAGGGTGCCTGTGATGATCGACTCCTCCAAGTGGGAGGTGCTGGAAGCGGGCCTCAAGTGCGTGCAGGGCAAGCCGGTGGTCAACTCCATCTCCATGAAAGAGGGGGAGGAGAAGTTTATCCAGCAGGCCAGATTGCTGCGTCGCTACGGCGCCGCCGTCATCGTGATGGCGTTCGATGAGGTGGGTCAGGCCGACACCCGCGCCCGCAAGTTCGAGATCTGTCAGCGCGCCTACCGGATCCTGGTGGATCAGGTCGGTTTCCCGCCGGAAGACATCATCTTCGACCCCAATATCTTCGCGGTGGCGACCGGCATCGATGAGCACAACAACTACGCGGTGGACTTCATCGAGGCGGTGAAGGACATCAAGACACACCTGCCCCACGCCATGATCTCCGGCGGCGTCTCCAACGTCTCGTTTTCGTTTCGCGGCAACGAGCCGGTGCGCGAAGCCATTCACGCCGTCTTCCTCTACCACGCCATCAGGAACGGTATGGACATGGGGATCGTCAACGCCGGCCAGCTCGCCATCTATGAAGACATTCCGGCGGAGCTGAAAGAGAAGGTCGAGGCGGTGGTGCTCAACCTCAATGACAACGCCACCGAAGAGCTGCTGGCCATCGCCGAGAAGTATCGCGGTGCCGGTGCCCAGGCGGAGGATCCGCGGGATCAGGAGTGGCGCAGCTGGCCGGTGGGCAAACGGCTGGAGCACGCACTGGTCAAGGGGATCACCGACTTTATCGAAGAGGATACCGAAGAGGCGCGCGCTGGCGCGGAGAAGCCGCTGCACGTCATCGAAGGGCCGCTGATGGATGGTATGAACGTGGTCGGCGACCTGTTCGGCGCGGGCAAGATGTTTCTGCCGCAGGTGGTGAAATCGGCCCGGGTGATGAAGCGGGCGGTGGCCTATCTGCAGCCCTATATCGAGGCGGAAAAATCGGGCGGCTCCAGCAATGGCAAAATCGTGCTGGCCACCGTCAAGGGTGATGTGCACGACATCGGCAAGAACATCGTCGGGGTGGTGCTGCAGTGCAACAACTTCGAGATTGTCGACCTCGGGGTAATGGTCTCCTGCGAGACCATTCTCAAGACTGCGCGTGAGGTCGGCGCCGATATCATCGGGTTGTCGGGTCTCATCACCCCGTCCCTGGACGAGATGGTGCACGTGGCCAAAGAGATGGAGCGTCAGGGCTTCAAGCTGCCGCTGCTGATCGGCGGTGCCACCACCTCCAAGGCCCACACTGCGGTGAAGATCGAGCAGAACTACTCGGAGCCTGTGGTCTATGTCTCCAACGCCTCCCGCGCGGTGGGGGTGGCCCAGAGCCTGCTCAGCCCGGATCTGAAGGAGGCGTTTGTCGCCCGCATCGACAAGGAGTACGAGATCGCCCGGGATCAGCATGCCCGCAAGCAGCCGCGCTCCCGCCCGGTCAGTCTGGCCCATGCCCGCGCCAACCGGCACCAGCTGGACTGGGTTGGCTACCAGCCGCCGAAGCCCCACGAGCTCGGGGTGCAGAAGTTCGAAGATGTGGCCATTTCGGTGTTGCGCCCCTACATCGACTGGACGCCGTTCTTCCTCAGCTGGGAGCTGGCGGGCAAATTCCCGCGCATCCTCGAGGACGAGATCATTGGCGAGGAGGCGACCAAGCTGTTTGCCGACGCCAACGCCATGCTGGATCAACTGGAAAAGGATCAGAGCGTGCGCTGCGCCGGGGTGGTCGGCCTGTTCCCGGCCAACGCGGTAGGGGACAGCATCGAGGTCTACAGCGACGAGTCCCGCACCGAGGTCATCAAGGTGCTGCACCACCTGCGCCAGCAGAGCGAGAAGCAGGGCTTCCCCAACTACTGTCTGGCGGACTATGTGGCGCCGAAAGAGAGCGGCAAACCGGACTGGATCGGCGCCTTCGCGGTGACCGGTGGCATCGGTGAGGAGGCCATCGCCAAGGCCTACAAGGCGCAGCACGATGACTACAACGCCATCCTCATTCAGGCGGTGTGCGACCGTCTCGCCGAAGCCTTTGCCGAGTATCTGCACGAGCAGGTGCGCAAGGTACATTGGGGTTATGCTCCCGACGAGGCCCTCAGCAACGAGGAGTTGATCCGCGAGAACTATCAGGGTATCCGCCCGGCCCCCGGTTATCCGGCCTGCCCGGAGCACACCGAGAAGGGGAGCATCTGGGAGCTGCTGGAGGTGGAGCAGGCCATCGGCATGCAGCTCACCGAATCCTACGCCATGTGGCCGGGGGCGGCGGTATCGGGCTGGTACTTCTCCCACCCCGAGAGCAAATACTTCGCGGTGGCGCAGATCCAGCACGATCAGGTGGAAGATTACGCCGCCCGCAAGGGTATGACGCTGGCCGAGGCCGAGCGCTGGTTGGGGCCAAACCTGAACTGACTCCCGCGTGACATCGGTTGATCTTTAACGAGAAACGGCGGCATCCTTGCACGGGTTGAACAACCTGCGCAGAGCCGCCGTTTAACCTGTTGGTCACAGTGATGTGGTAGCGTGCGGTTTGGTGTGGTTTGTCTTGTTGTCAGGATAAACAATTGGCGTTGTCTTGGCGCTGTGGCGCCTTATACTCTCCCGCCCCATCCTGCCCAGGCACAGCCTTCTAGCGGAATTGTCATGAAGATCGCCATTTTATCCCGTGAGCCGAAAAACTACTCCACCCGCCGTCTGGTCGAGGTGGCGCAGGCGCGCGGTCATCAGGTAGAGGTGCTCGACACCCTGCGCTGCTATATGAATATCGCTTCCCACAACCCCTCCATTCACTACGAGGGTGGGGAGCTGGGAAGTTATGACGCCGTGATCCCGCGGATCGGGGCCAGCATTACCGCCTACGGCACCGCCGTGCTGCGCCAGTTCGAGATGATGAACACCATGGCCCTCAACAGCTCGGTGGCTATCAGTCGTTCCCGCGACAAGCTGCGGGCGATGCAACTGCTCTCCCGCCATGGCATCGGCCTGCCCATCACCGGCTATGCCCACAGCACCCACGACGTGCCCGACCTCATCACCATGGTGGGCGGGGCGCCGCTGGTGGTGAAGCTGCTGGAGGGAACCCAGGGGATTGGCGTGGTGCTGTGCGAGACCCAGAAAGCCGCCGAGAGCGTGATCGAGGCCTTTATCCAGACCAACAACAACATTCTGGTGCAGGAGTATATCCGCGAGGCCAATGGCGCCGATATCCGCTGTCTGGTGGTCAACGGCAAGGTGGTTGCCGCCATGCGCCGCCAAGCCCAGCCGGGGGAGTTTCGCTCCAACCTGCACCGTGGCGGCACCGCCGAGGCGATCAAGATCACCCCGGAAGAGCGCGCCACCGCGGTGCAGGCCGCCAAGATCATGGGACTGGATGTGGCGGGGGTGGATATCCTGCGCAGCGCCCGTGGCCCGCTGGTGCTGGAGGTCAACTCTTCCCCCGGCCTGCAAGGGGTGGAAGCCGCCTCGGGCAAGGATGTGGCCGGCAAGATCATCGAGTTCCTCGAACTCAAGGCGAGCCGCAAGAACAAACCGGCGGAGTGAGCCGCGGGCTTGCATCCGTCAGATAGAAACAGGGCGCCCTCGGGCGCCTTGTTGCTATCTGGCTGGTGGGTTGGCGGTGCCACTGCGCCCTCACCCTAACCCTCTCCCAAAGGGAGAGGGAACTCTCCGGCGGCGATCATCGCCAGCCGGGCGCTGAAAATTCCGTCCTTCAGCCGGGTATCGATCTGCCAGCCCAGCTTCTCGCAGATGCGCTGAATGATGGTGAGGCCACAGCCGTAGCCGAGGATCTGATCCGGCGCCGCCGCCGTCGGGTTGCTGATGGTGAGCACCGGGCCACACAGCTCGATGTCGATATGTCCCTCGGCATAGCTCAGGGCATTTTTCAGCAGGTTGCCGAGGGCGATGGCGAGCAGGGAGAGGGGGGCGTTGACTTCGCTGCTCTCGTCCAGATTAAGCCGGATATCGAGGGCCTCCCGCTGCAACAGCGGAGCGAGGCGGGCCAGCTCCTGACGGATCAGCGGGGTGACCTGTTGCAGCGGTCGCTCCACTGCCTCCTTGCGGCCCAGCAGCAGGAAGGTCTCGGTGAGCAGCGCCATCTCGTCGGCGGCGGCGCGGATGCGGATGGTGGCGCGGGCGGCCGGTGCGGGCAAGTCCGTCACCTTGCCGAGCAGGGCCGCCGAGCCCTGGATCACCATGTTGGGGGTGCGCAGCTCGTGGCTGGCGAAGCGGCTGAACTCCTGCTCGCGGGCGAACACTGCGCTCACCTCCTGCTTGCCGGCCAGCAGCGCCAGCTCGATATCCCGCAGCTCCTGCCAGGGGGCGTCGGGTTCGAAATCCGCCTGATCCGGGGTGAGGTGGGCGACCCTCTGTTGCAGCCGTTGCAGCGGCCCCGTGATATGGCGCACCAGCCAGATGCCGAAGCCGAGGCAGGCGAGCAGCAGCGCCAGCCCGATCAGTCGGGTGGCCAGATGCAGCTTGTCTTCGTAGGGGTCGAGGTAGTCGTCGGCGTCGTCGTTGAAGACCAGATAGAGCAGTCCCTCGCCGGAGGGGTGACGGGCCACCAGAAAGTGTTTGTCCTCTTTGCCCAGTTGGTGCTCGAAAAAGCCGGGGGTCTGGTAGGGCTTCAGCCACTTCGGCAGGCGGCCCGCCTCGGTCCAGTAGCTGGAGAACTGTCTGGGGCTCGGGGCAGCCGCAGCCGGGCCGAGTCGCAGCCAGTCATCGCTGTAGCGGGTCACTTCGGCTTCCAGCCAGTGGCGCAGGCTCAGCTCCTCCATCTTGTCCTCGGCCACCAGCATCAAGCCGGAGAGCAGGATCAGCAGCACCACCCCGGCGCCGCCGAGCGCCATGATCAGGCGGCGGCGCAGGCTCGGCAGGCTCATGCGCTCACCAGTCGATAGCCCTGACCGTGCAGGGTCTCCAGCATGGGAGTGGGGAAGGGTTTGTCGAGCGCGTTGCGCAGGGCGTAGATATGGCTGCGCAGGGCATCGGAGTCGGGCTCCTCATCCCCCCAGACGGTGTCGAGTACCTCCTGACGGCTGACGATGGCGGGGGCGCGGCGGGCCAGCAGGGCGAGGATTTGGAACGGGATCTTGCCGAGCTTGAGGGGCTCACCGGCGCGGGTGGCGCGGCCGCTGGCGACATCGACCGTCAGATCGCCAAAGCTGATGGCCCCCACATCGCCGCGCGGGCCACGCAGGCTCAGAGCTTGCAGTCGCACCTCCAGCTCCTCCATGGCGAAGGGCTTGACCAGATAGTCATCCCCTCCCGCCTTGAAGCCCGCCAGCTTGTCTTCCAGGCTGTCGCGGGCGGTGAGAAACAGCACGGGAGTGGCAATCCCCTGCTCGCGCAGGCGCGCCACTGTGCTGAGGCCATCGAGGCGCGGCATCATCACATCCATGATGATGACGTCGAAACGCTGCTCCTCCAGCAGTTGCAGCGCCGCCTGACCGTGATAGGCACAATCGAGGCGGTGACCGGCCAGCTCCAGATAATCCATGATGGTTTCCGCCACCTGAGGATTGTCTTCCACTACCAAAATCTTCATGCTTTGCTCTCCTGGTTGGTGAGCGTTTCACGCTCTTTTCACACCGGATTCGGCATCCTGTTTGCCAGTGTAACCCCGAGGATCCCTGATGAAGAAGTCTCTCTGCGCCCTCCTGCTGTTGATCTTGTTGCCACTTGGCACCGCACAGGCGACCGAATTCAAACTGACCGGCCGCACCACCTGGCAGCTTGGCCAGTTGATGGTCAACGGCATGCCGTTCGTGATCGACGACCAGACCCGCTTCAAGGATTGGCTCAACGAGGATGATCTCGGCGGTACCTGGGTCGAGATGAAGGGGGTGGTGGAGAACGGCGTGCGCTATGTGCGCAAGGTCGAAGCCCTCGACGAAGATGACAAGGACGAGATGGATCTGGAGGGGCCGGTCGAAGGGGAGCGGATCTGGGGCTACACCACCTCGGACAACAGTCTGGTGCCGTTTGAAGGGCGCTGGCTGGAGCTGGAGTGCAAGTTTGACGGCATGCGCCTGAGCCGCTGCCGCGAGGATGACTGATCCGATCTCTGCGTTCCGATTAGAAATGCTCCCGAATGAAGCCCATGCTTGTCCAGCATGGGCTTTTTGTTCAGGGACGAACGAAGATGGAACAATCGAGAAAGTGGTGTGCATGGATGCTGGGTGTGCCGCTCTGGGCGGCGCAGGCGGGAGCCGACGAATTATGGCTGGTGGAGCTGGAGCACAGCGATGGCATCCGCCTGCAATTTCAGGGGGCCGAGGTGGAGCAGGGCAGTGCCGCCATCTGGCGGCAGGGGGAGATTTGGCCGCAGCCACTCAAACCCGGCGACCAGCTCGCTCTGCTGGTCGCCGATGGCGTTGCCACCCGGATTGAGCTGCTGGCCGCCAGAGCCCCGCTGGCCAATCAGCCCTGGCTGCGGGCGCAAGATCGCCTGCAATCCTTCGATGACCGGCAGCTCACGCTGGCCACCCTGGGCACTGTGCGACTCAATCCGCAGGTGCGCTGGGTCAACGGCTCGGCCGCCGATCTGCATGCCGGGAGCGAGCTGGTATTGATCCGTTCGGCGGATGGAATATTGCAGGGAATTGAAGTGGTCAATCCGGAAGAGTAATTCAGCATCTTCTTATTTAATATGGTTTCACCATATTGTGGCAGGCACTAAATAATGCCTGTCACAATATTTATGATTTATTCCTCAATAAAGTCATCACTCTAATTATTTTCTTATACCGCCATTATTTTGTTTGTCATGGATGTTTTTTGGTGGTTTATTTTATTTGTGTCAGGTTTTGTCGGAGTTCATCCCTGTCAAATGAAAAAGGATATTTCTACACAATAACAATTATCGCATGTCTGAAAGAGGGATAAATGATGAATAGAATAATTACCGCCAATCTGGCGTTTTTGGCGTCTTCATTGATGCTCGCTCAGGTGCAGGCGGCTGAACCTGTCTACCCTGATCAGGTCAAGTGGGCGGGTCTTGGCACGGGCGTCTGTGCCAGTGGTTACCGTCCTCTGACCCGCGATGAAGCCATGAGTATCAAGGGTAATCTGGTCAGCCGCATGGGGCAGTGGCAGATCACCGGGCTGGCGGATCGCTGGGTGATTATGGGGCCTGGATATAATGGCGAAATCAAACAGGGCACTGCCGGAGAAACCTGGTGTTATCCCAACTCACCGGTTTCCGGAGAAATACCAACACTCTCTGTCTGGAATATTCCGGCGGGTGATGAGGTCGATGTACAATGGCGTCTTGTCCACGACAATGATTATTTTATCAAGCCGGTCAGTTATCTCGCCCATTATTTGGGATACGCCTGGGTGGGTGGAAATCATAGCCCCTATGTCGGGGAAGATATGGATGTTACCCGGGTTGGCGATGGCTGGTTGATAAAGGGAAATAATGACGGCGGTTGCTCCGGATATCGTTGCGGGGAGAAGAGCTCCATCAAGGTAAGCAACTTCTCATATACCCTGGAACCCGACTCCTTCAGCCATGGTCAGGTCACCGAGAGCGGCAAGCAGCTGGTCAAGACCATCACGGCCAATGCGACCAACTACACCGACCTGCCCCAGCAGGTGGTGGTGACCCTGAAGTACGACAAGGCCACCAACTGGTCGAAGACCGACACCTACAGCCTGAGCGAGAAGGTGACCACCAAGAACAAGTTTCAGTGGCCGTTGGTGGGGGAAACCGAACTGGCCATCGAGATCGCTGCGAGCCAGAGCTGGGCTTCCCAGAAAGGGGGCTCAACGACCGAGACCGTCTCGGTTGAAGCGCGCCCCACGGTGCCGCCTCACTCCAGCCTGCCGGTGCGGGTTGCCCTCTACAAGTCCAACATCTCCTACCCCTACGAGTTTAAGGCCGAGGTCAATTATGACCTGACCATGAAGGGCTTCCTGCGTTGGGGCGGCAATGCCTGGTATACCCATCCTGAGAATCGCCCCACCTGGGAGCACACTTTTGCCGTCGGCCCGTTCCGCGACAAGGCGAGCAGCATCCGCTACCAGTGGGACAAGCGTTATATCCCGGGTGAAGTGAAGTGGTGGGACTGGAACTGGACCATCAGCGAGTATGGTTTGTCGACCATGCAGAATAACCTGGGTCGTGTGCTGCGCCCGATCCGTTCGGCGGTGACCGGTGACTTCTATGCCGAGAGCCAGTTTGCTGGCGATATCGAAATCGGTCAGCCCCAGACCCGTTCAGCGGCCTCTGCCCAGTTGCGTAACGCCTCTGCTGAAGGTGTGGCTCTGACCGGTGTGGATCTGGACAGCGAGGCCCTTGCCAACGAAGGGTTTGGCAACGTATCCCTGACCATAGTGCCGGTTCAATAACCTCCCTCACAGGCCCCTTTCACAGGGGCCTGTTTCTGTTCTGCGCAAGACGATGCACTTGCCCTGCGCCCCTCGATTTTCCCTCTTTTTCTCCTCTTGTCCCTGAATGATCACAACAGGAAGCTATGGCGTGCCAAGTTGATGCCAACGCAGGTTTGACCTCTGTTTGGGGTGGTCCCGTGAGCGAGGTATTGTTCACTCATTTGTTGCAAGAGTGGTGTTGGCCAGATTGTTAACGGCTTGTGCTTTAGATTTTCCCCCTTATACTGGCGCCATCTTGTCGGAGTGCTGACCGTCGAACGACGCGAAGCTGAGACCGTTAATTCGGGATCCGTGGAACCTGATCAGGTTAAAACCTGCGAAGGGAACAAGGGTAACTTGCGGGTTACCGCGCCGGAGGAGGAACAAGCCTCTTCCGCTCATCAAAGGGCTCACCCTTGATGGGTCAGGGCGCACAGGAGGGAGTCTGTCCCGTCCGGTTGTCCAGCACGTGGGGCGCCTTGCCCACTGCATGCAGAGAGCGGGAAGGGGCAGTACAGCAGCGCGGAGATCTATTCCGCACGGACTCCCTCCCGAGATAAACACCCCGCCGCAAGTTCATCTTCTCCTCGAACTCCAGACAAGCAAACACCCATAACTTCAACCAGTTAATGTGAGTTTTGCTATGTCTACTTCTGTATCTGATACCACCAAATCCAGCCGCCGCGAGCAGCGCTCCAGCGCTCAGGCCTTTATCGACAGCCTCAAGGGGATGGCTCACCCCAACTCCCGCCGCATCTTTATCGAAGGCTCCCGCGCCGATATCCGTGTCCCCCTGCGGGAGATCCAGCTGGCCGACACCTTCGTCGGCGGCACCAAAGAAGACCCCCGGTTCGAGCCCAACGAACCGGTGCCGGTCTACGACACCTCGGGCCGTTACGGGGAGGAGGGGGTCGCCATCGATGTGCGCCGCGGTCTGCCGCGCCTGCGGGAGAACTGGGTGCTGGAGCGGGATGATACCGACGAACTGCCGGGGCTCAGTTCCACCTTCACTCAGGAGCGTCTGGCCGACGAGGGGCTGGATCATCTGCGCTTCGAGCACTTGCCAAAGCCGCGCCGCGCCAAGCCGGGTCGCCGGGTCACCCAGCTCCACTACGCCCGCGCCGGCATCGTCACTCCCGAGATGGAATTCATCGCCATTCGCGAGAACATGGGGCGCGAGCGGGTGCGCTCCGAACTGTTGCGCACCCAACATCCGGGCCGCGATTTCGGTGCCCGCCTGCCGGAAAATATCACCCCCGAATTTGTCCGTGATGAGGTGGCCGCCGGTCGCGCCATCATCCCCAGCAACATCAACCACCCGGAAGCGGAGCCGATGATCATCGGCCGCAATTTTCTGGTGAAGATCAACGCCAACATCGGCAACTCGGCGGTCACCTCCAGCATCGAAGAGGAGGTGGAGAAGCTGGTCTGGTCGACCCGCTGGGGCGCCGACACCGTCATGGATCTCTCCACCGGCCGCTACATCCACGAAACCCGCGAGTGGATCCTGCGCAACAGCCCGGTGCCCATCGGTACAGTGCCCATCTATCAGGCGCTGGAGAAGACCAACGGCATCGCCGAAGACCTCACCTGGGAGCTGTTCCGCGACACCCTGCTGGAGCAGGCCGAGCAGGGGGTGGACTACTTCACCATCCACGCTGGCGTCCTGCTGCGCTTCGTGCCGATGACCGCCAAGCGCCTCACCGGCATCGTGTCGCGCGGTGGCAGCATCATGGCCAAGTGGTGCCTCTCCCACCACAAGGAGAACTTCCTCTATCAGCACTTCCGCGAAATCTGCGAGATCTGCGCCGCCTATGATGTGGCGTTGTCGCTGGGCGACGGTCTGCGTCCGGGCTCCGTCTATGACGCCAACGACGAGGCCCAGTTCGCCGAGCTGCGCACTCTTGGCGAGCTGACCAAAATTGCGTGGGAGTACGACGTGCAGGTGATGATCGAGGGGCCGGGCCATGTGCCGATGCACATGATCGAGCGCAACATGACCGAGCAGCTGGAGCACTGCCACGAGGCGCCGTTCTATACGCTGGGCCCGCTCACCACCGACATTGCTCCGGGTTACGATCACTTCACCTCCGGCATCGGTGCCGCACTGATCGGCTGGTACGGCTGCGCCATGCTCTGCTACGTCACTCCCAAGGAGCATCTGGGCCTGCCCAACAAGGAGGACGTGAAGCAGGGGCTGATTACCTACAAGATCGCCGCCCACGCCGCCGACCTTGCCAAGGGTCACCCTGGGGCCCAGATCCGCGACAACGCCATGTCCAAGGCGCGTTTCGAGTTCCGCTGGGAGGATCAGTTCAATCTTGCCCTCGACCCTGACACTGCCCGTGCCTACCACGACGAGACCCTGCCGCAGGAGTCCGGCAAGGTGGCTCACTTCTGCTCCATGTGCGGGCCCAAGTTCTGCTCCATGAAGATCACTCAGGACGTGCGCGACTACGCGGCGAAGCTGGAGGCCGTTGAGATCAAGCTGGTCGGCATGGATGGCCAGCAGGAGCAGGTGGTGGCTCAGGTGGAGAGCGGCATGGCCCGCATGGCGGAAACCTTCAAGGAGACCGGTGGCGAGATCTATCATCAGGCGGCGGCGCTGAAACAGGCCGCAGGGGAGGAGGCGTGAGCAGCGCAAGCGGGGCTGTCAGCCCCGCCGATCTGCTGCCTGTGACGGACTCCCGCCCAGTTGTCTGGACCATCGCCGGTTCAGACTCCGGCGGCGGTGCCGGCATTCAGGCCGACTTGCACACATTGCACGACCTCGGTGTGCACGGCTGCTCGGTCATCTCTGCCATCACCGCCCAGAACTCGGTGGCGGTGAAGATGGTTGACCCCGTGCTGATGCAGACCTTCACCGCCCAGATCGACGCCCTCGGTGTCGATCTGCCGCCCGCCGCCATCAAGATCGGTCTGCTGCCGACCCGGCTGCATGTGGAGGTGCTGGCCCGCCGGTTGGCGGCCATCGAGGCCCCCTTCGTGGTCTACGACCCGGTGGCCATCGCCAGCACCGGCACCCCGATGGCGGAGCCCAATATGCTGGCGGCGGTGCGCGAGCAGCTGTTGCCGCGCCTCTCGCTCATCACCCCCAACGGCCCCGAGCTGGAGGCCCTGACCGGCTTGCCGGTCAGCAGCCCCGATCTGGTGCGCCTCGCCGCCCGCCGTCTGCGCGAACTCGGTGCCCGCGCCGTGCTGGTCAAGGGCGGCCATCTGGAGTGGAGCGGCGATCTCTGCCTCGACTACTACCAGGATGAGACCCGCGAATTCTGGCTGGCGGCGCCGCGCCTGAATACCCGCCACGGCCACGGCACAGGTTGCTGCTACGCCAGCGCCATCGCCGCCGTGGTGGCGCAGGATTATCCGGTAGAGGACGCCATCACCCTGGCGCGAGCCTACCTGCAACAGGGGCTGGCGGCGGCGCAAGGAGTTGGGGCAGGCCCCGGCCCCATCGCCCATCTCGGTTGGCCCGCCGATCTTGCCCACTTCCCTCGCGCCGGATTGGCGGGCTCAACCCTCGATCGCCGCTTCGGACTTTATCAGACAAGCAGTGCCCGCCTGCCGCAGGGCCCCTTCGCGCCGACCGAACACAACCTCGGCCTCTATCCGGTGGTCGATTCGGTCAAGTGGCTGCGCCGCCTGCTGGGGCAGGGGGTCAAGACCATCCAGCTGCGGATCAAGGATCTGCCCGCCGCTCAGGTAGCACCGGCCATTCGCGATGCGGTTGAGCTTGGTCGCCGCCATGGGGCGCGACTCTTTATCAACGACTACTGGCAGCAGGCCATCGAGGCGGGCGCCTGGGGCGTGCATCTGGGGCAGGAGGATATGGAGACCGCCGATCTCGCCGCCATTCAGGCGGCCGGGCTGCGCCTTGGCATCTCCACCCACGGCTACTTCGAGCTGATGCGGGCCCGCGAGCTGGCCCCCTCCTATATGGCGCTCGGCCATATCTTCCCCACCAACACCAAGGCGATGCCTTCCCGCCCGCAGGGGCTGGTGCGGCTGCATCGCTACCGCGCTCTGATGTGCGACTGGCCGACGGTGGCCATCGGCGGCATCAGCGAGGAGCGGGTGGCGGCGGTCAAGGCAAGCGGGGTCGGCAGCATTGCGCTGGTCTCGGCCATTACCGCCAGCGATGACTGGCAGGGGGCGACCGAGCGGCTGCTTGCTGCCGTGGGGGCGGGGGATGAGCCACGCTCGGCCACCGTGATACGGGAGGCTGAACATGCGCTCTGATGCCGCTTCTCTTAGTGACAAAGAGTATTTGCGATACGGTCGCCAGCTGATGCTGGCGGAAGTGGGGGAGGCCGGTCAGGCGCGGCTCAAGGAGAAATCGGTGCTGATCGTCGGCCTCGGCGGGCTCGGCTCGCCGCTCGCCCTCTATCTGGCCGGGGCCGGGGTGGGTACCTTATGGCTGGCCGATGGCGACACGGTCGATTCCAGCAACTTGCCGCGCCAGATCCTGTTCGATAGTGAGGCGGTCAACCACTCCAAGGCGGAGCTGGCCCGCGAGCGCTTGGCCGCCCACAACCCGCTGGTGGAGCTGATTGCCATCAACCAGCGGCTCGATGCCGCCAGCCTGCCGGAGTTTGTGGCCGAGGTTGATCTGGTGATCGACTGCTGTGACAACCTCGCCACCCGCCAGGCCATCAACGTCGCCTGCGTGGCTCAGGGCAAGCCCTGGCTCTCCGCCGCCGCGGTGGGCTGGCAGGGGCAGCTGATGGCGCGCACCAGCAGCGATCACGCCTGCTACGCCTGCCTCTATCCGCTGGATACCAAGCTCGCCCAGAGCTGCGAGACCAGCGGCGTCACCGGCCCGCTGGTCGGAGTGATGGGCTCTTTGCAGGCGCTAGAGGCATTGAAACTGCTGCTCGGGATGCCGAGCCCGGTCGCTGGCACATTGCGCCGCTTCGATGCTTTGACCCATCAGTGGCAGACCCTCACTCTGGCTCCCGATCCCGATTGCCCGGTCTGCGGACAGCGCCGATGCCCGACACACGATAAGGAGATCACCCCATGACCCTCACCATCCGACTCAACGATAAAGCCCAACCGCTGGCGGCAGGGCAGAGCGTGGCCGACCTGCTGGCTGCACAGGGGGTTAATCCCCAAGGGGTGGCGGTGGCCCTTAACGGCGCCGTGCTGCCCCGTGGCCGCTGGGCCGAGACCCGTCTTAATGACGGGGATGAAATTCACCTCTTCACCGCCATTGCGGGAGGCTGACCCATGATGCTCACAGTCCCATCTTCGCGTGCTCTGCCTTGCGGTGGAACCTCATCTCTTCTTATCGCAGTGGCAGGAGGCTGACATGCTCAAGATTGCCGATCACACCTTCTCATCGCGCCTCTTTACCGGCACCGGCAAGTTTGCCCGCCCGGAACTGATGGCCGCCGCCATCGAGGCGAGCGGCTCCCAACTGGTCACCATGGCCATCAAGCGGCTCGAACCGGGCAAGGCCCACGACGATATCCTGAGCCCCTTGCTGCAACTCGGGGTCAAGCTCTTGCCCAACACCTCCGGCGCCAAGACTGCCGCCGAGGCGGTGTTTGCCGCCCACCTCGCTCGCGAGGCGCTGGGGACGAACTGGTTGAAGCTGGAGATCCACCCCGATCCGCGCTATCTGTTGCCCGATCCCATCGAGACACTGAAAGCCGCCGAGCAGCTGGTGAAAGAGGGCTTTGTGGTGCTGCCCTACTGCGGCGCCGACCCCGTGCTCTGCAAGCGGCTGGAAGAGGTGGGCTGCGCCGCCGTGATGCCGCTCGGCGCGCCGATTGGTTCGAATCAGGGGCTGGTAACCCGGGAGTTTCTCTCCATCATCGTCGAGCAGGCCAATGTGCCTGTGGTGGTGGATGCGGGGATCGGTGCGCCGAGCCACGCCGCCGCCGCCTTTGAGCTGGGTGCCGACGCCGTGCTGGTCAACACCGCCATTGCGGTGAGCGGCGACCCGGTCGCCATGGGCCGCGCCTTTGCGCTGGCCTGCACCGCCGGTCGCAGCGCTTATGAAGCTGGCCTTGGCGCCCGCGCCCTGCAGGCCCAAGCCTCCAGCCCGCTTACCGATTTTCTGGGGGCGTTATGAGTCATGAAGCTGGCGCGATGAGTGACTTCGAGCCTTTTGCACAACCTCAGGTGCGCCCGAGTGATAGCCCCCCTCTCGGCTCTTCACAAAATAAGGGAGAGGGGCTGGGGGTGAGGGCTAAGGAGCCAACCTTTCTCGACCGTTGGCAGGAGCTGGAGTGGGACGATATCGGCATGCAGATCCGCGCCAAGACCGCCGCCGATGTAGAGCCGGCGCTGGGTTCACCCCGCCGTACCTTGGCCGATTTTATGGCGCTGATCTCCCCAGCCGCCGAGGCGTTTTTACCGCAGATGGCTGCCGAGGCCGAGCGGCTGACCCGCCAGCGCTTTGGCAACACCATCGGCTTCTATGTGCCGCTCTATCTGTCGAACCTCTGCGCCAACGACTGCACCTACTGCGGCTTTTCCATGAGCAACCGCCTCAAGCGCAAGACCCTGAATGCAGAGGAGATTGAGCGCGAGTGTCTGGCCATCAAGGCGCGCGGTTTTGACAGCGTGCTGCTGGTGACCGGCGAGCACGAGCACAAGGTGGGGCTCGCCTATTTTCGCGAGGTGATGCCCATCATCCGCAGCCACTTCAGCACGGTAGGGATGGAGGTGCAGCCCCTCTCGCAGGCCGACTATGCCGAGCTGAAGAGCCTCGGCCTCGACGCCGTTATGGTCTATCAGGAGACCTACCACGCCCCCACCTACGCCCGCCACCATCTGCGTGGCAACAAGCGGGACATCGCATGGCGCCTCGCCACGCCGGATCGGTTGGGCCGCGCCGGTATCGACAAAATCGGGCTGGGGGCGCTCATCGGTCTCTCCTCGGACTGGCGCGCCGACAGCTACTTTGTCGCCGAGCATCTGAGCTGGCTTGAGCGCCACCACTGGCAGAGCCGCTACTCGCTCTCCTTCCCGCGCCTACGCCCCTGCACCGGTGGGCTGGAGCCTGCCGTCATCATGTCGGATCGCCAGCTGGCCCAGCTTATCTGCGCCTGGCGTCTTTTCTCGCCCACGCTGGATTTGTCGCTCTCGACCCGCGAGTCTGCCACCTTTCGCAACGGCGCGGTGCGCCTTGGCATCACCCAGATGTCGGCCGAGTCGCGCACCCAGCCGGGTGGCTATGCCGAGGGGGATGCGGAGGAGCTGGAGCAGTTCGCCATCCACGACGACCGCCCGGTGGGGGAAGTGGCCGCCGCTGTGCGGCAGGCGGGGTTGCAGCCGGTGTTCAAGGACTGGGAACCCTTCTTGGGTCGCTAACGACGTTTACAGCTGTGGTAACAGACAGCGGCAAGCAGATCTGAGGGGCAGATCCCCTCCACTGCTTGCCGCTTTGCTTTGTCTATGTAGATGAGATTATCTAAACGTTATTAAAAGTGTTTTTTGAGTTATGTGAGTCTAGATATTCATTCATTTATAAATCGGGTGTAGAGTAGATTGTCACTTAGAAGTATTTATATGTAAACATTGCAAGGAGAGCATATGCATTATGGTTATCTAATATCTGTGTTAGATCAAATAATTAAAGAGGCACCTGATAAATATAGCAAGCTATATAATAAGAATGAAACTGATATAGAAAAAATAAATCAGTGTAGAGCTAGGGCTTTTATACATTTGTATTTGAAAGTTAGTTTCGGAATAACTGATTTTTCAGAGAGGGAGCATACGCTAACAGATAAAGGATATGATGGGGGGATTGATGGCTATCACATTGATCAAGATAACAAGGTTATATATTTAATCCAGTCTAAGTTCAGAGCCAATTCACACAACTTTGAAAATAAAGAAATAAGCCTTGACGAAATTCTCTCAATGGATATTAGCAGGATTCTAGAAGGGGAGGAGAATGATGAACATGGCAATACTTACAATGGTAAGATAAAACAATTACAGCGGGAGATTTCTAACATAAGTGATATAGCCAGATATAAGTATCAAGTGGTGATATTAGCAAATCTAAGAGGCTATTCTGTACATCAACTAAAACGGTTGACTGATGGATATCCTGTGGATGTTTTTGATTATGAAAAAACGTATAATGGCTTGCTATTTCCGGTACTCACTGGAAACTATTTTACGGCTAGTGATATAATAATACCGATTGACCTGTCTAATAAAAGTTCCGGTAGCAAAATAAGTTATTCCGTAGAGACGAAATATAGTGAGTGTGAAATAACAGTTCTCTTTGTTCCAGCGATAGAAATCGCAAAAATGATGCGTAAATATAAGAATGCAATTTTGAAATATAATCCTAGAAGTTATCTTGATATGGATGGTCGAGCGGTGAATGATGCAATCCATACTACTATAATTGGATCTAACACAAATGAGTTCGCCCTCTACAATAATGGAATAACCATGTTGTCAGAGGAAACAAATATTAATGAAAAAATTGGGCAAAAAAACAAAGCTCAGCTTAGAGTGAAAAACCCACAAATAATAAATGGTGGGCAAACATCTTTTACTTTAAGCCGCATTCTAGAAGAAAATGAAGCCAAAGCGGAAGATGTGTTTAATAATAAAGAAGTAATGTTGAAGGTTATCACTGTATCTGAATGTGAAGTAGAAAAGAAACTACAGCTTATAGATGAGATCTCGGTTGCCACGAATAAACAAACGCCAGTTATAAATGCTGATAAATTCTCAAACGATGAATATCATAAAAATTTACAAAATAAAGTATTTAATGTCGTTGGATTACTATACGAGAGGAAACGTGGCGAATTTTCCGATGGGCTAAAAGATGGTTATATTAAGAAAGAGCAAGTGATTGAACGAAATTTTTTCTGGCGTGTATTTTTCGCATCTAATGGGAAAATTAACCTAGGCTTTCAAAAAAGACTATTCCAGAAAAATAAATTTCCATCATTGGAAAAAATCACAGATAGAGAGATAGAGCGAGCATCAACAGGGATTAAAGTCCATAATGCGCTGTCTATCGGTCTCAACGCGCACTCTCAGAAAATAAGAAAGGATTTATATGCTAAGGTCTTTATTGCAACCGAGTTTTTAGTTAACTCAAAGGATGCTAGTAATGACGATGCTATTCAGTCTTCAATTCCGGTGATTGAGGATGTATGGGGATTTTTTATTTCAACGGCAAAAGAAAATCCTGATTCTGCAGGTTATATACATAAGGTTGATAGAAAAACAGGCCTTCCAACTAGACATTTTTCATTAGAAAAATATTTAAGACATAGCCGTTTTGAGAAAGAATTTATCCATTTCATGGACTTAAGGCGAGATGAAATTAATGCAATACTTTCTCGATGTATAAATGAGCAAGTCCCCTCAATTTTATAAGGAGGTGGTTTAGTCCGTTCCTTGCAAGGGCGAGCCACTCTGCTCGCCCATCACCAAATAAAATGTTTTCATTTGGTTTAGCGAAAACTTTTCGGTAGTTTACATCAACAAAAAATAGCCAAAGTGAAGATGGTTGTTTTGGTTAGGGTTGGATTTTTGGCTCAAAAGAATAGATAGTCGCCTCGTGCATTGTCGATTTCTGTCTATATCAAAGTTGCTTTAGGTAATTACTTAACGAGAATGGCAGAGCAAATTCCTTCATCCCAACCAATCTGTCCAGTTCTGCCTGACCAATCTTCTGTAGCTGGGCTTGCTGGGCGGGAGTGAGCGTGGTGGTCCTCGCCTTGATCAAAGTGTTCAGAAAAGTGCTATCACCCTCTACCGCCCGATGGAACGCCTTGATCGCCAGCGCATCCACTTCTGCTGAGGTGCAGCGCTCCATGCTTTTTTCGTGCAGATAGATCAGCACGGTCGCCTGTTGTTCCCTCTCCAGTGACCAGAAGGGGTCGCTTTGCGCGGGCAGTGTGGCACCGTGTTGTGACTTGAGCGCTTCACAACGCTCAAACGCCGGATCCAGATCGTGCAGTGACAGGGCAAGGGCGCTGGAGCTGGTTGCAAGCAGCGCAAAGAGCAAGGCAAGGCGTCTGTAGAAGGAGAGACACCTGCTACCCGGTGCCTTGTCTATTACAGGGCTGTTGCGGCTGCTCATCGGCTTATGACTGCTTTTTCAGAAAGTAACTGATATGCCCCGGCGGCATATCGGGCAGCTGGCCAAAGACTTCGTAACCCTGCTTCTGGTAGAAGGGGAGGGCCTGAAAACTGGTGGTTTCCAGATGGTAGTTGCTGATGCCTTTGCTTTGGGCGTACTGCTCCATGGCGCCGAGCAGGCGGCCGCCCCAGCCATCGCGGCGGATACTTTCATCGATCCAGAGCCAGTCGACATGCAGCCAGCCCCACTTGATGTCGGCGATGATGCCGCCGTGTACCTTGCCCTCTTCATCCTTGATAAAGCTGGCGATCCGCTCGCGCAGATGGGTACCGGCGTGTTCCTTGTTGTAGCCCGAGAGACCAATGCGCAGCGCTTCGATCTCATCGTTCTGAGGCGGTTGGGGTGGGGTGAGTTGCATAGTGCTTCCTGCTTGAGTGTGATGATCTCTGTCGGGTTGCGACGTGTTGTGCGCCGGGCTTACCGCTGCGTTACTGTTGATGTTTTACCGACACTACCCTAACGGAATCGGGTGGAGCCGTGCCAGCTTTTTCGTGGGCCCAGGTTCGCCAGTCTCTGTCGCCCTGTGGTGGTGGGCGTATCGACCCCGCCGGGGTTTGTCCCTAGCATAAGGAGGATGCGGGGCAGGGGCTCCGCCATGCGGGCATGTGTTGATGCCCGTTTACGGATTTCTGGCGGAGAGAAAAGATGAAGCTGCGTTCCTTGTTGATGGTGGGGGCCCTGCTGCTGGGCGGTTGTGCGGTCAATCCCTACGGTGGTACTCAGGCTCCTGTCAGTGAACCCGATCAGCCAGTGAGCCAGCCGGACAAGCCGGTGACCAAACCGGATAGCGGGGACGTTCAGCCCAAGCCGGTGGCGCCGACAGGACTGGCGCAGGCCATGGCCGATCTCTTTGTGCAGGCCCCCGAGGTGCGGGAGCTGGCGCAAACCGGTCAGCCGGTGCTGCTGCTCACCCCGCCCCAGAACGGCACCGGCGAGCCGGTGGACACCCGCGCCATGGCGGCGGCCATGAGCAAGCTCATCCAGAGCAAGAGCGGTTTTCACTTTGTCGACCAAGGGCAGGTGGCAGCCATCACCGGCCAGCTTGAGTATCAGCAGGGCAGGATGAACCCGGCCTCCCTGGTGCGGCTTGGCCGTCAGACCGGCGCCGGCTACATGCTCTACGGGGATCTGGTGACAGAGGGGAGCCGTTATCGGTTGTCGATGACCCTGATGGAGCTGCGCAGCGGCGAGCTGATCTGGAGCGGTAGTCGCTCCGCCAGCCACTGAGCGGTCTGCGACCAATCAAAAAGAGGGTTGAGTGCCTGTGCGCTCAACCCTCTTCTCATTTCTGGCCCTATGCCTGATGGGGCTTGTCTCTAGCGGATTGCCGCTTCCAGCGCGGCTATCTCGCCGCCGCTGATAAGCGGCAGGTTGCGGCTGATCTGCTCCACCGGCCAGTCCCACCAGGCGATGGCGTTGAGACGGGCTATGGTGTCGTCGTCGAAGCGGTAGCGGATCACTTTGGCCGGGTTGCCGCCGACCACGGCGTAGGCGGGCACGTCACCGGTGACCACGGAGCGGGCGGCGATAATGGCGCCGTTGCCGACCTTTACCCCCGGCATGATCAGAGCCTCATAGCCAATCCAGACATCGTTGCCGATGACGGTATCCCCCTTGTAGGGGAGGCTGCCCGGGGCGGGTGCGGCATGCTCCCAGCCGTTGCCGAAGATAAAGAAAGGGTAGGTGGAGAAGCCGGAGGTCTGGTGGTTGGCGCCGTTCATGATGAACTTCACCCCGCGGGCGATGGCGCAGAACTTGCCGATGATGAGCTTGTCGCCGACGAAGGGGAAGTGGTAGAGGACGTTGCGCTCGAAGCCCGCCGAATCCTCCGGGTCGTCGTAATAGGTGTAGTCACCCACCTCGATATTGGGCCCCTTGATGGTGTTCTTGATAAAACACACCTGGGGGAAGCCGGCCATGGGGTGGGGATTGGCGGGATCGGGTCCGTGCATCCGGGCTCCTTGGGTTGGCCGGGCTAGAGCGCCGGGAAGTAGCAGGCGCTCATGTCGATGGGGTGATCGGGGCAGCCAGGCAGATAGAATTGCCAGCCCGCATCGGAGAAGGCGCGCAGTTCGGTTTCGACAAACTTGATGGCGAGGCTCAGGGCCTGCAGGCTGTCGATGCCGTAGATAAAGGTTTTGTCGCTCAGCCCCGCCAGCTTCACCTTGCAGCGCCAGTCACCGCTGGCGGACTTGGGATCCGGCTCGGGGGCCTTGATGGCGATCTTGAGGGTGAGCTGTTCCCCTTCGGTACTGATAGCGTCGAAGCGGGCGGTAACGATGGCGTTTTTCATCTGGCGATTCCTTTTCCGTGGTACAGCCCCTGCGGTTGCTGGGGGCTGGCGTTCCTGATGGCTGATGAGGTGAAAACTGGACTCGTGACGGCCAGCGTAAATGAACTTGTGAGTTGAAACAATGAGATATCATTGAGCGAGGGAGGGGCCATCCGCCACTGCGAACGGTCGCAAGTCAGAGCGGCGGTGGGCGCAGGCAATCCTTGCTGGCCGAGACGTCCGCATGCTGCTAGATGTAAAGGATTGTTGGCTATGACGGCAGATTTTTCTCCGTTGCCGATGAGGGCGAGTGAGTCCTTTTAAGGCAGAATATCTTCCCCCTGTTTGACCCTAACGTACAGGAGTCTCCGTGGCGCTTTCGGTAACCCAGCTTTATGAAGTGATGGCCCAACTGCCAGATCCCATCTTCATCCTCAGTGAAGATGGTTATTACGTGGAATATATCGGCGGCATGGAGCAGCAATCCTATCACGATGGCAATCCGCTGGCGGGCAAGCAACTGGCCGATGTGCTGCCACCCGAGATGGCCATGTGGGTCAAGGCACAGGTTGCCGAGTCACTGGCGAGCGGTCAGGTGCGGGTGGTGGAGTATGAGCTATCAGCAGCCGAGGTGGGGGGGATCAATGCCGCCGTCGGGCCGCAGGGGGTACAACGCTTCGAGGGCAAGATTGCCCCGCTGCCCTCCCTCTATGACGGCAAGCGGGCGGTGGCCTGGGTGACTCGCAATATTACCCGCCAGTACGAGTTGCAGCAGCGACTGCAGCGCCAGAGCGAGACCGATCAGCTGACCGGTCTCTACAACCGCCGCTTCTTCTTCGAGCACTGCCAGCCGCTGCGGACAGGGGAGGCGCCCTGTGGCCTTATCATGCTCGACATCGATCACTTCAAGCAGATCAACGATCACTACGGCCATCAGCAGGGAGATCGGGCCTTGCAGCGATTCAGTGGCTGCATCGATGCCCTGTTGCGGGCGGACGATCTCTTTGTGCGCAGCGGCGGCGAGGAGTTTCTTATCCTGTTGCCACGGATCGATGAGGCCGGTTTGCTGCAGATGGCGGAGCAGATCCGTGCCGCTGTCGAAGCATTGCCTGCCGATCCGGTCGCCATCACGGTCAGTCTGGGCACAACCCTGGTGCAGCCGGAGGAGGAGATCAATCAGGCGCTGGCCCGGGCCGACGAGTGGCTCTATCAGGCCAAGCGGGCAGGGCGCAACCGGGTGGCACACTGCCCGGCACGCTGAGCTGATTGGTCCTGTTATTGGCAGACATCACCTTTCCTTTTGCCATAAATAAATTGGCTGACATCACTGTCAATTAGTAGAAAAGTTGGCCGTATTATTTCACTGATATTCCACAGCTTAAGGTGTTAATATTATCGGCCTGATCGCTGGTCTTATTTGTGTTGTTGGGCAACAGGATGAGGTTTTATCGGTATGTTATCAAAAGGGTTTGGATCTGGTTCTGGATGACGAATGTGACACATTTCATTGTCTTTTGAAACAATCCGATTCAAACGGTCATGAATTATTAACCTTGACCAGGTTGGCGATTTCAACGATGGTAGCGTGGCAGCTCCGTTTCCCTCCGGTGGCCCTGTTGGCTACTGGCGGCGTTGTTCTTTCACGAACAGGGCGATCTGCCATGACATATCGCCAGCCTGTTATTCGGGCCAATAAAAATAATGATGACAGACTAATAAGGTATATATTGCAATGAGTGTTTCTATTGCTGAAAAGAGTCACCCTGTTTCAAAATTGAAATGGGAGAAAAGCGATTCGGTATGGACCATGGGCTTATATGCCACTGCTGTTGGTGCCGGTACGTTATTTCTCCCTATTACTGTCGGCAGTAATTCCCCGGTTATTTTGCTGTTTATATTATTGCTGGCTTTTCCGCTTTCTTATTATTCCCACCGGGCATTGAGCCGCTTTGTGCTCTCCAGTTCCCATAAGGAGGGGGATATCACCCATGTGGTGGAGGAGCACTTCGGTGCCAGGGCGGGCAAGCTGCTGATGCTGGTCTATCTGATGGCCTTCTACCCCATCATTCTGGTTTACAGCATCTCCATCACCAATGCGATCCAGAGCTTCGTGGTACATCAGCTGGGGGATGCCGCGCTTCCCCGCGGCTTGCTGGTGCTGGGGGTGATGCTGGGTCTGCATCTGATCCTGCTGGCCGGCAAACAGATCGTGGTGTCGGCCATCAGCGTGCTGGCTCTGCCGATGGTCGCCTTTCTGATTGGCCTCTCCATCTATCTGCTGCCCCAGTGGAGCCTCTCCTATTTCACAGAGAGTCAGGCAGTGGAGTGGCGTGACCCGGCGTTCTGGAAATCCCTCTGGCTGATCGTGCCGGTGATGGTGTTCTCTTTCAGCCATGCGCCCATTATCTCCTCCTTCAGTGCGGCGCAGAAAAAGCGCTGTCAGGAGAGTGCCGACCTGCGTGCCAAGCGGATCATCAAGTACAGCAGCATGTTGATTTGCGGCAGCGTGCTCTTCTTCGTGGTGAGCTGCGTGATGAGCCTGAGTCAGGCCGAGATGGCGCTGGCCCGCACCGACAATATCTCGGTGCTGTCGGCGCTGGCGAACAAGTTTTCCAATCCGCTGATCGCCTATGTAGGGCCGCTTATCGCCATTCTGGCCATGTCCAAATCCTTCCTCGGCACCTCCATGGGGGTTAGCGAGGGGACTGTGAGCATGGTGAGCGGTGCCTGTCAGGGGCTGGGGCTCTCCCTCAAGGAGTCGACCATCGCCCGGGTGTCGTCGGTGATCCTGTTTATGGTGACCGCCCTCATCACCTATCTGAACCCCAATGTGCTCGACATCATCGAGCGCGTCAGTGGCCCGCTGATCGCGGTGATCCTGTTTCTGCTGCCAGCCTGCTCCATCTATCGCTTGCCCGCACTCAAGCGTTATCGCGGGCCGAGTACCCTTTTTGTGTTGGTGATGGGGCTGCTTGCCATCTCGGCCCTTATCTACGATCTGCTTTGACCGGGCAGTATCCCGCACAAATCCAAAAGGGCGACCATCTGGTCGCCCTTTTTCTGTGCATCGGGGTTAGCCGAGCAGGCCGGTGGCGCTCTGGCCCGCCATCAGCAAGCCGAGGGCCAGCACGCTGAACCAGACCAGGGTTGCGCTTACCAGCAGATAGCCGCTGGCAACGAACAGACCGTCCCGCTGCAACATGCCGGTGGCCAGCAGCAGGATGGCCCAGGCAGGCATGGCGTTGGTGAAGGGGATGGCGCCCAGGGGTAGCATCAGCAGCAGGGCGGCCAGCATGATCAGCAGACCGTTGCAGCGGTTGACCGTGCTGCTGCCGGTCAGCACCAGCAGACGCGGGCGGATAACGCGATCGACACGGGCCAGCAGATCTGCCCCCTTGTGCAGGGTCGGCTTGAGCTGGTCGGCGGCGAAGCGGCGCTCCATCAGGATGGCGGGTAGCCAGGGCACCCGGTTGAGGGTGATGCCTATACCGATAAAAAGGATCAGCAGGCCAAACGGGGTGCTGACCCCGGGAATGGAGACCGGCAACAGAAAGGGGACGGTGAGCAGCACGCAAAACAGCAGCATGCCCTGTTCGCCCACCAGCTCCAGCATCTGGCGCAGGCTGATGTGGCTTTCGTCGATGGCGTGCGCGGTGGCCCGCAGGGTATCCGCGAGGGTGGTTTGGGGGTCGTGAAGTTGCGCGGCAACCATTCCCTGATGTCCTTCTGAGTGGTGATGACTGGTCCCTATGACCCGCTTTGGCGCCAGCATACGTGGCAGAGGTTAACCGTCGATGAATGGTGGCGGGGAGTACGGCAAGGCCACAATGGTACTGCTTTGCCGCGCCATCGATGAGTGTGATCCCCCCCATGAAAGTGATCCGGTACAGCCGCCGTTTAGGATGGGCCTAGGACGCCTCTGGTATGCTTTCTGCACAATCACACAGGGAGCAGGGGATGATGATGAAGAGAGCCGGGATAGTGATGATGGGGCTGTTGCTGCCACTGGGTCAGGCCTGGAGTAGTGAGGCAGCAACCACATCCGGTTGGCAGGTGACGCCGTTTTTCGGCTACAGCTCAGCCATCGACTTCGAGAAGAGTGACGAGGTGGTGCAGCCGGTCTCGCGCTCGGCCTCGCTCGATTCACTGCAGGGGCAGGGCTCTGGCAGTTGGGGTCTCTTTATCAGCAAGGAGGTGGATGATCCGGGCATGATCGAGCTGCTCTACAGCCATCAGTCCACCACCCTCTCTCCCGACCAGCCGGATCGCCTGACGGTGGACATCCTGCACTTTGCCGGTGCTCTGACCCTCTCTGACAACCTGATGGCGCCCTATATCGGCGCCGGGATCGGGGTGACCCGCTTTGCCGCTTACGACAGCGAGGTGACCCCTTCCATGTCGCTGGCGCTCGGGGTGCAACCGCGCCTCGCCGAGCATCTGGCGCTGCGGGCCGAGGTGCGCGGTTATGGCTCGCTGGTTAACGACAACAACCAGTTTCTCTGCAACCCGGAGCAGTGCGTGTTCAAGGTACGCGGGGAGCTGGTGACCCAGTGGCAGGCCAATCTCGGTCTTACCTTCCGCTTTTAGGCGGGGGGATTTCCCCCCATAAAACAGGGGCCCCTGGGCCCCTGTTTCAGCAGCAATGTTCCGCAGTGACCGGCAATCAACCGGCAGCTCTTCACGCCTCTTTATTAGTCGGCGTCGCCCATACCGCGCAGTTTCTACCCGCCTCCTTGGCGCCATAAAGCGCCTGATCCACCCGTTTGAACAGCGAGACGGCCGGTTCCTTGGGCTCGCGGATCCCCACTCCCAGACTGACCGTCATGGTATGGGTCGGGTCGGGGGCTATGGTGCGGGTCGCAGTGAGCAGGGTGTTGGTCAGTTGCTGCAAATCGGCTTCGTGAGCGACGGGCAGCAGCAGGGCAAACTCTTCACCACCGACACGGGCCGCCAGCGCACCCGGTGGGCAGTGCTGTTGCAACAGCTCGCCAAACTGCTGCAGCACCCGATCCCCGATATCGTGGCCGTAGTTGTCATTGATCCGCTTGAAGTGATCCAGGTCCAGCAGGATGAGGGCATGGCAAACCCCTTGCTCCAGAAACAGCTGCTGATGAAAGTAGCGCCGGTTTGGCAGCTTGGTCAGATCGTCAAACAGCGCCTGCTCTCTGAGCCGGGTATTGATATGAAAGAGGTGGTGCATGGTGCTCAGGATGCCGATGCTGCTGAGCAGGATGCCGCTGGAGCGCAGCAGATCCTCGGCATAGATGGCGAGCCAGAGCGGCTGCGCCACCAGCTCATCCATGATGTCGGCGGTGGCCCCCATGATCCACAGCATCAGACCGCAGGAGAGCATGCGGTAGGTGTGGGTGGGCAGGTGGGCGCACTGCACCACCCAGAACAGGAACAGCATGGTGAGCCAGTTGATCACCTCGAAGCCAAAGCTGACGGCGTAAAAGCGCTCGTAGGGGAAGTGGGGCAGCAGCAACAGATGAAGGGTCATGATGGCCAGCATCAATCCCCCCAGCAACAAGATGTGGGAACGATGCTCCCGATCGAGCTGATGGTAGTGGGAGAGGCTGATATCGAGACGATCAAACTGCATGGTGTTCCTCGGATTGGGCCCGCCATCACGTTGCAAACAAGGCACTGCGTAATGGTATGCCGTAGTCGGATAACAGAAACGGCTGGTCTGCCAGTGTAAACGAGTTGGCCCGCAGCGCGCGATATCGAGGGCTTCAGCTTGTGGGCTGGTTCAGGATTTGCGCATTTGTGGTGCGCCGGCCATGCCCTGCCCTGTGACAGGGCGGTTCAGTACCGGTTAGCGCAGAGCGTGCGCCATTTTGGTGCGTTAGCGATAGCTGAGATAGTTAATTTAATGATTTTTAAGGATTTAAAATTATGGCCCACTTTATGCTTTTTACATGTCAGACGGTCTCTTGCGCTCATCGGCGGCAGACGCAGTGATGAGGAAGTGGCAAGAGGCATCCCCGTGCCGGGCGCGGGTGTGATTCTGGCGGGTTGCAGCAACACCTTGCGGTTCGCCACAGATTCAATCAGGGAAACGGAGCCGGTCTTGTACCGGTACGACAGGGAAGGAGAGTGCTCTATGGTCAAAAAATGGATGATGGCGGGTCTGACGATGTTGCCTGCCTTGCTGGTTACCCCAAGTTGGGCCGAAGAGGTCGCTCAGGTACAGGCGGCGGTGGCTCCGGTTGCCGCCATGACAATCAACAAGGGTGACAACACCTGGATGCTGCTCTCGGCGGCCCTGGTGATCCTGATGTCGATCCCCGGTCTGGCCCTCTTCTACGGTGGTCTGGTACGGGCCAAAAACATGCTGAGCGTGCTGATGCAGGTCTTTACCCTGTTCTGCCTCATCTGCGTGCTCTGGGTGATCTACGGTTATTCGCTGGCCTTTACCGAGGGGGGCAATTTCTATGGCTCCTTCAGCAAGGTGCTGCTCAAGGGGGTAACCCCTGACTCCATCGCCGCCACCTTCAGCAAGGGTGTCGGGATCAGCGAGCTGATCTATGTGGTGTTCCAGGGGGCCTTTGCCGCCATCACCTGCGGCCTTATCGTGGGGGCGTTTGCCGAGCGCATCAAGTTTGCCGCCGTGCTGCTCTTCTCGGTGATCTGGTTCACCTTCGCCTATATCCCGCTGGCTCATATGGTGTGGTATTGGGCGGGTCCGGATGCCTATACCAGCGCCGAAGCCGCAGCAACCGCGACCGCAACTGCCGGGTATCTGTTCCAGCATGGTGCGCTGGACTTTGCAGGCGGCACAGTGGTGCACATCAACGCCGCTGTGGCGGGTCTGGTGGGTGCCTATCTGGTGGGCAAGCGTCTGGGCTACGGTCGTGATCCCATGACCCCGCACAGCCTGACCATGACCATGATCGGTGCCTCCCTGCTCTGGTTCGGCTGGTTCGGTTTCAACGCGGGCTCCGCGCTGGAAGCCAACGGGGTGGCTGCGCTCGCCTTTATCAACACCTGGGTGGCACCGGCTGCGGCAGCTCTGTCATGGACGTTGGCCGAGTGGGTGATGAAGGGGCGTCCCTCCCTGCTGGGTGCGGCGTCCGGAGCGGTGTCCGGTCTGGTGATGATCACCCCGGCGGCCGGGTTTGTCGGTGTCGGTGGCGCGCTGGTGATGGGTCTTGTCAGTGGTGTGGCCGGTCTGTGGGGCGTCCACGGTCTCAAGCGTCTGCTGGGGGCCGATGACAGCCTGGATGTCTTCGGTCTGCACGGGGTGTGCGGCATTCTCGGCGCCCTGCTGACCGGCGTCTTTGCCAGCCCGGATCTGGGCGGCACCGGGGTGTGGGACTATGTCACCAATCAGGTTGCCGATGGCTACTCCATTCTGACTCAGGTGAAGATCCAGGCCATCGGGGTCGGTGTCACCCTGTTCTGGTCCGGTGCCGTGGCGGCGATTGCCTTCAAGGCGGTCGACATGCTGGTGGGTCTGCGGGTGAACGGCGATGCCGAGCGGGAAGGGCTGGATGTCACCTCCCACGGCGAGAAGGCTTACAGCATGTAATCCCGAATGCCAGACAACAAAAAACCGCCGGAACCGGCGGTTTTTTTATGACTCTAAAGCTGCAAAGCCTGAGTTCACACGCTTAGTTCACGACGGCCACGTTGATGCTGCCATTGCCCTGGGTCATGCGCACGCGAGCACCCGGGGTGAAGGTGGGGCTGGCTTTCTGCACGACCACGATGGCTTCGCCGTTCTCTTTCTTGATCTCCAGCTCGACGCCGTCGACCTGGTTGAGTTTGTCGCCAGCGGCCTTGCCGGCTGCCGCGCCGGCAATGGCACCACCTGCTGTGGCGATATCACGGCCGGTGCCGCCGCCTATGGTGCTGCCCAGCAGGCCGCCGACTACGGCGCCGCCAATGGTGCCAATCAGGGAGTTCTCATCGGCCTGGATCTTCACCGGGCGGGTGGAGATGATGGTGCCATAGCTGACGGTTTGTACCTGCTTGGCACGGTCTTTGGTGTAGACATCGCCAGAGTAGACATCGCTGTTGGCGCAACCGGTGACGGTAGTGGCGGCCAGCAGGGCAATAAGGGTCATACGTTTCAACATGATGGGCCTCCAAGGCTGAATAGAATTCAAACAATCAGTTTGATGAATTGAACTTTACTCCAAGCAAGCGGGACATGAAATCGGCAAAATGTAACCAATTATGCGTTCTGTAACCGGTTTTATCCTTGAATCGCAGCTGTACCGGAGAGGGTTTTAACCAGCACAAGCCGATCCTCGCCGGGGCCGAAGTAGTCGGCGACCTCTTCAACCAGTTGATAGCCAAGACGGTAGTAGAGGCGCTGGGCCGGATTGGCCGGATCGACCGTGAGCCGCAGTTCGCTTATCTGCAGCGCCTGCTGGTTGGCCTCCATCTGGCGCATCATCCGCTCCGCGAGGCCGAAACCGCGCGCCTCGGGCAGCACCGCCAGCGAGAGCACCCAGCCTTGCGACCGCTCCTGACCAAAGCCACCCAGCACATAACCCACCAGTTGCCCCTCGTATTCGGCCACCAGCAACAACTCGGGCCACAAATCCATCGCCTGACGGAAGAAGAAGGCGGGATAGACATCTTCACCAAAGACTTTGGCATCGATCTGCCAGATGGCGTGCATGTCATTGTGGGTGGCGGTGCGTAGCAGGGGTGGGTTGTGGTGCATCAGGACTCCATCGGCAGCAAACGGATCGGCAATGCCGCTGACCTTGGGGCCAACGGCAGAAAAGGAGTCATAGGGTAGTGGTCATCCCCTGCCGGATGCAAGGGATTGGCGGTTATGGCGGCAGCGGTCTGCTGTGGGGCAGTTTGGGAGCCTTGCGAAAGCCGTCGAGCAGGTGGCGAAGGGTGAGCCAGGGGTGGCGCAGCAACATGCGCGGGCCGCTCCACTTCATCACCTGCTGGATCTGTTTGCGCATCGCCGGGGCGTAGCAGTGGATATTGCAGTTGGCGCAGGTGGGTTTGTGGCCGTGGCCATAACGGCAGCGACGAAGGCGCTGATGGGCGAAATCCCGCAACTGGCGACAGTGACGGCAGTGGGGATCCTGATGATGGTGCTGGCAGTAGAGGCGGATCATGGCGCTGACCGTCTGCTGCTCGCGCATGAGTCTGGGGTGGTCACTCGCCTTTTTGCTGGCTGCGGCGTGTGAGCCCCGGGCTGGGCTGGCATGATGACTTTTCATGGCCGCCATTCTCCTGACCTGCTCGCTTGGGGTGTTGATACAGGTCAAATGGGGGATAAAAAACAGGGCCCGCAGGCCCTGTGTCATCAGATGAGGCTGGTTGCCTGCTCCAGCCAGGCGAGATCCTCGCCCTCGAGCAGCGGGCTCAGACGACGGAACACCTCGGCGTGGTATTCATTGATCCAGCGGAATTCGGCCGGGCTCAGCAGGCTGCGATCGATCAGGCGGGTATCGAACGGCACGTATGTCAGGCGCTCGAAGCCGAGCATCGGCAGCTCGCCAACCTGTTCCAACTCGGTCACCACCACCAGGTTCTCGCAGCGGATGCCGAAGCCATCTTCACGGTAGTAGCCCGGCTCGTTGGAGAGCACCATGCCCGGTTGCAGGGCAACCATGCTCCCTTTCGGCGCGATGCGCTGGGGCCCTTCGTGGACACTCAGGAAGTGGCCGACGCCGTGACCGGTGCCGTGGTCGTAGTTGTAACCGGCTTGCCACAGCGGCATACGGGCCAGCACGTCGAGCTGGATACCGGCGGTGCCGCGGGGGAAGCGGGCCTGATCCAGCGCGATATGGCCCTGCAGTACCCGGGTAAACATCGCTTTCTGCTCGTCGCTCACCTCACCCACCTTGATGGTGCGGGTGATGTCGGTGGTGCCATCCATATACTGGGCGCCGGAGTCCAGCAGATAAAGGCTGTCCTGACCGAACGCGCGCGGGGTGCCGTTGGTGTGGTGGTAGTGGCACATGGCGGCGTTGGGGCCGAGTGCGGAGATGGTATCGAAGCTCGGCTCGACGTAGTGCTCCTGCTCGCGGCGGAACGCTTCCACCTGATCGGCCAGGGTGCCTTCATCCACCCCCTCGAACTCGCCGGAGGCGACCAGCCGATCCAGCCAGGCGAGGAAGCGGGTCATGGCCACGCCATCACGCAGGTGAGCGGCGCGCATGCCGGTCAGTTCGATTTCGTTCTTGCACGCTTTCGGCAGCATGGTCGGGTCTTGCCCTGCCACCAGAATGGCGCCCGCCTCTTCCATGACGAGCTGGGTCCAGGCGTTGGCGCTGTCCGGATCGGCCAGCACCTTCTGCTGATCTTCACCGATGCGTTGCAGCACGTCGCCCAGCTTGTCGATGGGGTAGACGGAGACATCCTGCCCCACGTGCTGGGTGAAGGCGAAGCAGTCAATTTTGTCGGTATCGACGAAGAAATCCATGCTGGTGTTGGCGTAGAGCACCGCAAAGCCCAGCACCACCGGCAGCCGGTCGATATCGCGGCCGCGCAGGTTGAGCAGCCAGTTGATGGGCTCGGCCTGGGTCAGCAGCACCGCATCCAGCCCGCGCTTGCGCAGGTCCGCCGCCAGCTGTTCACGTTTGGACTGGCTGGACTGGCCTGCCAGCTCCTCGCTGTAGAGGATGACCGGGCTCTTGGTCGGCTCCGGGCGATCGCTCCAGTTCAGGTCGATGGGGTTCTGCTCGACGCGGATCAGCTCGATACCGCGGTCGGCCAGCACGGCCTTGGCATTCTTGTACCAGGTCAGGCTGTGCAGACGGGCATCGAAGCCAACCCGGGAGCCTGACGGCAGCTGCTCGGCCAGCCACTGTACATGGGGATTTTCAATGAGGTGGAGGAATTCGAACAGTTCGGCGGGAGTTTGCATCCGCGCCTGCACCGTATAGCGACCATCGACAAAGAGGGCTGCCCGCTGGGCCATGATGATGGCGACGCCGGCAGAGCCGTTGAAACCGGTGAGCCAGTCAAGCCGCTCGGCATAGGCGGGGATGTACTCGCCGAGGTGCTCATCATCGTGGGGGACGATAAAGGCGTCCAACTCCTGCATGGCCAGCTCGGCCCTGACTTGGGCGACGCGGGTTTCAATTATCTCGAAATTATTCATGTCGTTAGTGCCAGATGGTTGCTATATGAGTGTTCAGTTTTTATGGCCGCTGGCCAGGATCCGCTTGATCGACTGACCCGCTGCTTCGATATGCTGCCTTAGCAGCACCACCGCCTCGTGCTTGCGCCGGGCGCGGCACAGTTCCAGCAATTGGGCGTGTTCACGCTCCGCCTTGTCCACCCCGTCGCTGGCAAACAGCAGCTCGAAGCGGACATAGCGGTCACAGCTCAGATTGATCTGGGCGATCAGTTCAAGTGCCTGGGGGCGACCGGCTGCCTGATAGAGGGTGGCGTGAAAGCTGTGGTTCAACTCGGCCCAATGTTCAATCTGGGTGCCTGACTCCAGGGCGTGATCAAACTGGGCGAGGATCGCCTCCGCTTGTGCGAAGGTGGCTTCCGTCATCTTGTCGACGGCGTGAAACAGGGTATCGGCTTCCAGCAGCGCTCGCAAATAAAAGAGCTCTTCAATGGCCGAGGCGTCCAGCATGGTGACCACGGCGCCGCGATGGGCTTCGAACTTCACCAGCCCCTGCGCTTCCAACTGCATCAGGGCTTCGCGCACCGGAATGCGGCTCACGGCCAGCTCTTTGGCAATGGCATCCTGACGCAAGGGGGCGCCAGCGGGGAACTCCCCACGGAGGATCCGGCCACGGAGGTTTTCCATCACCATCTGGGTTCGGGTCTTGTAGGGTGGGGTCATGGTCGGGTCACGATTGGGCGTTACAGAATTGTATATTGTATAAAGTTTGGCTGAATCTAACCTGTCACAATGGGCAAAGGCAAGGTTTGGGCCCCTTTAACGGGGGCGATGGCGGCGTTCGGGTCTCCACAAAAACAAAAATGCCGGTCAGCGTGGCTGACCGGCATGATGTCACTGATACGAAGCGAGCCTGTTACAGCTGCGGGCCTGCCGCAACCAGACGCTTGCCCTCTTCATTGTCGGTGAAGCGCTCGAAGTTTTTGATGAAGCGCTGGGCCAGATCCTGCGCCTTGGCGTCCCACTCGGCCTTGTCGGCATAAGTATCGCGCGGGTCCAGGATCGCCGGGTTCACATCGTGAAGCTCGGTCGGGATCTCCAGATTGAAGATCGGCAGCACCTTGGTTTCGGCCTTCTCGATGGAGCCATCCAGAATGGCGTCGATGATGGCGCGGGTATCCTTGATGGAGATGCGCTTGCCGGTGCCGTTCCAGCCAGTGTTGACCAGATAGGCCTCTGCACCTGCCGCTTCCATCCGTTTCACCAGCTCCTGACCGTACTTGGTCGGGTGCAGGGAGAGGAAGGCTGCGCCGAAGCAGGAGGAGAAGGTCGGAGTCGGCTCTGTGATGCCGCGCTCGGTACCGGCCAGTTTGGCGGTGAAGCCAGACAGGAAGTGGTACTTGGTCTGCTCCTTGGTCAGCTTGGAGACCGGGGGCAGCACGCCGAAGGCGTCAGCGGTCAGGAAGATCACCTTGGTGGCGTGACCTGCCTTGGATACCGGCTTGACGATGTTTTCGATGTGATAGATGGGGTAGGAGACGCGGGTGTTCTCGGTCTTGGAGCCATCATCGAAGTCGATGGTGCCATCGGCAGCAACGGTCACGTTCTCCAGCAGCGCATCGCGGCGGATGGCGTGGTAGATGTCCGGCTCGGCCTCTTCGGAGAGCTTGATGGTCTTGGCGTAGCAGCCCCCTTCGAAGTTGAACACGCCGTGGTCATCCCAGCCGTGCTCGTCATCGCCGATCAGCTGACGCTTGGGATCGGTGGAGAGGGTGGTCTTGCCGGTGCCGGAGAGGCCGAAGAAGATGGCTACGTCACCATCCTGACCCACGTTGGCGGAGCAGTGCATGGAGGCAATGCCGCGCAGGGGCAGGAAGTAGTTCATCATGGAGAACATGCCCTTCTTCATCTCGCCACCGTACCAGGTGCCACCGATGAGCTGCATCTTCTCGGTCATGTTGAAGGCAACAAAGTTCTCGGAGTTGAGACCCTGCTCCTTCCAGTTCGGGTTGGTGCACTTGGCACCGTTCATCACCACGAAGTCAGGCTTGAAGGTTTTCAGCTCTTCCTCGCTCGGGCGGATGAACATGTTTTTCACGAAGTGTGCCTGCCAGGCCACCTCGGTGATGATGCGCACGGCCAGGCGGGTGTCCGGGTTGGCACCGCAGAAGCCGTCTACCACAAACAGGCGCTTGCCGGAGAGCTGTTTGGTGACCAGCCCTTTCAGATGTGACCACACTTCGGGGGTAATGGCTTTGTTATCGTTTTTACCCTGGTCAGACCACCACACAGTATCCTGGGTAGTGGCATCTTTGACGATATATTTATCTTTCGGAGAGCGGCCGGTAAAGATACCGGTGTTGACGTTGACGGCGCCCAGTTCGGTGACGACGCCGCGCTCGAACCCTTCCAGGTCAGGGCGAGTCTCTTCAGCGAAAAGCTGCTCGTAAGAGGGGTTGCGAACGATTTCCTGGCTGTTTTTGATGCCGTACTGGTCCAGTCCTAATTGTTGGGCCAGGGTGGGTTCTGCCACGATTGTCATTGTATTCTCCTGGGTTCAGAGGTTTGTAGGGTTCTATCTGACGTTCATCCTATCACTTAGGTGGTAGAGTTTAGCGATCGCCATCAAACTTTATAAAATAGGGTATTTTTTTGTTATTAAAGTTAAAGGCGGGTTTTGCCCGCCTTTAATTAGTGTAACTTGTTTGCATCATTGCCGGGAGCCCTGCTGAACAGGGTTTCGACATCGATCCCATTAAATTGGTACTGGGCGCCGCAATAATCACAGTGCATGTCGATCTTGCCGAGCTCCTGCACCATATCCATCACCTCTTCCTTTTCTATCTGTAGCAGGGCCCCTTCGCAGCGCTCGCGGGAGCAGGTGCAGCGGAACTCGACCGCCTGCGGATCGAACACCCGCACCTTGTCCTGATGGTAGAGACGGTAGAGGATCTCTTCCGCTTCCAGACCGAACAGCTCTTCATCCTTGATGGTGCTGGTGAGCTGGGTCAGGTGCTCGAAGTCGTTGCTGTGATCTTCGCTCTGGGCGGGCAGCTCCTGCAGCATGATGCCGGCAGCGCGGGGTTCCCCTTCATGGTAACCGGTACGGATCCACAGCTTGGTCGCCAGCTGCTCGGACTGGGCAAAGTAGTGCTCCAGACAGCCAGCCAGGGTGTCGGCGTCCAGCGCGATGATGCCCTGATAGCGCTCGCCCTGATCCGGGGTGATGGTGATGATCAGCTGGCCGTTGCCGATCAGGCTCTGCAGCTTGTTGTCGCTCGGCAGTTCGCCTTCAAAGCGGGCCACGCCGCGCAGCTGCTGGTTGTGGTCACCGTTGATGACGGCCAGACGCACCGGGCCATCGCCCTGCAGCTGTACGGTGATGGAACCTTCAAACTTGAGGGTGGCGGTCAGCAGGCTGGTGGCGACCAGCAGCTCGCCCAGCAGTTTTTGCACCTGCACCGGGTAGTTCTGGGCTTCCACCACGTGGCGGTAGGTGTGATCCAGCTGGACCAGCTCGCCACGTACTTCGTACTCTTCAAACAGATAGCGATACAGCAGATCTTGGTTGCTCATCATATGTTCCTGGGTTCTTCGGTGAGGTAAATCGGGCGGGCTGGGGTTGCGGCCAGCCCGGTATCAAATCGGGGTCGGTCAGTACTGTTTGACCTTGAGCAGCTGGCGCCGCTCCTGCTTGTCGGGGCGACGCTCCGGGCTCGGCGCAAACTGGCTGTTGAAGCGGCGCGCCTCGCTGTTTTCGGCCCGTTTTTTCAGGCTTTCGGCGGTCTCTTCATAGAGCTGCTGGGCGAGCGGTGCCGATTTGCGCTGATCGCTGATGGCCAGCACCCGCACTTCCCGCTCATCCTGCCCCTGCCAGAAGCGGATCAGCGCACCCACTTCCACCTGTTTGCCCGGCTTGCTGCGCTGACCATTGTAGTGCACCTTGCCGCCGTCAATCTGATCCCGCGCCAGCGAGCGGGTCTTGTAGAACCGGGCCGCCCACAGCCACTTGTCGAGCCGAACCTCGAGGGCGTTTTCTGCATGATTGGCCATGAACAGGCTCCATAACGGGGAAAAGAGGCGGTCGATTATACCAGAGCCCGGGGGCGGGATAGAAACCGGGCAGCCGCCGCGCGGGGCGCAAACCATGCCAAGGTGATGCAACATATGGGCAGTTTGCTGATTCACAAGGGAAAGCCGCTGCTTTATCGGGTATCCATGGGGGCTGGGAAGGGCCTTCATACCGCGCATATAACACTGCCGCCCCGGTTGGGGGCGGCAGCGTTCACATCCATCGACCATATCAGAGTCAGAAGTGATCGTGCTGATCCGGCTTCTTCTGGTCGTGGGGGCCTTCGCTGTGGGCGATGGCGGTGCGGATCAGATCAACCCCGGCGCGGATAATCAGCACCCCCATGTTGACCAGCTTGACGCAGACCCACATGAAGGTGATGAGCAGGATCAGCTTGAGCACGGTCTGGAAGGCTTCCAAGAAGTTCTGCTCCAGCTGGGCGGTGAGGCCGTTGGCGCTGGTCATCAGCCAGGTGTAGACCTCGCGCACGAACGGGATGCGGCTTGGCATCTCCAGCACATCCAGTGCGGCAGGGAGCGCCTGGAAGATGACGATGCTGCCGAACAGGATCAAAATGACACCGATGGCGATGCCGAGGAAAAAGCCGAACTGTCTCATGGAGGGCTCCAGCGTTTGCTGCATGAAATTGAAGATAGCCGCCAATAGTAGGGAGTGCCCTGCTTCATCGCAATCTTCCGTGCACCTCCATTGCGGCGGGAACGACGGCGATCCGGTCGCCACCATTGCCCAACTATCTGATTTCTGGGAGGCTTGTCGCCATTGTGCATAGGGAAAGCAAATTGATGTCGAGAACCCTCTTTTTACTGTTGCTGGCGTTGTTTGCCGCTCTGCCAGCCCTGAGTGCCGAACCGGCTGGCCCAACGGCAGCCGCCTGCGCCATCCGCCATCAGGATCAACTGCTGCTGGTGCAGGATCGCATCTCCTCCCGCTACAGCCTGAGCGGTGGCTATATCGATGGCGGCGAGAGCCCCGAGCAGGCGGCGCTGCGCGAGCTGTATGAAGAGACCGGTCTGCGCGGCGAAGTCGTCGCGGATCTTGGCCGCTGGCAGAAAGCGCAGGTCTTTGCCTGTCGCACTCTTGAGCCTATCGTCGCCCAGCAAGATTCCGATTTTGTCTCGCTGCTGCAGGCCCCCAATCTGGGTGGCGAGATCCTCAACGCCCGCTTGATCGCGGTGGACAAGCTCCCCCGCGCACAGCGCCGCTTCCCGGAGCAGCTCGACTGGCTGCAATCCCGACTGGATAAGGTGCCCGAGAGCGAGGTGCGCTGGCAGGCCGATTTTGTGGCGCAGGGCAATGCGCTGCATCAGGCCGAGATCCCGCTGATGCTGCGGCTGCAACAGTGGCTGGGGCCCGATGTCTGGTGGCTGTCGGTCAGCAATCTGTTTGGTTCAGGCGGCTTTCAGCTTGCCCTGATACCTTTGCTGCTCCCGCTGCTGGGGTGGCCGCGACTGCGCCAGCTGCTGTTCGCCATGCTCTGGCTCGGCTTGCTGGTGCAGGCGAGCAAGGAGGGGATCGGCTGGCCGCGTCCCTTCCATCTGCAACCTGAACTGGCGACTCACAGTGCCCAGGGCTTTGGCATGCCGAGCGGTCACACCGCATCGGCCCTGCTGTTCTGGGGCGCGCTGCTTGGCTGGCTCTGGCCTGCCCGGCGCGGACAGGCCTACTCGCTGGCGCTGCTGCTGGCCCTTACCACCGGTCTGGCGCGGGTCTGGCTTGGGGCACACTTTATCTCTGACGTAGTGGCGGGGCTGCTGATGGGCGCCATACTGCTGGCTGCTCGTCCCTGCTGGCGTACGGATGGGCTTGTGGCAGGCTGGTTGCTGCTGATTGCCGCGGCGCTGGCGCTCGGGGGACTGACCCAATCGGCCCATCTGACCGGGATCGGGCTGGCGGCCCTCGGGCTCTGGGTTGGCGGTTTGCGCTCCCTGACCCGCGGCGGTTATCCCCCCATTGTGACTGGCGCGGTTACGCTGGCGGGGGGCGCGGTGATCGGGGCGGGACTCTGGGCGCTGCCACTGCTGACCAGCAGTTCGCTGGCTATACTGCTTGGTCAGTTTGTGCTCTTTTTCGGGCTGGGGCTCTGGTTGAGCGCTGGCCTCTGGTGGATACTCTCTTTCTTGAAATGCGACACACGACCCAAGGGCAACGGCTCTGACAAGGGAACTCTATGAATGTGAAAAAAGTGGATTTGGCCAAGATAACCCTGGGGGTGCTGTTTCTCAGCATCCTGATTATCTCCTGTTTCTTGGTGTTGCAGCCTTTCCTGCCTGCGCTGGTGTGGGCCACCATGATCACCATCGCCACCTGGCCACTGATGTTGATGGTGCAGCGGCTGTTGTGGGGCAAGCGCACCCTGGCGGCCCTCTTTATGACGCTGGTGCTGCTGCTGATGTTCGTTATCCCGCTCTTTATGACGCTGGCCAATGTGGCGGAGAAGGCGCCCATGCTGATCGAGCTGGGTACCCATATCAGCCAGTCACCGCCGCCGGAGTTGCTCTGGCTGCAACAGATCCCTCTGGTGGGCGACAAGCTCTATGACTTCTGGCAGCAAATTCTGGCGAGCGGTGGTCAGGTGCTGTTTGCCAAGCTGGCCCCCTATTTTGGCCAGACCGCCCGCTGGTTGGCCTCTCAGGCCGGTAATCTGGGGCTGTTGTTTGTCCACTTCCTGCTGACGGTCGGTATCTGTGGTGTGCTCTATCACTCGGGGGAAGTGGTGGCGACCGGCATTCGCCGCTTTGCCCACCGGCTGGCGGGTCAGCGTGGTGACAACGCCACCGTGCTTGCTTCACAGGCGATCCGCGCCGTGGCGATGGGGGTGGTGGTGACTGCGCTGGTGCAATCCTCGGTAGCCGGTGTCGGCCTGCTGATTGCCGGTATCCCTTACGCCATGGTGCTGGTGGTGGTGATGTTCCTGTTGATCGTCGCCCAGATCGGCCCCTTCCCGGTGCTGCTGGCCTGTATCGGCTACCTCTACTGGAGCGGCGACACCACCTGGGGCACCTTCCTGCTGGTGTGGTCATTGATTGCGGGCACCATGGACAACTTCCTGCGCCCCTTCCTGATCAAGCGGGGCGCCGACCTGCCGCTGATCCTCATTCTGGTGGGGGTAATCGGTGGCTTGCTGACCATGGGGATTATCGGTCTCTTTATCGGCCCCGTGGTGCTGGCTGTGGCTTATACCTTGCTGGATGCCTGGATCAAGGAGGGTGACCACCAGTCAGAGGCGACCCATATCGCGGCAGCGCCCAGTATAGATTGACGGTTCTATAAAAAGACGATGCAAAGAGCCGCCCGATGGGCGGCTCTTTTGTTGATGATGACAGCGTCAGGCCAGTTGTTTCATACCTGAGCCGCAGCGGTTGTTCACAGCATCTGCTTGAGGCGATAGAGCAGGTCCAGTGCCTGGCGCGGGGTGAGCTCGTCCGGGCGCAGCGCTTCCAGCTCTTCCACCACCGGATGAGGCTGCGGGGCGAGGGTCACCGGAGCCGGGCGGCTTTCACCGGCGGCGACCGGGGTGGCGCTCTCCAGCTCATGCAGTTTGTGACGGGCCTGCTGGATCACCGATTTCGGCACCCCGGCCAACGCTGCCACTTGCAGACCGTAGGAGCGGCTGGCCGCCCCTTCCTGCACCGCGTGCATAAAGGCAATGGTGTCGCCGTGCTCCACCGCATCGAGGTGGACGTTGGCCAGCCCGCTCATCAGCTCGGGCAGGCGGGTCAGCTCGAAGTAGTGGGTGGCGAACAGGGTGTAGGCGCCAATCTTACTCGCCAGCTGTTCGGCACAGGCCCACGCCAGCGAGAGGCCGTCGTAGGTGCTGGTGCCGCGGCCAATCTCGTCCATCAGCACCAGACTGCGGGCGGTGGCGTTGTTGAGGATATTGGCGGTCTCGGTCATCTCCACCATAAAGGTGGAGCGGCCGGAGGCGAGATCGTCTGACGCCCCGATGCGGGTGAAGATACGGTCGATGGGGCCGATGCGGGCGCTGTCGGCGGGGACGAAGGCGCCGATATGGGCCAGTAGCACGATCAGCGCGGTCTGGCGCATGTAGGTCGATTTACCGCCCATGTTGGGACCCGTGATGATCAGCATCCGCCGCTCCCGCTCCAGCCGGATGGGGTTGGCGATAAAGGGATCTGTCATTACCTGCTCAACCACCGGATGGCGGCCCGCCTCGATCAGGATCTGATCCTCATCGATGAGGGTCGGGCAGCGATAGTCGAGGGTCTCGGCCCGCTCGGCCAGGTTGGCCAGTACGTCCAGCTCCGCCAGTGCGGCGGCGGAATCCTGCAGATCGCCGAGGTGGGGCAGCAGGGCATCGAGCAGCTCTTCGTAGAGCCGTTTTTCCAGCGCCAGCGCCTGGGACTGGGCGGTGAGTACCTTGTCCTCGTACTTCTTCAGCTCATCGATGATGTAGCGTTCGTTGTTCTTGAGGGTCTGGCGGCGGATGTAGTGGGCCGGCACCAGATGGCTGTTGGCGCGGCTCACCTCGATATAGAAGCCGTGCACTTTGTTGTAACCCACCTTTAGAGTGTTGATACCGGTCAGCAGCTTCTCCCGCTCCTCGATGCGGGCGAGGCTGGCGGTGGCGCCGTTGGCGAGATCCCGCAGCTCGTCCAGCTCCTGATTGAAGCCGTCACGGATGACGCCACCATCGCGGATCAGCACCGGCGGCACCTCCATCACCGCGCGCTCCAGCAGGTCGAGCAGCTCGGGGAAGGTGCTGGCACGCTCGGCCAGTTGTTGCACCGCTTCGTGTTCGTTGTCCGCCAGCAGACGCTGTAGCTCGGGCAGCTGGGCGAAGGCCTGACGCAGCCGGGTGAGGTCGCGCGGGCGGGCCGAGCGCAGGGCGAGGCGCGCCAGCACCCGCTCCACATCCCCGACCTGACGCAGCAGGCTGCCCAGTTCATCGTAGAGGTTCTGCTCGATAAGCGTATGGATGGTGCTCTGGCGACCTTTCAGGATCACCCGATCGCGGATCGGCTGGTGGATCCAGCGCTTGAGCAGGCGGCTGCCCATGGGGGTGGCGGTGCGATCCAGCACCTCGGCCAGGGTATTTTCGTAGCCACCGGCCAGATTCTGGGTCAGCTCCAGATTGCGGCGGGTGGCGGCATCCATGATGACCGCGTGATCCGGCTGCTCCAGGCGCACGCTGCGGATGTGGGGCAGGGCGGTGCGCTGGGTGTCCTTTACGTACTGCATCAGACAACCAGCGGCGCACAGGGCGGTCTCGCTCTTGTCGACGCCAAATCCCACCAGATCCTGGGTGCCGAACTGCTGGCAGAGCAGTTTGCGGGCGGTGCCCAGCTCAAACTCCCACTCCGGGCGGCGACGCAGGCCGCGGCGACCCTCTATATGGTGCAGGAACTCGAACGATTCCGGGTAGAGCAGTTCGGCCGGATTGGTGCGCTGCAGCTCTGCCAGCAAGGTCTCTTCTTTCTCGAACTGGTTGATGAAGAAGCGGCCGGAGCCGATGTCCATGGTGCCGTAACCGAAGCGGCGGCCATCGTGATAGACGGCGGCGATCAGGTTGTCCTGTCGCTCGCTGAGCAAAGCCTCGTCGGAGACGGTACCCGGGGTGATGATGCGAATGACCTTGCGCTCCACAGGCCCCTTGCTGGTGGCGGGATCCCCCACCTGTTCGCAGATGGCGGCCGACTCGCCGAGCTGCACCAACTTGGCCAGATACCCTTCGATAGCGTGATAGGGCACCCCCGCCATCGGGATGGGGCTGCCCGCCGACTGGCCGCGCTTGGTCAGGGAGATGTCGAGCAGCTGAGAGGCCTTGCGGGCATCGTCATAGAACAGCTCGTAGAAGTCGCCCATCCGGTAGAACAGCAGGATCTCCGGGTTCTCGGCCTTGAGGCCAAGGTACTGCTGCATCATGGGCGTGTGGGCGCTCAGATTGGCGCCGGGAGCGGAGCTTGTGGCGCCGCTGGCTTGGTGTTGTGCGGTCATGTTCTGTTCCAGAAGGGGCCTCTGCGGGCCGGTGTCTGCGGTGATGAGCCTTGAGCTTGATGGCGCCATTCTACACATAAGCGCCGCGGCGGGGGAGCGGGTGTTCCGGGCGCGGTTGTTCTGCACTATTGAAGGCATGGCTCCGGTGCGGTACCTCACATTGCGGCAGGCAAGGGCGGTCTGCCGTGGTTGCGGGCGGCGCTAGCGGGATCGCATAATGTGCCTCTTGAGCGGATCAGAAGGAGTCGTGATGAAACTGGATGCAGAGATAGAGCACCTTGCCATCGAGCTGGGACGGGCCCTCGGTCAACGGGGCTGGCTGGCGGCGACCGCCGAATCCTGTACCGGCGGTGGGGTGGCTACGGCCATCACCGACATCGCGGGTAGCTCCGGCTGGTTCGATCGCGGATTTGTCACCTACACCAACGAGGCCAAACAGCAGATGTTGGGGGTGAGCAGCGAGAGCCTTGAGCGGCACGGCGCGGTGAGCGAGGCGGTGGTGCTGGAGATGGCCCGCGGCGCGCTGGCGCACTCGTCTGCCTCCATCAGCGTTGCCATCAGCGGCATCGCCGGCCCCGGCGGCGCCACCGAAGGCAAGCCGGTCGGCACCGTCTGGTTCGCCTGGGCCGACCGCAATGGTCGTCACCACTCCCTGCTGGCCCGCTTCGACGGAGATCGCCGACAGGTACGCCAGCAGGCGGTGAGACAGGCCTTGTCGGGTCTGTTGGCCCTGCTCAGATAAATTGGGCTTGATACTGTATGAATAGACAGTATACTTAGCCCAACTTCACTTCTTACTCACGATTTCCAGCGGAGATTGGCATGGATCAGAACAAACAGAAGGCACTGGCGGCTGCGCTGGGTCAGATTGAAAAGCAGTTCGGCAAAGGTTCCATCATGCGTCTGGGCGACAGCAAGACCATGGATATCGAAGCCATCTCTACCGGTTCCCTCTCGCTGGACGTGGCTCTGGGGATCGGCGGTCTGCCGTGTGGCCGTATCGTCGAAATCTACGGCCCGGAATCTTCCGGTAAAACCACCCTTACCCTGCAGGTGATCGCGGAAGCCCAGAAGAAAGGCAAAACCTGTGCCTTCGTCGATGCGGAACACGCCCTCGACCCTATCTATGCTGCCAAGCTGGGCGTCAACGTCGACGACCTGCTGATCTCTCAGCCGGATACCGGTGAACAGGCGCTGGAGATCTGCGACATGCTGGTTCGCTCCAACGCGGTTGACGTCATCATCGTCGACTCCGTGGCGGCCCTGACCCCGAAAGCGGAAATCGAAGGGGAGATGGGGGATTCCCACGTTGGCCTGCAGGCCCGTTTGATGTCCCAGGCACTGCGCAAGCTGACTGCCAACATCAAGAACGCCAACTGCCTGTGCATCTTCATCAACCAGATCCGGATGAAGATCGGCGTCATGTTCGGTAGCCCGGAGACCACTACCGGTGGTAACGCGCTCAAGTTCTACGCCTCCGTGCGTCTGGATATCCGTCGTACCGGCGCCATCAAGGAAGGCGACGAAGTGGTCGGTAACGAGACCCGCGTCAAGGTAGTGAAGAACAAGGTGGCTCCTCCCTTCAAGCAGGCCGAATTCCAGATCTTCTACGGTGCCGGTATCTCCAAAGAGGGCGAGCTGGTTGACCTTGGCGTCAAGCACAAGCTGATCGACAAGGCGGGCGCCTGGTACAGCTACAACGGCGAGAAGATTGGTCAGGGCAAAGCCAACGTGATGAAGCTGTTCGCCGAGAACAAGGCGCTGGCTGGTGAAGTGGAAGCCAAACTGCGCGAGCTGCTGCTCTCCGGTGCCGTACCTGTCGATGACAAGGCTACACCGGTTGAGGCAGAAGAGTTCGATGCCGAAAGCGAACAAGAGTTCGAATAAGGAACAAAGGAAGGCCGGGTAGATACCCGGCCTTGTTATTTATGATGGTAGATGAATCCGTGACCGAATCGCTCGAGCCCGCCGAGCCGACCTTTGCCGAACAGCTGGCCGCAGCCCGCGGCTATGCCATGCGCAGTCTGGCCCGCCGCGAGAGTGCCGAATCGGAGCTGGCCAGACGCCTGTGCCAGCAGGGCTATCAGGAAGATGTGATCGAGGCGGTGGTCGACTATTGCCGCGGTTATAACTGGGTCAATGACGAGCGATATGGTGCCATGGCGGTGCGGGCTGGCGCCGCCAAGGGACATGGCCCGCTCAAGATCCGTTTCGACCTGCGTCGTAAGGGGCTGGATGATGGCCAGATCGATGCCGCCTTCGAGCAACCCGAGCTGGACTGGTTCGAGCTTGCCTTCGAACTGCTGGAGCGACGGGCAAAAATTGCCGATCTGGCCGATTTTAAGCTGCGGATGAAGTGGCTCAAATATCTGCTGGGGCGCGGCTTTACCCAGGATCAGGCGCGTTACGCTATCTCGGCCCTGCAGGAGCGGGAGGAGTAACGCCGCTGCGTGGCAACAGTCGTTTTACCTCTCCTTGTTGCAGGTTTTTCCTGCCGGCTCAGTAGGTTGCGAGCGCAATTCCGAAAAAGCCGCCTTTTGTTCATCTCATCCCTCTTTCTGCGCTGCTTTTTTGCCTCTCGACAGTGAAAAAAGCCACTGTGAGCAGTGGCGCTCTTTTCTGGCCCGTTTATGTGCGCTTTTTCGCCCGTGGCGGCCCTGTCCGTTTTACTTTACCCCGCAGAAAACTTACATTAATGCGGTTAAAAGTCCGTATTCGAATCAAGCAGGATTTTCCATGTATATGTCCACGTCAGAGATTCGCGCTGCGTTTCTCGAGTATTTCCGTTCCCAGGGGCACCAGGTTGTCTCCTCCAGCTCGCTGGTACCGCATAACGACCCGACCCTGTTGTTTACCAACGCGGGTATGAACCAGTTCAAGGACGTGTTCCTTGGCGCAGACAAGCGTGCCTACAATCGCGCGACGACTTCCCAGCGTTGCGTGCGTGCCGGTGGTAAGCACAACGATCTGGAAAACGTCGGCTATACCGCTCGTCACCACACCTTCTTCGAAATGCTGGGCAACTTCAGCTTCGGCGACTACTTCAAACAGGATGCCATCAAGTTTGCATGGGGTTTCCTGACCGAGGTGCTGCAGCTGCCGAAAGAGCGCCTGCTGGTGACCGTCTACGCGACTGACGATGAAGCTTTCGACATCTGGGAAAAAGAGGTCGGTGTGCCGGCCGATCGCATCGTACGCATCGGTGACAACAAGGGGGCACCGTACGCTTCCGACAACTTCTGGGCGATGGGCGATACCGGTCCGTGCGGTCCCTGCACCGAGATCTTCTACGACCACGGCGATCACATCTGGGGTGGCCGTCCCGGCTCACCGGAAGAGGATGGCGACCGTTTCATCGAGATCTGGAACGTGGTGTTCATGCAGTTCAACCGTCAGGCTGACGGCACCATGGAGCCGCTGCCCCGTCCGTCCGTGGATACCGGCATGGGTCTGGAGCGTATCTCCGCCATCATGCAGGGTGTCCACTCCAACTATGAAATCGACATCTTCCAGGCGCTGATCAAGAAAGCGGCCGAGATTGTCGGCACCACCGATCTGAGCAACCAGTCCCTGCGCGTCATCGCTGACCACATCCGCTCCTGCGCCTTCCTAGTGGCAGATGGCGTGATGCCGTCCAACGAAGGTCGTGGCTATGTGTTGCGTCGCATCATCCGCCGCGCCGTGCGTCACGGTCGCAAGCTGGGCGCTACCGATGTCTTCTTCTACAAACTGGCTGCCGAGCTGGCGGTGCAGATGAAAGACGTCGCTGCCGAGCTGATCGCCCAGCTGCCGCTGGTCGAGCGAGTGCTGCGCATCGAAGAGGAGCAGTTCGTCCGCACGCTGGATCGCGGTCTGCTGCTGCTGGAAGATGCTCTGGCCAACCTGGGCGATGCCAAGGTTATTCCGGGCGAAGTGGTCTTCAAGCTCTACGACACTTACGGCTTCCCGGCCGACCTGACTGCCGACGTGGTGCGCGAGCGCGAGATCGGCATCGACGAAGAGGGCTTCAAGGCCGAGATGGAGAAGCAGCGTGCTCGTGCCAAGGAAGCCTCCAGCTTCGGCGTGAACTACAACGAGATGCTCAAGCTCGACTTCGAGACCCCCTTCACCGGTTACAAGACCCTGACCGAGCGTACCCGCGTGGTCGGTATCTACAAGGGTGTGGAAGAGGTGAGCGGTCTCATCGCCGGTGACGAAGCTGTCATCGTGCTGGAAGAGACCCCTTTCTACGCCGAGTCCGGCGGCCAGATTGGCGACAGCGGTACCCTGAAAGTGGACGACGGCATCTTTGCCGTGACTGATACCCTGAAAGCGGGCAAGGCGATCATCCACAAGGGTTATATGGAGTTGGGCACCCTGGAGAAAGGGGCCGAGGTTGAGGCCGTGGTAGACGCTGACCGTCGTCAGGCCATCGCCCTGAACCACTCCGTGACTCACCTGCTGCACGCAGCTCTGCGTCAGGCTCTGGGCGAGCACGTCACCCAGAAAGGTTCTCTGGTTGGAGCCGAGCGCATGCGTTTCGACTTCTCCCACTTCGAGGGGCTGACCATGGCGACCATTCGCCGGGTCGAGGAGCTGGTCAACAACCAGATCCGCGCCAACCACGAAATCACCACCCAGCTGATGGATCTGGAAGCGGCCAAGTCCGCCGGTGCCATGGCTCTGTTTGGTGAAAAATATGAAGACGACGTGCGCGTGGTGCGCATGGGCGACTACTCCACCGAGCTGTGCGGCGGTACTCACGCCAAGCGTACCGGTGATATCGGCTTCTTCAAGATCATCGCCGAGAGCGGTATTGCTGCTGGCGTGCGCCGTATCGAAGCGGTGACCGGCAAAGCGGCCATCGACTTCATGCATCAGGTTGGCGAGCAGATCGAAGAGGCTGCTGCACTGGTGAAAGGTGACCAGTTCTGCATCGCCGACAAGGTTCGCCAGATGCTGGACAAGGCCAAGATGATGGAGCGCGAGCTGGAGCAGCTTAAGGCCAAGCTGGCCGCTCAGGCTGGTAACGATCTGCTGGGTCAGGTGATCGAGATCAACGGTCAGAAGGTGCTGGTTGCAGCGCTGGAAGGGGCCGATCCGAAATCCCTGCGCGGCATGCTGGACGAGCTGAAGAACCAGATGAAGTCCGGTGTCGTGCTGCTGGCCACCTGTGCCGACGGCAAGGTCAACCTGATCGCGGGCGTCACCAACGACCTGACCGGCAAGGTCAAGGCCGGTGAGCTGGTCAATCTGGTTGCCCAGCAGGTGGGGGGCAAGGGCGGTGGCCGTCCGGACATGGCACAGGCGGGTGGTACCCAGCCTGAGGCGGTGCCGGCAGCGCTGCAATCCGTTCACTCCTGGCTGGAAGAGCGCCTGTAATCGGGCGAGGTGATCTGTGGCACTCTATGTACAGAAGTACGGCGGCACCTCGGTCGGCACACTGGAGCGGATCGAGGCGGTAGCTGAGCGGGTCGAGCAGACCCGCGCCCAGGGACACGACGTGGTGGTGGTTGTCTCCGCCATGTCGGGCGAAACCAACCGGTTGCTGGGCATGGCCCAGCAGCTGGATCCTGATGCCAACCGGCGCGAGATGGATGTACTGGTCTCCACCGGTGAGCAGGTCACCATAGCGCTGCTGGCCATCGCGTTGAACAAACGCGGTTGCCCGGCGGTCTCGATGACTGGCGATCAGGTACGGATTCATACCGATTCCGCCTATGGCAAGGCGCGCATCACCCACATCGACACCGAGCTGGTTCATGCCGAACTGGCTGCGGGCAAGGTGGTGGTGATCGCCGGTTTCCAGGGCCGTGACGAGCATAACGCCATCACGACGCTGGGCCGCGGCGGTTCGGATACCACGGCGGTTGCCGTGGCGGCGGCCATCAAGGCTGATGAGTGCCAGATATTTACCGATGTGGATGGGGTATACACCACGGATCCGCGCATCGAGCCCAAGGCTCGTCGTCTCGACACCATCACCTTCGAGGAGATGCTGGAGATGGCCAGTCTCGGCGCCAAGGTGCTGCAGATCCGCTCGGTGGAGTTTGCGGGCAAGTACCGCGTCCCGCTGCGGGTGCTGTCGAGCTTTATCGATGGAGAGGGAACCTTAATCACATATGGAGGTGATAGGATGGAAGCTCCCCTGGTATCCGGGATCGCTTTTAACCGCAACGAGGCCAGCCTGACCATTCTGGGCGTGCCGGACAGACCAACCGTTGCCGCGCAGATCCTGAATCCGATCAGCGACGCCAACATTGATGTCGACATGATTGTGCAGAACACCCTGGGAGATGGCACCGCCGACTTCACCTTCACGGTGAATCGTGATGACTATCGCCGTGCCCGGGCTCTGTTGGAGGAGACCGCCACCGAACTTGGCGCCTCCTGCGTGCAGGGAAATGGCGAAATTGCCAAGGTTTCCATTGTCGGTGTCGGCATGTGGAACCATCCCGGTGTTGCGCGCACCATGTTCAAGGTATTGGGCGAGGAGGGGATCAACATGCAGTTGATCTCGACCTCTGAAATCAAAATCTCTGTGGTGATTGACGAGAAGTATCTGGAGCTGGCGGTGCGGGCCCTGCACGCGGCTTTCGGGTTGGATCAGGCACCGCAAGAGCAGCCCTTGGGCTAACAATCTCTGATTGATTTAGTTTCAACCATTTACCATATCGGTATCTTTGTTAGATAATGTCGCATATCGATATAAAAACAAAACAGGATACAGGAGCAAGCGAATGCTTATTTTGACTCGTCGTGTTGGGGAAACCCTGATGATTGGTGATGAAGTGACTGTCACCGTACTGGGCGTTAAAGGCAACCAGGTCCGTATCGGTGTTAACGCGCCGAAAGAGGTCTCCGTACACCGCGAAGAGATCTACCAGCGCATCCAGGCCGAGAAAGTTCCGGGCCAACCGGGCTTCTAAGCCACTTTCATGGCTGTGACAAGGCGACACCTCATGTGTCGCCTTTTGTTTTTTCGGCCCCCTGAAATCGCCCTGCAGGGCGCGAAACTGCGGGATAAGTGCCGATATTGTTTGAATATTCCACGCTTTGACCAAATGCTGAGCGAACGCACTTTTTTCTCCAAAAAAGTGTTTGACTAAAAATCCCTGTGAAGTATTATCAGCCCCGCAAACGGAGAGGTGGCCGAGAGGCTGAAGGCGCTCCCCTGCTAAGGGAGTATGCGGCTTATACCCGCATCGGGGGTTCGAATCCCCCCTTCTCCGCCATTTGCGCCCGTAGCTCAGCTGGATAGAGTACCTGGCTACGAACCAGGTGGTCAGAGGTTCGAATCCTCTCGGGCGCACCATATTACGACTCAAGCAAGAGTCATGTGTTGACCATCAGCAAGTCGACACTTTGGAAAAGGCTTACTGATAAGTAAGCTTTTTTTATCGTTTTAAAACAGGGCGCCCGTAGCTCAGCTGGATAGAGTACCTGGCTACGAACCAGGTGGTCAGAGGTTCGAATCCTCTCGGGCGCACCA
>NZ_JAAKUM010000003.1:0-270204 GCF_049175135.1 Aeromonas sp. 600724 | reverse complement strand
TGCGATCCTGGACAGCGACAACGCTGACCTGCCGAGCATCGACCTGGCGGCGATTGGCGATGGCAACCTGTCGGTGGATGAAGCCAAGGCGGTCGAGCTCAAGGGCACGACCAGCAACGTGGAAGATGGCCAGAAGGTCACCCTGACCGTGACCGACGTGAACGGCAAGTCGGTGACCTTCGAGGCGACCGTGAGCGGCGGCAAGTTCAGCACCACCGTAGACCTGGGCGCCAGTGGCCTGGCGGATGGCAAGTTCACCGTGAAGGCGGACGTGACCGACCAGGCGGGCAACCCGGCGAGCGACAAGGAAGAGGCGATCCTGGACAGCGTAGCTTCCTCAGCACCGACCGTGACCATCGTTGATGACACCAATAATGACCAAATGCTGACCAAGGCCGAGATTGGCAATGATCAGATCCAGGTACGTGCCGGGATCAATCACGCAGACCTGGTTGCGGGCGGCAAGGTGACGCTGACTATCAACAATGGCGGGGTGAACAGCACTGTCCAATTGACGCTCAAGGCCGATGGCACCCTGCTGGCAAGCAATGGCAAGAGCTACGGCTATCAGAACGGCACCATCAGCTGGACGGAAACGACCCCGGCCAACGGCAAGTCGCTGACGGTGACGGCGACCCAGACCGACAAGGCGGGCAACGTCTCACAGCCGGGCAGCGACAACGCGCAGATCCTGAATGAAGCGCCGGAGACGGCGAACAAGCAGGCAAACGGCCAGGAAGATGCAGCCAGCATCGCCATTCCGACCCTCAGTGGCAGCGACATTGATGGCAACGTGGTGAGTTTCACCATCAAGAGCCTGCCTGCCAACGGCATCCTCTATCTGAACGGGGTTGCGGTGACAGTGGATCAGAGCATTGCGGTAGCGGACGCCGGCAACCTCACCTTCACACCGAATACGAACTGGAACGGCAACACCAGCTTCAACTATGCGGCGGTAGACAACGACGGCGCCGTGGATGCGAGTCCCGCAACCGTGACCATCAAGGTGGATGCGGTCAACGATCTGCCGACGCTGACCATCTCCAACGGGGTTGTCGTCTCTGAAGAGGGGTTGGCAAACGGCATTGCCGACACGGTCGGCAATCCGGATACCACCAATGCCATCAAGGCGTCCGGTACCCTCTCGGTGGGCGACATCGACAGCAGCACACTCAACATTTCCTTGAATGGACCGGCCGGGCTGACGTCCGGTGGGGCAAAGGTCCAGTGGAGCTGGGATGCGGGCAGCAAGACGCTGGTTGGCTACACAGGGGTGATTGGCGGCGCCGATTACAAGGCTGTGGTCGAGGTCAAGCTGACGGCACCCAATGCCAGTGGAAAGGGTGAGTGGACCTATGACGTGACCCTCAAAGGTCCCCTCGACCACGGGGATACGACCTCGGAAGACAAGTTGTCGTTCCAGCTGGATGTGGAGGTCTCCGATGGCAGCGGCGTCACCAAGGACAAGCTGGATGTCAGTGTTGAGGACGACTCCCCCATTGCTGACAACAGCGATGCCGTTTCCGTGGTGAAGACCGATATTCCGAACGTGCTGACCGGGCTCTTTGACCTGACCAAGTACAGTGGCAACCAGAGCACTCTGAACATGGCGGGCTTTACTATCAGCGCCCTGGGCTTCAAGTCGGCAACAGACTCCTCACTGGTAACGGCGGTGGTCAACGGTTCCAGCTCGGGGCTGGGGGTGGCCAGCGGAGCTGCGCCTTACCACAACCTCGCCAACGAGATTGACTTCCGTCACTTTGCCGACGGATCGTCCGCCTCCGAGCAGCTGATCGTCAGGCTGGATGCGGGCAAGGTTGCCTACGGCGCCAACATCAAGTTCAGCAAGATGTTTGGCGGCGAGCTGGAGAGCGGGGTCGTGGAGTTCTATCGCGGTGGTGTACTGATCAGTACCCTGGTATTCAACTCCAACGCATCGGGTGGGGAGTTCAACCAGAACTTCCAGGTGCAGCAGGGTGGCTTTGATACCATGGTGATCAAGGCGACCAACAACGGCAGCACCAATACCTCCGACAACAGCGACTTCACCGTACAGAGCATCGAGTTCCTCGGTTCCAACACGGCGCAGGCAATTGCCTATGGTTCTGGCACCGTGACCCCGCAGTGGGGGGCGGATGGCAAGGGCTCCATCGGGCTGGTAATGGACCCGGCAACCTTCGAAAATGGTCTGCGAACGGCTTCCGGTTCTGCCATCGCCATCACCGCCAGCGGCGCTAATACCCTGGTCGGGAAGGATGCGGACGGCAACCTCATCTTCAAGCTGGAGTTTACGCCGGCCACAGGCAAGTGGGAGTTCTTCCAGTATCAGCGCATGTCCAAACCTCTGGGTGATGGCGACATCGACTTCCAGGTCCGGGTGGTGGATGGTGACGGCGACGCCAGCATTGGCTCCTTTGCAACCAAGCCTCTCTTCACGCCGCTGGTTCAGGGAGTCTCCAGCGAGAGCGTAACCGAAGGGGGCAATCTGCTGCACAAAGTCACCCTGTCAGATGCGACCCAGGAAGCGACTGAATACGATTTCGCCATTCGTGGTTCGGGTAACAACTCCGCCTCCAACCAGGATTGGGGCAATGCCCAGTTCAGCAATGGTGTGACCTATAACAGCACTACCGGCAAGATCACGGTACCAGCCGGCGTGTCGGACTTCACTGTGACCATCCCGACGGTGAACGATCGCTTGGTCGAAACGAACGAGACCCTCTCGGTGACCATCGGTGGGCAGAGCGGGACCGGCACCATAGTGGACAACGATCGGGCGCCGGTGACCACGGGTGGCTACAGTGCCGGCAAGGAGGACGCGCCACTGGTGCTGAAGTGGGCCCAGTTTGGTGCCAGCGATGATCAGGCCGCTTCTGACCTGAGCGTGCAGATCAACACCCTGCCGCTGAGCGGCAAGCTGGAATACCTGAACGCTGCTGGCCAGTGGATTGCAGTGAAGGTGGGGGATCTTGTCTCCTACGCCGATATCGACAGCGGCCATCTGCGCTTTGTGCCTAGTCTCAATGAATCCAGCAGCAATGCCCTCAATGGTGGCGGTACGACGACGGGCAACCAGCAAGGGGACTACGCCACTCTGGGTTACCAGATCAGCGATGGTGCCAACCTGAGTAACTCAGGCAAGCTGGTGATCGATATCACGGCGGTCGCGGACAAGCCGGTGGTCGACATCAGCCTGACCGGCAACGGCGTCCCGCTTTATACCCAGTACCCGTCGTCCGGCATCTCCACCGGGGCGTTCCAGAGCGGCAACTTCAACAAGGGCAACTTTGGCATCACCAATAGTCTGACCGACAGCACCACCAGTCAGGATCAAGTGGTGGGCGGCAACGGCAATGACTATATCGTCAGCGTGAAGGGCGGCGGCGATTACTTCGTCGGCGGTGCTGGCAATGACGTGCTGGTCGGTGGCAACTCCACCTCAGGTGACACCCTCGACGGCGGTACCGGCAACGATATCCTGGTGGCCGGATTGGGTGGCGACACCCTGTTTGGCGGCGCCGGTACCGACCTGGCCGTACTGATGGGTTCGCGTGCCAACTATGTCATCGAGCGCAGAAGTGACGGCGGTTTCAACTTCCTGGTGAAGGAGAACGGCGTCACCATCAGTAAGTCGCTCTACGACATCGAGTTGGTGCAGTTTGATGACGGCATTTACCAGTTCAACCAGACCGACGGCACCCTGACGGCGGTACAGCCGAGTGTGGTGGATTACCCGCTCGAGATCACTGCTTCCCTGACCGACCGTGATGGTAGCGAGCAGTTCGACAGCCTGGTGCTGACCGGCATGCCGATGGGGTCGACCCTCTATCAGGGCTCCACCGTGCTAGGTACCGTGGGGGCCGATGGCACGCTGACGCTGACCGGTCTGTGGAACCAGAGCGCGTTGGACGTCAAACTGACCGGTCTGACCCTGCGGGTGCCGGGCAGCAGTGCCGGCCAGTTCGACCTCAAGGTAGAAGCCATTGCCAAGGAAGTGGCGACCGATCAGACCAGCAGTGCATCGGATCAGGATTCGATCCGCATGAGCTACTTCCTTTCCACCGAAGGGGAGCCGGGCGATCAGAACCGCACCTATGGCAACGAGCACAATATCGTGGTCGGGGATCTGGATGGCAGCGTGGTACTGCCGGGCCAGAACTACAACATCGCCTTTATGGTCGACAGCTCGGGCAGTATCGGCACCAGCGCCATGAACACCATCAAGAGCCAGTTGGCACAGATCTTCGCCAGCCTCAAAGCGAGCGCAGGTAGCGAAGGGGCTGGTACAGTCAACATCATGCTGGTTGACTTTGATGCTCTGTCGAATGCCAGTATTAGTGTGAACCTGAAAGACAGCAATGCCTTGAATCAGCTGCAGGCTGTAATCGATTCCATGAGTAGCGGAGGGGGGACCAACTATGAAGATGTGTTCAAGACGGTTGCCAACTGGTTCAGTAGTTCTACGGCTCAAAGTAACAGTAATGCCAAGAATCTGTCCTATTTCATTACCGATGGTCAGCCAACTTATTACCTCGGTAACGAAGGCTCCAACCCGAGGGTATTGAATTTCTCAGGTAGCAGCTATGACGTCTATCTCAACAGTCTGCTTGGTGGCACCTATATTCCGGGTCGGGTATATAGCTCCAATGGCTACACCATCATCGACAGCGCTGGCCGAGTGTATGCCGATGGTAGATACAGCAACCCGATCGGTTTTATGCGTCCGGATGGTAGGGGGGGATATACCTACTCAACACTGGATGGTGATGGCGGCACTACCTCCAGCTCAACTATCAATAACTCGGTAGCAGGTTTTGGGCTGCTTACTGGGATGGGGGTTACGGTAGAAGCGATCGGACTGGGGGCCAACATCTCCTACAACGATCTCAAGTCCTATGACTCTGACGGCGTCATCATGACCGGCGTCAACGCCAGCGATTTGGCCAACGCCATCTTGGGCACCTCGGTGAATAACCTGCCGGGCAGTGACCGGATCGACGGCGGTGCTGGCGACGACATCCTGTTCGGGGATGCCATCCACTTCGCCGGTATCAATGGTGAAGGCTACGCGGCCATCAAGCAGTATGTGGCCGGCAAGCTGGGCGCAGGCTCGGTGACCGATGCCCAGGTCCATGACTACATCACGGACCATGCCAGCGAGTTCGATCAGTCCTCCAGCAATGACAAGGCGGACGTGCTGATTGGCGGGGATGGCAACGACATCCTGTTCGGTCAGGGTGGCGATGACTTCCTGTTCGGTGGTGCCGGCAACGACATCCTGTTCGGTGGTGCCGGCAACGACACCCTGTATGGCGAGAGCGGCAACGATACCCTGTACGGTGGCAGCGGCAACGATACCCTGTTTGGTGGTATTGGCGACGATAACCTGATCGGTGGTCTGGGCAATGACATCCTGGTTGGTGGGCTTGGCAATGACATTCTCAAGGGGGATAGCGGTGCCGATACCTTCACCTGGCTGCAGGGCGATACCGCCGCAGGCAGCGTTGCCAAGGATTACGTGGTCGACTTCTCCAAGGCGGAAGGTGACAAGCTGGATCTGAGCGACCTGTTGGATCACGACGGTTCTCGTAACCAGAACGATCTGAAGAGCCTGCTGTCGGTGTTCCAGGACAATGAAGGGGTACATCTACAGGTCAAGGAGAGCAGTACTGCGTCGGTGACTCAGGAAATAGTGCTGATGAACCATACTTTCGATAGTCTGACGGGGGGGGCAGGTACTACTGCCAACCAAGTGATCGATTACATGTTGACCAACAACATGCTCGATATCGACAAGTAAGCCCAACTCGGGACAGTAAAAAAGCGGCAGAGCAATCTGCCGCTTTTTTTATCTTGGCAGGGAGGCGAAATTAGTTGCCGAGTGTGGCAAACAGGCTCTGCTCAAGGGTGCCGCGGGAGACGCAGACCGGCTTGATGGACGGGGCTGATACGCGCTCGCCTGAGGATTCCACAAAGAACAGCTCGGTGTTGCCTTTGACGTTGACGGTGGCCACGCTGCTGTTGCCGCTCTGGGTGATGATCAGGTTGATCTGCAGGTCAGGGTTGCCCAGTGCTACTTTGGAACCCATGGTGCCGCAGTCCAGCCACTCAAGTCCGTCGGCCGACTGGTTGACATTGGCGGTCATCAGGCCGGCACCGCGCTGACTGTTTTCGATGGTGAGGCCGTGGTCGGTGAACCACTTTTCGGCGCGAGCCCACACCAGATCCACCGGGATCGCCATCTCCTGGGTATTGTTGGTCGCCTTGGCGACCGGCGGGTTGTAGCGATATTCCTCACCACCGTTATTGTCGCCAGCACAACCTGCCAGCAGCAGCGCCAATGCGCACCCCATCATCTTTTTCATCTTGCTTCTCTCGTCCATTTATCAGGCCATTGGCCAACCGGTGCCTATTATCACCTGAGCGACAACCTCTGTCAGCATGCGTGCTGCATCGGTGTAAACGGAGGGGTTACCGGGGGTGCTTTACAAAATTGGTTTGCTATCATAGATTTGCTCGAAATTCCTCCATAAGCGCCCCTGTGACCAACATGCTTACCCCGGATCTGCTTCAGCAGATCATCGACCAGTTGCCAATGAGTATCTTCTGTCGTGATAGGCATGGTCGCTACCTGTTTGCCAATCGTGAATTTGCCATTGAGGCCAAGCTGGGTTCACCCGCCGAGGTGGTCGGCAAGAGTGATGCAGAGATGCCATGGGGCGATGTATTTCGTACCGAGGACGCGCAGTTGCTGACGGGGGGCGTTCCCTTGCTTCATCAACAGTTGCACTGTAATCGGGGCGGTGAGACCTGCTGGATGGAGGTGCACAAGATCCCGCTTTACACGGCTCAGGGTGAGCCATATGCCGTATTCGGAATGGTCAACGAGATTGCCCAGCGCAAGCACCTGGAACAGACGGTCAAAAAACAGCAGGTGTTGCAGCGTTTTCTGCTCGATGCCATCCCTGACCTGATCCGTTTCGATGATCACAACGGTGTGTTGCTGGAGTGCAACCAGGCGTTTCTCGACTTTATTGGTCAGGGGGCGGATGAGGTGCTGGGTCAGCAGCTGCCGTTCCGGCTGGCGGCACCCCAAGGGATGGGCCACGGCGAATGTTGTCTGCTGGATGCCAGAGGGCAGGGACGGCATATGGAGATCACCCGGGTCGATGTCCCCGATGGGGATGGTCACTCCCTCGGGATCCTGACGCTGGGGCGCGATATCACTGGCTTGCGCACCACTCAGGCACAGTTGCAGCAGGAGCAGCACTACGACAGCCTCACCGGGCTGCTCAAACTCTCCCGTTTCTTGCAGACCAGCCGCCATTTGGGGGGCCGCAGCGCCACACTGGTGCTGGTCGATCTGCACCACTTTCGTGAGGTTAACGATCGCTTCGGGATCCGGATTGCTGATCGCCTGCTGAGCCAGGTGGCCAAGCGACTACAGCAATTGGTTCCGCCGCGAACCTTGCTCTGCCGGGTGGCTGCCGATGACTTCTGTCTGTTACTCCCCGATTTCAACGAGCCGTTGCAGGAGTGGAACCAGCATCTGCAGCAGCAGTTGATGGAGTACTATCAGGTGGAAGAGCATCGTATCCAGATCCCGGTGTTTCTGGGGCTGGCTCAGGGGCGGGCAAGCGATGCCGAGCGGTTGCTCAGCCATGCTGAAGCGGCGCTGGCGCAGGGCAAGCGGCAGCAGCAGTACTGCACTCTGTTTGATCCGGCGCTGCACGCCCGGCTCAAGCGGCGTCAACTGATCGCCGCCCAGTTACCGCTCGCCATCAAGTCATCCCAGCTGGTTGCCGTCTACCAACCCATTATCAGCAGCACAACCCATCAGCTTTGTGGTGCAGAATTGCTTTGCCGCTGGCCGCATCCTGAACTTGGCATGATCTCGCCGGAAGAATTTATTCCACTGGCCGAAGAGATGGGGATCATCGGCCAACTTGGTCAACTGATGCTGGAGTTGGGGTGTGCTCAGTTGGCCCAGTGGCAAACCGATCAGCCGGATATGGTACTCTCCATCAACCTTTCGCCGTTGCAGTTTCGTGATCCGGCGCTCTGCAAGCAGGTGCAGGGCTGCATTGCCCGTCATGGTCTGAATGCAGGCCAGCTGGAGCTGGAGATCACTGAAGGAGTCTTGATGGAGAATGCCGATGAGATCGAGACCAACCTGGATAACCTGATCGCCGCCGGTTTTCAACTGGCCATCGATGATTTCGGTACTGGGTATTGCTCGCTGGCCTATCTGCCAAGGCTCAAGGTCGCCACGCTCAAGCTGGATCGCAGCTTCACCCAGGGGTTGGTCAGCAACAGTGCCACCACCGCCATCGTGAGATCGGTCATCGGACTTGGCCATGAGCTGGGGATCTGCATTACTGCAGAAGGGGTGGAAACCGTCGAGCAACAGTTGTGGCTGACCCAGGCGGGGTGTGATCGGCTACAGGGTTATCTGTTCAGCCCCCCGTTGCCGCCCGAGCAGTTTGCCGCCAGTTATTTGTGACAGTCTGCAATAACAGAGAGGCCACCCGCAGGTGGCCTCTCTGTTTGTGGCAGGGATCAATCCTGAAAGTAGGTGCCCCAGCCATCGTAGTCCACCCCGTATTTTTCCAGGATGGGCAGCATCTTTTCGATATCGGCAACGATGGCTTCGACATCCAGCTTGCACTCGATGGTGGCATCGAAGCAGAAGATGGTGGCGCCGTCATCCAGTTCCATCTCTTCGGCATCGGTCACTTCAAAACCGGCCTTGAACAGGTCAACCGCTGCTTTTTCCAGACGGTCGAAATCCTGGCAGGCGAAGTGGTGCTCGATGTCGTAATCCGCATCGGGATTGCTGCCATCGGCCAGCAGTTCGTTGACGATCTCGGTGGTCTCTTCACGCCACTCTTGCATATTCAGACTCATGTTGCCTCCAGGCGGTATCATTGCGGCAAAGCATACTCGCAGAGTGGATTCGGCTCAATGTGGCAAAGCTATAGAGGCCGTGATTTCCCGCGGTTTGGTGATCATTCATATATGAGGCGGGTCACGGTTAGGCAGATTTCTGCTCCGAAACGGCTAATAACCGTTCATTGCGTTCAGTTGTTGAGCGAACGTGCTTTTTATCGTGCCATCATGGTTGACACTCTGCGCTGGAAAGGGTTTAATGCGCGCCGTTGCCCAGATAGCTCAGTCGGTAGAGCAGGGGATTGAAAATCCCCGTGTCGGCGGTTCGATTCCGTCTCTGGGCACCACAATTCCTCCTTAGTTCAGTCGGTAGAACGGCGGACTGTTAATCCGTATGTCACTGGTTCAAGTCCAGTAGGAGGAGCCAAATTCGAAAAGCCCGCTCAATCGAGCGGGCTTTTTCATTTCTAGTTGCTGTTGCATGCTGCCAAAAAGAGCGTCGCGCCACAGGTGGCACTGAACAGCAGCATTCCGGTCTGCAACATGCTGCCAGGGCATGGCTTCTTCTCTCTTTTTCTGGCCCTGATCCACTTCGGTTTCATCACATTCCCTTATCCATTTTGTCGGCCTGAATGGCTGCACTCCTGTGCAGGCGAGCCATCTTTGTTGAATGGCGCCATGGCGTCAATCTCCCCCGCAAAACAATTAATTCAGCACCGTTGAAGAGCGGCTTGTCTGGTGATGTTTCGACCTTTAAGCCATTGTTAACATTTTGGAAAACCGGAGTGACCCTGTGGCTGGGCGAGGATATGATGGGGTCAATGATGTTCCCATCCTGACGGAGAGACCCCAGATGAACAGCCCCTTGAGCTATGTACTGGACGGCATTCATTGCGAGCCGCACTTTTTTACCGTTCCCCTCGATCATGATGAGCCGGATGGTGACAGCATTACCCTGTTTGCCCGCACCCTCTGCTGCAAAGACAAACTCGATGACAAGCTCCCTTGGCTGCTGTTTCTGCAAGGGGGGCCGGGATTCGGGGCGCCGCGCCCGACGGCTAACAGTGGTTGGCTCAAGCGGGCGTTGCAGGAGTTCAGAGTGCTGCTGCTGGATCAGCGTGGCACCGGGATGTCGAGCCCCATCCATGGGCATATTCTGGCCAAAATGACACCGACCGAGCAGGCGGAGTATCTCAGCCATTTTCGCGCCGACAGCATAGTGCAAGATGCTGAGTTCATCCGGCAGGAGCTCAGCCCCAAGCATCGCTGGAGCCTGCTGGGGCAAAGTTTTGGCGGTTTTTGCTGCCTGACCTATCTCTCGCTCTTCCCCGATAGCCTGCGGGAGGTCTATATCACCGGCGGTATCGCGCCGATCAGCCGCAGTGCCGAGGAGGTTTACCGTGCCACCTACCAGAGGGTGGCTGACAAGAACCGTGCCTTCTTCGCCCGCTTCCCCCACGCTCAGGGGATTGCCAACCGGCTGGCCAACCATCTGCACCATCACGATGTGCGGCTGCCCAACGGCCAGCGCCTGACGGTGGAGCAGTTCCAGCAGCAAGGGCTGGATCTCGGCGCTACGGGTGCTTTCGAGGAGCTTTATTACCTGCTGGAGGAGGCCTTTATCGGTGACAAGCTGAGCCCGGCCTTTCTCTATCAGGTGCAGAGCATGCAGCCATTCAATACCAACCCGCTGTTTGCCATTCTGCACGAGGCTATCTACGCCGAAGGGGAGGCGACTCGCTGGGCGGCGGATCGGGTCAGAGGGGAGTTTCCTGCGGTGAACTGGGCGCCTGGCAAGGATTTCGCCTTCACCGGCGAGATGGTTTACCCCTGGTTGTTCGAGCAGTTCCGCGAGTTGCTGCCCCTGAAAGAGGCGGCCCATCTGCTGGCCAACAAGGCGGACTGGGGGGCGCTCTATAATCCGGCCCAACTGGCCCGCAACCAGGTGCCGGTAGCATGCGCCGTTTATGCCGAGGATATGTATGTGGAGTTTGATTACAGTCGTGAGACCCTGCGTGGGCTTGGCAACAGTCGCGCCTGGATCACCAATGAGTATGAGCACAACGGTTTGCGTGCCGATGGTGAAGCGATTCTTGATCGTCTGATCGCCCTGAATCGCGACCGTTAATTGCCGTTATCGGCAACCATCGCGGGAGCCCGTACTCCCGCGATGGTTGTGATGGATGGTTGTTATGAAAGCGTGACACCCTGAACCTTGTCCCGCACCTGCCAGTGGAGGAGTGGATAGCCGACTGATTAATTTCCCCCTCTTTCACTGTCTCTGCCGATCCCTCACCATATACTTGCCAAACGACTCTGTATTGAGCCGCGGTCAAACCGATTGACCAGCCCGTGCTCATTACCATTAGAAAGTCGCTCCGATGCTCTGTATCCCGCGTATCAGATATGCCATCTCTGCATGCCCCGCTATCCGGGGGAGGGGATGGTCGTGCTTTTCAATCAAGATAAGGATGTATGATGAGAAAGTCTCTGTTGGCCTGCTCCCTGTTGCTGTGCCCTGTCGTGTTTGCTGCCACCCCCCATTGGGAATATAGCGGTGAGGTGGGGCCTGCCCACTGGGCCAAGCTGACCCCTGAGTTTGGCCAGTGTGCGGGTAGCAATCAGTCGCCGGTTGACCTGAACGGATTGGTCGAGGCCAAACTGGCCCCGCTGGTACTCCACTATCAGGCGGGTGGCAACACAGTGGTCAACAATGGTCATACCGTGCAGGTCGGTTATGCCCCGGGCAGCATTTTGCAACTCGATGGCACCAGGTTTGAGCTCAAGCAGTTCCACTTCCACGCCCCGAGTGAAAACCTCATCGAGGGCAAATCCTATCCGCTGGAAGGGCATCTGGTGCACGTCAGTGACAAGGAAGAGATCGCCGTGGTGGCGGTGATGTTCGAGGCTGGCAAGGCCAATCCTGCGCTGGCGGCAGCTTGGAGTGCATTACCTGCCAAGGTGGGGGAGATCCAGGCCCTCAAGGCGCCGCTCTCTGCTGAGCAACTGCTGCCGGAAAGCCATGACTACTATCGCTTCAGCGGTTCCCTTACTACGCCCCCCTGCTCGGAAGGAGTGCGCTGGCTGGTGATGAAGCAGCCGGTTGAGGTCAGTCAGACCCAGATCGACGCATTCAAGGCGGTGATGCACCACCCCAACAACCGGCCGGTGCAGCCACTCAATGGGCGCGTGGTACTGCAATAACACAGCGTTGCAATAGCGCTGCAGATAGCAAAAACAACAAGAGGGCCGCGAGGCCCTCTTTTACATGGCGAGGTATCGGCGTGCGATCACAGGCTGGCAGCGATCCGGGCACCGAGGGCAGCGTTGTTCAGTACCAGCTGGATGTTGGCCGCCAGCGAGTTGCCGCCAGTCAGCTCGCAGACGCGAGCCAGCAGGAAGGGGGTTGAGGCCTTGCCCTTGATCCCCTGCTCATCGGCTTCACGCAGCGCTTGGGCAATGGCTGCGTCGATATCGGCTTTTGGCATGGCGTGTGCGCTCGGGATGGGGTTGGCCACCACGGCGCCGCCCGCCAGTCCCAGCTCCCACTTGAGGCGCAACGCCTCGGCGATGGCTGCCGGGGTATCGAGGCGATAATCGACCTTGAAGCCGCTCTCGCGGGTGTAGAAGGCGGGCAGCTCCTCGGTTTGATAGCCGATCACCGGTACCCCCTGGGTCTCCAGATACTCCAGGGTCAGCCCGATATCGAGGATCGACTTGGCACCGGCACAGACTACGGCTACCGGCGTTTGTGCCAGCTCCTGCAGATCGGCCGAGATATCGAAGGTCTCCTGCGCGCCGCGATGTACCCCGCCGATCCCGCCGGTGGCAAAGACCCGGATCCCCGCCATGGCGGCGATGATCATGGTCGAGGCGACCGTGGTGGCCCCCATCCCCTTGCGTGCCAGCACGAACGGAATGTCGCGGCGGCTGCACTTGGTAACCGCATGGCCAGCCCGACCGAGGGCCTCCAGCGCACCGGCATCCAGTCCCACCTTGAGGCGGCCATCGAGGATGGCGATGGTGGCTGGAATGGATCCGTTATCGCGCACCACCTGCTCCACCTGACGGGCCGTCTCCACGTTCTGCGGATAGGGCATGCCGTGGGAGATGATGGTGGATTCGAGGGCAACCACCGGTTTGCCAGCAGCTAGCGCGGCAGCCACTTCCGGTTGGATATCGAGGTAAGCGTTCAGCATGAGTACTCCTCCAGTATGCGGTCAACGGCGGTCTTGCTCAGACCGGAAAAAACGGTATCGGAACAATTGACGGTGAGGGCGGCGCAGCCCAAGGCAAAGCGGGTGGTTTGGGCAATGTCGAGCTCTTGCAGCCAGGCGTGGGCGAGGCCAGCCATAAAGGCATCCCCGCCGCCGGTGACGTTGAGCACCGGACTACCCAGCACAGGCAGGTGGCCCTGTTGCTCGCCATCGCTGTAAAAGATCCCCTGTTCACCCAGACTGAGGAACAGTCGCTTGACCCCGGCGAGGTGGAACCAGGCGGCCACCATGGGCCAGGTTTCGGGCCCGGCGATGGTCATGCCGCACAACTGCTCGGCTTCACTGCGATTGGGTTTGAGGGTGTGGATCTTGCCGAGCCAGGGGCGGATCTTCTCCACCTTGGCCACCGAAACGGTATCGACAAAGATGGCGTGCTCTCCCTGCCGCTCGAACAGCCAGTCGAGGGTGTGGATGGCCAGATTGGTGTCGAGCACCCAAAGCCGGGCACCGCCGAGAAAGCCACCGAGCGGGGTCAGGCGGGCAGGGGTGAGCTGCTCTATGATGGCCATGTCGTTGATGGCGCAGCTCATTTCGCCGCTGCCATCATGCAGGCTGAGGTAGCAAGAGGTAGTGTGGCCATCGAGCACCAGGGTCTGGCGTACATCGACGCCGGCTCGTTGACTCACCTCTAGCAGATGGTGACCATACTGGTCGTTGCCGACGGCAGTCAGCAACCGGGTATCGCTCCCTAATCGCGCCAGATTCTCGGCGATATTGCGGCCGACACCACCGGCTGAAGTGCGCACTTTGCCCGGGTTGGAGTCACCGAGCAGCAGGTTGTCGTGGCTGGTGCCACAAATATCCATATTGGCACCGCCGATCACCACTACGTAGGGGCCTTCTCGCAGTACATAACCTCTGCCTTGCACATATCCCTGCCGGATCAGGCTGGAGATGTGGCTGGCCAGCGCGGAGCGGCTGATGCCGAGGCGATCGGCCAGATCCTGCTGGGCAATCATGGGATCCTGACGCAGCAGGGCTAGGATCTCTTGTTCACGCTCAGTCATAGACAAACATCCATTTACAAACGTTTGTCCATTATTGCTGGGAAACGTTTGCTGGCTATCGGCTTGTACAAAATTTGTCGGCTTGCGCACAAAAAATCGACATTCAAAGCTGGGTTGGCAAGCGGTTTAGCTGGGGAGGGGACTTTTAACGGGTCGGTGGCCCTGCAACGGCTTATAATGGCCGTCGCAAGATGAGGAGAGATGATGGAAAAGAGTGCATTCTGCTGCGTGGGGTTGGTCAATCCCAAGTCCCCGGAAAATGTCGGTTCCGTGATGCGGGCTGCGGGTTGTTACGGGGTGGACGAGGTCTACTACACCGGCAACCGCTTCGAGCTGGCGCGCCGCTTTGCCACTGATACCAAGCAGATGGTGGAGAAGATCCCGCTGCTCGGGGTGGATGATCTGATGGCGTTTATCCCGCAGGGATGCGTGCCCGTGGTGGTCGATCTGATCGACGGCGCTACACCGCTCCCCGACTATGTCCATCCGGAACGCGCTTTTTATATCTTCGGGCCGGAGGATGGTACGCTCGATCCTGCCCTCTATGGCGCGGTGAAAGATGTGGTTTATGTGCCGACCAGTGGCTGTATGAATCTGGCGGCCTCGGTCAATGTGATCCTCTACGACCGCTTGGCCAAGGGAATGAGGGGAGAGTAATTAGCGCAACGTTATCATTCAGTCTGCAGGACTGGCAGCCACTTTCTGTTCCAGTTCTTCGATAAAACCCTGATAGTAGTCATAGAGCTGATAGTGCTTATAGATCTCTGCCAGACCCCCGCTGCGGATCAACTCAACCATTCCCTTATCCCAGAGCTGTAACATCCGGTTGCCTTGCTGGGTATCGGCAAAAATGGGATAGGTCGGGATCCAGCGCAGGAAGACGCGATGCAGCTCGGGAGGGATAGCCTCATCCACATAGAGCACGCCGGCAGTGAGGTAAAAGCGATATCGCTCTTTACCAAGCAGTTGCAGGGCCAGCTCATCGCTGTCAATTTCATGCCACTGCATGGTGACCGCAATGTACTTGTCGAATGCCCAGCCCCGCCGCCATATCACGGTTTGCCCTTCCAGACTTTTCTCCCCTTGCCACTGGGGTTGCCATTTCTTGAGCATGAACACGGTCAGGTCATCCGCTGATGCCGGATAGCGAGATTGCTGGACGCCGGATACTTCATCGCGATATACCCCCATGGCGATATCTCCCCCTTTTTTTGCAATGACAGCGAGAGCGCGCTTATAGGGCACAATATGGGGGGTTACCTGATAGCCGTGAGGCTGGTAGATGGCTCGCACCAGATCTAGATAGAGGCCTTTGCCATCCTTTTGACAAAAACCGGGCCAATCATCGCAATAAACGTCAATAGACTCTGCCCGGCAATTCGCCGCAGTGAACAGACAACAGAGCAACAGACAGATGCGTAGCATGGTCAGAGCTGGCCTCGCTGGGGCAGAGGAAAAAACACTGATACCCTACTTTATACCATGGCATTGATGGCGACGGCGTACAGAAAAAATCCCTGATGTTCATTTTGCGACAGGGTCGAGAGTTATTTTCAATCTGATGGTTATGATGAACTCAAGATTCAATAGTACCCCAATCAGTAGAGGAGACTGCATTATGCCATCGATCAAAACTCTGCTTTGTCCTGTCGATTTTTCCCAAATGTCCCGGGCGGTACTCGACTATGCCGTATTCATGGCGCAGAGCCATGAGGCCCAGCTCAAGCTGATCCATGTCGTAGACCAACTGCACGGCTTTGACAGTTACAAAATTCTTCATATGACAGCCGTTGAGATCACTCACGAAATGGAGCGTCAGGCCAGAGCCCAACTCAAAGAGCTGATTGCCACCCTGCCTATTCCGGCAACGTTTGATATTCGCTTTGGCAGGGCAGCGGATGAAATCATTATCCAGGCCAAGGAAGACGAGGTTGAACTGATCGTTATGGGGAGTCACGGCCGCTCCGGCATCAGCCATCTGCTGGTAGGCAGCGTTGCCGAATCCGTGGTGCGTCATGCTCCGTGCCCGGTCCTGGTGGTGCGCCAATAACTCGTCCCGTTTAGTGTGAGAGCGTGACAAACAAGGCCAGCGATTGCTGGCCTTGTGTTTTATGGTGTTGTGCCCGTTAGCCGTGGGCGTAGATGACACTGCCCCCTTTTATGGTATCTATGATGGCCCTGGCTTGTTCCTTTGGCAGGGCGGGACAGCCCCAGCTGCGGCCCAGTTTGTCATATTTGCGCAGATGGTTTGGGCTGGCATAGGCGGCGCCATGCACCACGATGGCACGTTTGCGGGCATTGCAGTTTTTGCCGGGGCTGAGCCCATCCAGCCGCAGGGAGTAGCCATGCTTGCCCAAGTAGGTTTCTGCGGTACGATAGACGCCGAGGGAGCTTTGTCGGGAGTTGAGCTGGTTGGAAAAGCGCTCTGCGGCTAGTTCACCTGAGTTGCGGCCATGGCTTACCCAGGTGTGATAAAGCAGTTTGTGACGTTTCATGTCGATGACGAACAGCCTGCGCTGAGTCGAAGGCTTGCTGTAATCAATGATGGTCAGGATGGATTTTTGCTTGCTGCGTACGCTTTGATAGCTGACAAGGGCTTTTTGAAAGGTTTGTCTGTCGAGTTTGCCGGCCAGCCCAAGCTGCTGATAGAGGTTGCGCTCACTACTGGCGGCGCTATTCCCGCTCCAGCCGATGCTCACCAGCAACAGTAACACTGGCCACAGTGGCCCCCACCGTTTTCCGAGTAACTCTGTCATCCCTGCTCCCCTCTTTGCGCATCCTTGCTTGTCCAACGGGCTGAAATTACAGCTATCCGCTCGATAGTTATATGCAAGGTGCTGAAAACGCGCAATAAAAAACCGGCCGCAGAGCGGCCGGAAGAAATTCAAACAGTAGACATTGGTTTCACAGGGTATAACCGACAGTCAACCTTTTAGAAGTTGTACTGCAGGGCGACAGCAACAACGTCGTCGGTGTTCTTGCCCAGAGAGTTGGTGGACTTGCCATCAACAGAGTCAAGCAGGTTCAGCTTGTAGTCAACGTAGGCGTTGAAGTTCTCGGTAAAGTTGTACCAGGCACCGATGGATACGTACTCGGTGTAGGTGTCGTCAATGCCGTGGGCAGTATCTTTGACGTCAGTGCGCAGGTAAGCCAGAGAAGGCTTGAATTTGCCGATGGTGTACTGGGCAACGGCTTCGTAACCATCCATCTTCTCGGCGTAGCCGTTGTTGACGAACAGGTGGTTCTCACCGTGGGAATAGGTTGCCGCCAGATAGAGGTCGCCTGCAGCATATTTGGCACCGAAGCCCATCAGCTTGGCATCTTTCTCGCCGCCAAAGGCTGCGTAGCGGGCCTGTTCGGCAGTTTTGCCAGCCTGGTTGTATGCAGCGCCTAGGCTCAGACCCATATCGAAGTCATAGTTGGCAGAGAAGGCAAAGCCCTCTTTGGAACCAGTGCTGTTCCAGCTCTCACCGTTGTAGAGGTTACCGTTGAAGGACTCGGCAATGGCGCTGCGGCCAGCATTTTGCGGGGTATTGTTACCAGTGAACTGGGCACCCAGAGTCAGACCTTCGTAGTTGAAGATGTACTGAGCCAGACCGTTGGTACGGCCGGTACCGAATACTTCGGTATCTTTGCCCAGGCCATCACCACCCCATTCGGGCAGTACGTCGGTATAGTTGTTTACGGCCTTGGTGAACAGACCATCCTGACGGCCATAACTGAAGGCACCGAAGCGATCGTGCTGGATGCCGGCATAGGCGTAACGCAGTTCATCGTTGTCAGAACCGGAGGTCGGCAGGTTGTATTCGGCAAAGCCGAATGCCTTCATCTCGGGAGCGATCTTGGTCTCGCCAGCAACGTGCAGACGGAAGTAGCTCTGATCTCCTTCGGCGCTGTTGTTGTCAGTGCCGTAGTAGGCACCCTGGGCACGGCCACCGATATCCAGCTTGGTGTCGTTCTGGTTGTAAACGGTAGCAGCGTGGGCGCCACTGGCCAGCAGCAAGCTGGAGATGGCCATAGTCAGTGCAGACTTTTTCATATCCTTATTTCCTCTGATGTAAACACTTCCGAACCTGTGGTCGGTTCTATGGAAATCGGAAAGGGTCCGATAGCCACACGGTAGGCGCTTGAACCTTGACTGGGCCTGAATCTGTCGTTGTTTAATTTGGTGCTGAAGGGCGCTGTTGATACTGGATATGACGTTTTTTGACAGGTTAAAAAGAGATTAAATTCAATGAATTATTCTCTATTGGCTGTTTTGACATTAAAACTGGCCTGACCAATAAGGTCGATGACTCAAGTTGTGAGGCGTATCACGAAGGGGGAGAAGAGTGGCGGGAGGAAAATGGGACAGGAGCACTTGCCGTGCTCCTGTCTGGCGGTCAGCTTGCTTTTTGCCACAGTGTCATCAGCAAATCCTGTTCCAGCTGTGCCGGGCCTTGCTGGATAAAGGCATGGCGCTGTTCGCCGTTGGCGCGCCAGCCGAGACGGCTTGTCTCCAGAATAAAGGCGCGCATGGTCTGATCCATAGAGATAGGGAACTGGCAGCGCTCCTGGCTTACCAGTCGGAGACCGGCAAGCGAGGGCCAGCTTAAAGGGTGTTCCATACTCACCGGATTGAGGCTGACCCGCAGTTGCCACTGATGACGCGGGCCTGGCTGCAGATAGAGCAGATAGCCACCGGGGGCCAGCCAGCTGACCAGCTGTTCGGTCTTGACCTTGAGATCGTTGACCAGCAGCACCTGAGCAGAGCCCGGTTGCAACGGCGCGCGAGCGGGATCGGCAATGACAAACTGGCCGTCCGGCTGCGCTTTTTTGGCGGCAAAAATGGTGTTCTTGGCGATATCAACCCCAGCAAACTGCCAGCCGGGCAGGCGCTCTGCCAGCGCGCGGCAGTAGTAGCCTTCACCACATCCCAGATGAACCAGCTCTTGCGGGGCAAGGGGAGAGAGCAGGGCGGCCATGGCCTCGACCAGCGGCAGTTGGTTGCCGGCTTCCAGGAAATGGTGCTTGGCGCGCATCAGGGCGCGGCTGTCGCTGTCTTTGGGGTTTTTCTTGCCGGGGATGAGGTCCAGATAACCTTCCGGTGCCGGATCGAAGTGATGCTTGTTGTCGCAATAGCGCCCCTGGGAGGCTTCATGAAGATGGAGCGGACTGCGGCAGCGGGGACATTGAAGATGCATAGTAACTCTCTGGGCGAATGCCGGAACAGTGAAGGGCGTTCGGGATTATAGGGGAGAGGATCGAAAAAGGCTGCCGTAGCAGCCTTTTTTATCCCAAGGCCTCAGTTAGGCCTGTTGATGGGGCATCAGCGAGTACCAAATACCACAATGGTCTTGCCGTGAGCGGAGATGAGCTCCTGCTCTTCCAGCATCTTGAGGATGCGGCCCACGGTTTCACGGGAACAGCCGACGATCTGGCCGATCTCCTGACGGGTTATCTTGATCTGCATGCCATCCGGGTGGGTCATGGCATCTGGCTGCTTGGCCAGGTTGAGCAGAGTCTGGGCGATCCGGCCGGTCACATCCAGGAAGGCGAGGTTACCCACTTTCTGGCTGGTGTGCTGCAGGCGCTTGGCCATCTGGCCAGAGAGACGCATCAGAATGTCCGGGTTGACCTGGATCAGCTGGCGGAACTTCTTGTAAGAGATCTCTGCCACTTCGCAAGAGCCTTTGGCGCGAACCCAGGCGGAACGCTCGGGATTCTCGTTCTCCTCGAACATCCCCATCTCGCCCAGGAAGTCACCCTGGTTCAGATAGGAGAGGATCATCTCTTTGCCCTCATCGTCCTTGATCAAGACGGCCACAGTGCCCTTGACGATGTAGTAGAGGGTCTCCGCTTTTTCACCCGCATGGATCAGGGTGCTCTTCGCGGGATACTTATGAATGTGGCAGTGCGACAAGAACCATTCCAGGGTGGGATCGCTTTGCGGTTTGCCAATAACCATGAGAATTCCTCTGTAGTGTCTTTTTATGGACTTGTGCGTCCGGGCAAGCTGCCAATCTTGCCATTCCTTGTATTAGTCGCAGTAGGATAAGAGCCTTTGTCTGTGCTGACAAGGCTTTGCGCCCTTTTGCAAGAGCCCTTTGGGTAATGCCTGCTGCGCTGCTTCGGCCATTCTAGGGAAGATAGAGGTCGGAGATGTTGATTTTGATCTATTTCCATCCCAACTCCCCCTGTTCGGCAGAGATAAGCGACTGGGTTATGCTAGGGATCCATCATCACGATTAACAGGAGAGAGTGCGAGATGAAAGCCAAGGTCAGCTGGGTGGAAGGGATGAAGTTTGTGGGTGAGAGTGAATCCGGTCACAAGGTGATCCTGGATGGAGCCAACCCCGGTGAGGGGGCCAGCCCGATGGAGATGATCCTGCTGGCGGTCGGTGGCTGCAGCTCTATTGATGTGGTCTCCATCCTAGAAAAAGCGCGCCAGTCGGTGACCGCTTGTCATGTCGAGGTCAGTGGCGAACGGGTTGATAGCGTGCCCCGGGTTTTCGAGAAGATTAATCTGCACTTCGTGGTGACAGGCAAGGGATTGGCGGAGAAGCAGGTGGCCAGAGCGGTCGAGCTGTCGATGGAAAAATATTGTTCTGTTTCCCTGATGTTGGAAAAAGCGGTACAAATTACCCATAGTTATCAAATTGTTGAAGCTTGATAACGATAGTTTCGTTGGTACCCTGGCATAAGGCCGTTACGTAAGGCCACTGCACAAGGCCATGACATAAAGCCATTACATAAGGAAAGTGCAATGAAAAAATTGATCGCTCTGCTTCCCCTTTTGGGCCTGGCGGCGTGCAGCAGCCCGCAACCTACTCAGTATCAATACAGCCAATACCAGTGTGGTGAAGAGATGCTGGCCGTTACCTATGATGCCCAGGCTGACATGGTGCAGTTCCCCTATGCCGGGGTTTACCACAAGCTGGCGCGCGTTGAGTCTGAATCTGGCGCCAAATATTCCGACAGCGTCACCACTTTCTGGAATCAGGACAAACAAGCCCTCCTCACCCAGAAAGGGGTCACACTGCTGACCTGTACGCTTAAATAAGTGACCACAGATAGCTGAAGGTGTGCAGCTTTGTGCCCCGGTCTGGCCTAGGCCGGATTGGGTCAAGAGGTTGAGACCACAAAAAACGGCTTGCCGGGAGGCAAGCCGTTTTTCTATCCATCTGTTATCACTAAACAAGCACTAGTTGGTGGGGACGCGATTGAGCAGCTCGGCCGCGAGCTGCTGGCTAAGCGCCTGACGCTGGTTGTCTGCAATGCTCACGTCGCTGGTCAGCTGGATGATGCTGCTCCAGACCGCTTTCTGGGTTTTGCGATCGAGCAGCACTATGGCCAGCGACCCTTTGCGCTGGTTGGCCGAGGCATATACCCCGGGGGTCATGCCAAGACGTGCGAAAATCTCGCCGTCACTCATATCCTTGCCGCCCGCGACGCCGATGGCGACCCACAGATCCGCCTCGTCGAGCGGCGCACTCTGCCACCCCTTGCCATTGAGCTCCCGGCTTACCGCCTGCTGCATCGGCTCCAGCCACCCTTCCGCCAGCTCACCGGCGAATTGATACTGCTCGGCCAGGGCGTAGCGCGGGGTTGCGCCATAGGTCCAGTTGCCAATCGGACGAACCAGCATGGTGCCGGACTCCAGCGTGGGGGCCGTCGGCCCGCTGCTGCAGCCGCCAAGCAGGGCGGCCAATACCACAGAGATAAACGCTAACCGCATTGTGAACTCCTTGGCTTAAGTGATCTTGCCGGTTTCAAGTAGTTGCTGGATGAGTGGCTTAAGGATCAACTCCATGGCAAACCCCATCTTGCCACCCGGCACGACGATGGTATTCATTCGTGACATGAATGAGCCGTCGATCATCGACAACAGATAGGGAAAATCGACCTGTTTTATGCCGCGAAACCGGATCACCAGCATACTCTCGTCCAGACTCGGGATCACCTTGGCACTGAAGGGATTGGAGGTGTCCACTGTCGGCACCCGTTGGAAGTTGATATGGGTGCGCGAGAACTGCGGGGTGATGAAGTTGATGTAATCATCCATGGAGCGGACTATGGAGTCGGTTACGGCCTCACGGGAGTGGCCGCGCTCCGAGGTATCGCGGATCAGCTTCTGGATCCACTCCAGGTTGACGATGGGCACCACGCCGATGAGAAAGTCCACGTGGCGGGCTACGTTGTGATCCTCAGTGACCACACCACCGTGCAGCCCTTCATAAAACAGCAGGTCAGTGTCGCTCGGCAGATGCTGCCAGGGGGTGAAGGTGCCGGGCATCTGGTTGAAGGGGACCGCCTCGTCAAAGCTGTGCAGATAGCGGCGATACTGGCCGGTGCCATCCTGGCCATAGCCCTGAAAAAAGCTCTCCAGCAAGCCGAAGTCATTGGCCTCGGGGCCAAAATAGCTGATGTGGCGTCCTTGTTCACGCGCCTTGCGGATTGCCACATCCATCTCGGGGCGGGTGTAGCGGTGAAAACTGTCACCTTCCACCACGGCTGCCTGATAACCCAATTGGTGGAACATGGATCGAAAGGCGATGGTGGAGGTAGAGGTACCGGCACCGGACGATCCGGTGACGGCGATAATGGGATGCTTGGCCGACATAGAATGCTCTCTTCCTTGGGAGTTTCGTTATACGGGCGTGAACCCGAGATGGTCAAGACGGCTCGTTGAAACGATCGCGTGGCACAATATTGACCGATTCATGCAACTCGCTATAGACGATCACGGCGATGCCTTGCTGTAATTGAGTCCTTACCATAGCGACTTTGGCTTCAAGCGAAACATCATGTTCGCCATATTCGGTGCCTTCTTGCAGCACAAACTGTTCGATCAGGTTGGTCAGGGTATCGGCATCCAACGCTTGCCAGGGGATTATCATGAAGGGATCTCGATGCAAAAGGGTATAACCGTCAGCTATTGTTGTGCGCAATAAAATGAGTGCAACCTCTTTTTACGCGTTTCGTGGAGTGTGAGACATGTTGTCTGAAGAGCAACGCCGGGCCCCCTCAACGATATCGGCTCACATGGATCTTGCTCGTCGCCAGGCCATCAGTCGCGGCATGGTCTGGTTCTGGTTGCTGAACTGGCTGGTTGTGCTGTTTCTGGCGATACGCTACCAGGTCTACAGCCAGGCAGGCCTGGCCAGTGACGGTACTCTGCCATGGCGCTTTCAGAGTGAGCTGGGCTTTGTCATGGTCGTGCTGCTGCTGCTGCCGGTTGCAGCCCTGCTCTGCAATCATCTGCAGGATCGAGTCTGGCTATGGTGCGCATTGGTCGTAATGCTGGTCTGGGGGGTCGTCTGGACGCTGCATATCTTCACCATTGGTGAAGTTGAGCTGCGAGGAGGGGCAAGTTATGCCAACGGGATCATGCGCCTCAATTTACTGGCTGCGCTGATCGCGTTTTATCCCGACCGACGCGTGTTGTATGCCTATCTCAGTGTACCGTTGCTATTTGGCGTTGCGCGTTTGTGGTGGCTGGAGGTGGATTTTCCGCAGCTTTATCTGCTTGAGGTGGTATGTACCATAATGGCGCTGGAGGTTGGTCGCCGGATGCTGCATCGCTGGTTTGAATTGGCCGTGATGCGTGAGCATGACAATCTGGCCCTGTTGCGGCGCCTCGATGCACTGGCCAAGCAGGATCCACTGACTGGTCTTGCCAATCGGCGCCACTTCAGTCAGGAGCTCGAACGCTGCAAAGCCCATAGTCAGTCGAGCGGCGCCCCGCTTGCCCTTATCCTCATCGATGTGGACTACTTCAAACGCTTTAACGATCACTATGGCCATCAGGCGGGAGATGTCTGCCTGCGGGAAGTGGCGCAGTTGATGATGCGTGTGGTGCGCAGTGAGGCGGAGCTGGCTGCCCGTTACGGCGGTGAGGAGTTTGTGTTGCTGCTACCCGATGCCGATAGTCAGGGCGCAGCTAAGGTAGCGCAGCGGTTGCAGGATGGGCTGGCCGAATTGCAGCTTGAGCATCTGGCATCCGATGTTGCCAGTCGGGTGACCATCAGTCAGGGGATCGCGACACTGGAAGGCGGGGAGAGTGGTGAGCAGCTACTGGCGCGGGCCGACCAGGCCCTCTACATGGCCAAGGCTGGGGGTCGCAATCAGTTCTGCACCGCACCCTGAGTCTGTTCGGCAATCCAGCGACTGATCCGTTCATCCAGCCAAAACCGTGGCCGCCAGGGCGTGCCGTGCAGAAAGCCGACATGGCCGCCACGCTGGCTCAGCTCATAGCGCACCGTGGGCGAGAGTTGCTCCGGCCGGGGAATGACCGAGTGTGACATAAAGGGATCGTCGGCGGCGTGCAGGATCAGGGTAGGGATGGGGATTTGAGCCAGCAGCGTTAGTCCCGAGCAGCTCTGGTAGTAGTGGGTTGCGCTGTGAAAGCCGTGCAGCGGCGCGGTAACCAGCTCGTCAAAATCGCGCAGGGTGGCAATCTGCTCCACTTGTCGAGGTTGCCAGCGTTCACTCGCTTTCTGCTGCTGGCTGATCTTGTTGAGCAGGTTGCGGCGCATGGTGCGCAGCAGATAGTTCTGATAGACCTTCGAGAAGCCCTGATTGACCCGCTCGGCGCAACTCTCCAGCTGCAGCGGGGCCGAGACCACCACCGCCGCTTTCAATGCCGCAGGACAACCCCGCGCCAGCAGATTGACCAGCATATTGCCACCCAGTGAAAAGCCGATGGCGATCAGCGGTTTGCCCGGGAAGCGCTGGCTCAGCTCGGCAATCAGCTCCTGCGCATCACCGATGGCGCCGGAGTGATAGGCCTGCAGGTGGCGATTTGGCTCGCCACTGCAACCGCGAAAGTGCATCAGCACAGCCTCTCTGCCTTCTTGCTGCAGGTGGGCGAACAATCCCTTGGCATAGTGGGAGTGAATGCTCCCCTCCAGCCCGTGAAAGACCACCACCAGTGGTCGCGAATCTGTCGTGATCTCGCCGCTCCAGGCGAGATCGACAAAATCCCCGTCAGTCAGTTCGAAGCGCTCGGCCACAAATCGGGCCGGAGTCCGGCGCAGCCATTTGGGCAATATGGTCTGCAGATGAGGATTGCGGGCCCACCAGGGGGCGTGGAAGTGGCTTTCGGTCAGCATGGCGTCGTCGGTCTGGGTCGAAGATAGAGGGGCGAGAGGTGTTCAGCTCCCGCCAGTCATTGGCTTATTTCAGCAGGCGATCGTGATGTTCGGCACCGCGCAACATGGCCTGGATCAGCTCGTTGGCCTCGAACTTGGTCAGCGCCTCATGGGCGCCCACCTGATGGGCCCGCTCCACACTGATCTCGCTGGAGAGGGAGGTGTGCAGGATGATGTAGGCCCCCGCCAGTTTGCTGTCGCTCTGTACCTCGAAGGCCAGCTCGTAGCCATCGAGCCCAGGCATCTCGATATCGCTCACCAGAATATCGATGGGGGTCTGCTGGCTGGCACGTTGTTGCATCAGGGTCAGTGCGTCCTTGCCATTGGTACAGACCTCATAAGGGATATTGATGTAATCGAGGGCTGCCATCAGCTGGCGACGGGCGACCGAGGAGTCATCAACCAGCAGGATCCGCATCGGCTTGATCCGCTCCCGCTGCACATCGGTCAGCACCGGATAGAGGTGGCTCGGATCGTCCGGATAGACCCGGGAGAGGATCAGCTCCACATCCAGCAGCTGGATCAGCTGGTCATTGACCCGGGTGACACCAGTCACAAACACATTGTGGCCGAGGGCGGCGGGAGGTGACTCGATATCGCGCCAGTTGCACTCGGTGATCTTGTCGATGCCTCGCACCAGAAAGCCCACCAGGGTGCGGCGGCAATCGGTGATGATGATAAAGCAGTGGGGCATCTCCTCCTTGCTGATGGGGCGATAGCCCACCGCCATCGCCATGTCGATCACCGGAATGGTGGAGCCGCGCATATTGGCGGCCCCCAACACGGTCGGGTGCGAGTGGGGCATTGCCGTCAGCTGGGTGTAGGGCACTATCTCCTTCACCTTGAGGGTACCGATGGCAAAGGATTGTTTGGCTGAAAGGTGAAACAGCAACATGCCCTGGGATTGATTGGCTTTGCTCGTCATGGCAGATGTCCTGTTGGTCGAAACGTTGGCAGTCACTTCAGGCCTCTAGCATAAAGGATTACGGGGGGAATGGCCCTTCCTTGTTAACGACCATCTGGCAAAAAACTGGACTCATTCAGCCAATTTAGTTCGCGCATTCACACCTGCGTCCGGTTATTGATCGCCATCCTCGCCAACGCCCCACTGCTGGCAGGCCGCTTGCAATGCGGTCTCATCGGCATAACCCAGCTTGCTGGCCACCTGCGCGGGTTTGCTGCCGCCCTTGAGCAATCTGAGCGCCTGCAGCAGTTGCCACTGTTGTTGCAATTCACTCCCTTCCACCGGCGCATCGGCTTGTTGTGCCCACTGTTGCAGAGACTCAGGCTGGCCATTGGCCAGCGCTTGCCAGCAGGCTTGCAGCTCACCGTGACCCTGCTGGCTGATGGCGCACTGTTGCAGCTCATCCAGGATCACCTGCAGTCGCTGACCGTAGGCGCCTTGCCACTCTTTCGGACGTTGCCACCGGGCCAGCGAGTCGAGCAGGGCATCGAGCTGCGGGGTGGTCTGCAGCCAGCCTGCCTGCTGCGGCTGAGCCACGCGCAAAGAGACGCTCAGCTGATCGTACTCGCAACCGCTGAGGGGGCTGAAGGCCGCGAGAGCATCGGCGCAGAGCCAGAAGCTGCTGCCTGCCGGCAGCAACAGCTCATGTTGGCCCAGTCTCAGCAGCGCGGCGCCCCGGGTGATCCGCAACAGCTGCCCGACCGGAGTTCGTTTGCGGTTGCCGGCGTGCAGGCCCTGGCAGGAAAAATGGTGATACTCGATGGCGTGATGCATGTAAAAACCCTGATATGATGCTGCCTGGAGGTAACAAATATGGAAACCAGACGTAAAAAACGCTTCATTGCCGGTGCGGTCTGCCCGGCGTGCGGCAAGTTGGACAACATGATGCTGTATCTGGAGCATGGAGTCGAGAAGGTGACCTGCGTCGCCTGTGGCGATACCCAGGTACAAACGCCTGCCGAGGTCGACAAGCAGACTCGCGAGGCGGAAGAGGTGATCGGGGTGTTTCGCCCCTGATAAGGGAACGGCGGCTGGAATGAGGGTCTCCTCGCTAACGCTGTTGCCGTTTTTTTCGTCACTCAGTGGCGCCGCACGGCATATGCGCGGCCCGCTTTTTAGGGTATTCTGAGCCCGTTTTTTTCTATCCGCAGGATCCTGACATGAAAGTAGCTCCTCTGAGCGTGGTTACGCTGGAATACACAGTCACCGACGAGCACGGTGAAGTCATCGACAGCACTGTCGGCAAAGAGCCGCTGGTCTATCTGCACGGCACCCGTTATCTGGTCTCTGGCTTGGAAGCCGAGCTGGAAGGTCGCGCGGTAGGTGAAGCCTTCGAAGTGACCCTGACCCCGAGCCAGGCCTACGGCGAATATGACGAGACACTGGTACAAGAAGTACCGGGCGAGCTGTTCGACGGCATGGAAGTCTCCGAAGGGGATACTTTTGTGGCTGAAACCGACGATGGTCACCGTCCGGTGACCGTGGTTGAAGTGTCCGAAGAGTTCGTCAAGGTGGATGGCAACCATCCGCTGGCTGGCGTGACTCTGGGCTTCAAGGTCGAGATCAAGGACGTGCGTGCCGCTACTGCCGAAGAGCTGGCCCACGGCCACGTTCACGGTGCCGGTGGTTGCGGTCACGATCACGGTCATGACCATGATCACGGCGGCTGCTGTGGCGGTCATGGTCACGACCATGATGAGGATCACGGCCAGGGCGGTTGCTGCGGTGGCGCTGGCCACGGTCACGATCATGGCCACGACCACGGTGACGACCATGGTCACGGCGGCTGCTGCGGTGGCGGCGGTTGTGGTGGCAAGGGCCATCACCACTGATCACGGCCACGCCGATGATAAAAAACCCGCGATAATCGCGGGTTTTTTATTGGCTGACAGTGATGCCGAACCATGTTGCCTGACCAGAGATGGCGCCGGATCAGTAGTGCGGCGGCGGGGTCTCTTCAGCCATGCTGGCAATCTGGCTGGGCTGTACGCTTTGCAGTTTGTCGATCAGCAGCTGGATCTGGTATTTGAGCCGATCGAGTTCACGGCCCTGGGTGGTTACCTCGTCGTTGAGCTGCTCTATGGTGTACTCCGCATAGGCGAGACGGGTTTCCAGGGTTTCGATGCGATCGTTAAGTTGCTGACTCATGGGCCTTCGGGTCCTTACTTGATTGTCCAGATTTCGGCCAGACCACTGGAGCTGGCACTGACAAGGTGGCTATTGTCGCGCAAAGCGACGCCGTAGACCACTGCGCTGGGCGGTTTCACCTTGGGTTGCGGCGAGACGCGCCAGCTCTGCAGCAGGGCACCATCGCTCACTTGCCACAGGGAGAGCTGACGGGAAGGGGCGCCGGTGATGAGCCACTTGCCATCGTTGGCAAAGCGGGCGCTGGTGTAGACCTCGAAGCGGTGATCATATTGCAGCTGACTCACCTCCTTGCCGGTTTTCAGATCCCAGATGCTGGCCCGGCTGCTGTCGGCGGTGAAGGCGTAGCGGCCGCTCGGCTCCAGTCTGGCCATGATCACCCGGCCACCATGGTTGAAGCGCCAAATTACCTGCCCGCTACGGGTATCCCACAGATAGGCGCTGTAGTCGTTGCCACCGGTCAGGGCGTAGCGACCGTTGGCGGAGAGATCCACCGTATTGACCTGTTCGGTGTGCCCTAGAAACTGCAGGCGACGACCGCTTCGGGTATCGAGCCACTCGGCCTTGCCATCTTCTCGCCCGATCAGCACATAACGACCGTCGGCAGAGAGCGCGATGTCCCTCAGCCTGGATTCAGGAAGTGAGTAGTAGCCTTGTGATTGCCCGTCGTTCAGCCGCCAGGTAGCAAAGGTGTCTGGGGTGGCGGTGACGGCATGGCTGTTGCCTTCGGAAAAGCGGGTAATGAATACCAGCTCTTCCGCCGAGTCGGATTGCTTCCAGCGCCAGCGTTGACGGTTCTGTTCCAGATCCCAGACGATGATGCCCTGGCTGATGCTGGAGACGATGGCCTGCTTGCCATCACTGGAGAGATCTGCGGTCAGCAGACCCGTGCTGGCGAGGGTCATTTGCTGGTTGGGTTGGGAGCTTTGCTCGCAACCGGTGAGCATTAAACAGAGGCTCACCAGATAAATGGCACTTTTTATCATTTTTGCGGTCTCACGCTTTTGTTACCTGCGATCACGGCGTTAGTATAAGGCGCTTATCACGATAAACCTCTCATTTCACGATGGAACCGAGAGCGGTATTTGGAGTTTGGAGAAACTGATGAACAAATTTCTGAAGGTGTCCCTGTTGGCGGCGGCCGTTGCCGTCGGTCTGACTGCTTGCCAAAAAGACGAGAAGCCTGCTGCGGCCAATACCGCCGAAGTGAAGGCAGAAGCCAGCAAGCCGGCAGAGGCGACCAAGGCCGAAGCCAAGAGCTTTGAAGAGCAATCTGGCTACGCAATTGGCCTCTCCATGGGTCGTTACATCGCAAATACCCTGGAGCGTCAGCAGGAACTGGGCATCAAACTGGACAACGCCGTGATCCTGAAAGGGGTGACTGACGGTCTGGGCAAAGAAGCCAAGATGACTGATGAAGAGATCCAGAAGGTACTGCAGGATTACGACGCCAAGATCAACGAGCTGACCAAGGCCAAGGCCGAGAAAGACGCCGTTGAGAATCTGAAGAAGGGCGAAGAGTTCCTGGCTGCCAACGCCAAGAAAGAGGGTGTGAAGAGTACTGAATCCGGCCTGCAATACGTGGTCGAGAAGATGGGCACTGGCGCCAAGCCGAAATCTACCGATATCGTCAAGGTTCACTACACCGGTACCCTGACCGACGGCACCAAGTTCGACAGCTCCGTCGATCGCGGCGAGCCGGCTACCTTCCCGCTCAATCAGGTTATCCCGGGTTGGACCGAAGGTGTTCAGCTGATGCCTGTCGGCTCCAAGTTCAAGTTCTTCCTGCCGTCCAAGCTGGCCTATGGCGAGCACGGTGCAGGCTCCATCCCGGCGAATGCCGTGCTGGTGTTTGACGTTGAGCTGCTGGCTATCGAGAAGCCTACTGCTGACGACGCCAAGAAGTAATCCCTTCTTGTAGTTAAAAACGGCTCCTTAAGGAGCCGTTTTTACTTGTGTATTCCCTGCAATCGCGGGATAACAGAGCTGTCTTGGCGTTGGGTTTGCGCGCGAAAATAAGGCAAAATAGATCGCAGAATCAAATACAAGGATGAGTCCAGTGGCTGAAAATAAATCGCGTGTCCTGCTGGTGGAAGATACCCGTAGTCTGGCGGTGGTCTATGAACAGTACCTGCGCCAGGAGGGGTACGAGGTGGTGCTGGCCGACTGTGGTCAGCAGGCGTTGGCACAGTTGCTGGCAAGTCCTCCCCCCGTGGTGCTGCTGGATCTGGAGCTGCCGGATATGTCCGGTATGGATATTCTGCAGATGATCACCGAACAGCAGTTGCCTTGCTCGGTGGTGGTGATCACCGCCCACGGCTCGGTGGATGTGGCGGTGGAGGCGATGCGCCTCGGAGCCTTCGATTTTCTGACCAAGCCGTTTGACAGCAAGCGGCTCTGCGCGACTGTTCGCAATGCCTTGAAACACCAGCAGTTGAGCTCGCTGGTTGCCCACTATCGGGAGAATTTCGAGCGCAGCTCCTTCTTCGGTTTTATCGGTGCCTCCATGTCGATGCAGGCGGTCTATCGCATCATCGAGAGCGCGGCGCCCAGCAAGGCGACCGTCTTTATCACTGGCGAGAGCGGCACCGGCAAAGAGGTGTGTGCCGAGGCGATTCACCAGTGCAGTCCCCGCAGCGAACAGCCCTTTATTGCCCTCAACTGCGCCGCCATTCCCCACGATTTGATGGAGAGCGAGATCTTTGGTCATGTGAAGGGCTCTTTTACCGGTGCCCAGGGGGATCGCAAAGGGGCGGCCAGCCTGGCTGATGGTGGCACCCTGTTTCTCGACGAGATCTGCGAGATGGACCTGGATCTGCAGAGCAAGTTGCTGCGCTTTATTCAGACCGGCACAGTGCAGCGGGTCGGCAGCGGCAAGCTCGAGACGGTGGATGTGCGCTTTATCTGCGCCACCAACCGGGATCCGCTGGTGGAGGTGAAAGCAGGCCGTTTTCGCGAGGATCTCTACTATCGGCTCCACGTCATTCCCCTCACCCTGCCGCCGCTGCGGGAGCGGGGCGAGGATATCCTGCTGCTGGCGCGTACCCTGTTGCAGAGCTACGCCAAGGAGGAGAACAAACGCTTCAAGGATTTTGACGTTGAGGCGGCGCGAGTGCTGCTCGACTACCCCTGGCCTGGCAACGTACGCGAGCTGCAGAACGTGGTGCGCAATATCGTGGTGCTCAACGACAAGGAGCTGGTGAGCCCGGATATTCTGCCGCCACCGCTCAATGGGGTTCGTCCCCAGTTGCCGGCTGCGATTGCGGCAGCGGTGGCATCGGCTCCGGCCGCCACCGGGGTGGCTAACGGGCCAATTCGTCCGCTCTGGCTGGTGGAAAAAGAGGTGATCGAACAGGCCATCGCCAGCTGTGACGGCAATATTCCCAAGGCGGCGGCCCTGCTCGAGATCAGTCCCTCCACCATTTACCGTAAAAAGCAGGGGTGGGAGGAGTCCAATCGGGCCTGAACCATCTTGCCAGCAGAAAGGGCGGCTAGCGTGCCGCCCTTGCTATTTTGGGGGATCAGAGTTTGGCGAGGCGCTTGAGGCGGGCCAGTCGCTCCCCCTCGTTGGTGCTGAACCAGCGGTCCTGTGACAGCAGAAACCAGGCGCGGGAGAAGTATTCCGCGGCCAGCGGATCGTCCAGCACCAAGGCATTCTCCCCCAGCTCCTCGAACAGATAACCATCCTCTGGTTCGCCAGCCTCGGCCATATCGGTCTTGAGCTGGTGCAGCTCTGCCAGCGCCTGCTGGTGCTGACCCTGGGCCCGAGTCAGGCGAGCCAGACTCCAGCGAGCGATAAACGCCTTGGCCGGCTGGTTATGTTGCAGATGCCAGACCAGACACTTCTGCTGCTGGATTTTCGCCTCATCAAAGCGGCCCAATTCGAACAGGGTCCAGCCCTGATTGTTGTAAAGGGGGGCCAGCCAGCCGCGCACCTTCTCGTCACTGCTGCGTTCCGCCAGCTCCATCGCCAGTTGATGCCAGCGGCTCTGCTCTTCCAATGGTGCGGCGATGGCGATCATGTGAGCGGCGTCGATGGCGAGATAGGTCTCCTTCTCCTTGAGCCCCCACTGCCAGGCTTGTTCAAACAGCGGTTTGGCACTGGCTTTGTCGCCCGCCGAGTTAAAGGTGCGGCCTCGTTCCAGCAGAGTCCGGATCCGCGCTCTGGGGGTTGTGTCGGTGAGGCGAGGCGCTATCTCGTCGAGCAGCTGGTGGGCTTCGGCAAACTGGCGCAGCAGCGAATGGGTACGGGCAATTTGGGTCAGCAACTCCAGTTCGAGTTGCAGGTCGGCGGCGGCGCGCGCTTCGGGAAGAAGGGTGTGAAAACGAAGGGCGCTGGCGGCGGGATCCTGATAATCCCACAGCGCCATGAAATCGGGCGGATTGTCCATTTGGCCTCCTTGCTGGTTATCCTGTCACCAAGATGCCTGCAGGCCATTGTTTGTACAAGGGCGCCCGTCACAGAGCGCCCCTTGAGCCATGCTAACGGTTGTGCCAGCCGATCAGTAGACCATGGCCAGGCTCATCAGCATCAGGCCGAGGGCGGCAAAGGCCCCCTCCTTGATGGCGAGCCGTGGCACCAGCGCCTTGGGCAGGGCCGGAAACAGGCTCAGGGCAAAGCCAAGCCCCGGCATCAACCAGTGGAATGCCGGATCGCGCAGGGCGGGATTGGCGGCTCCATTGATGATGATCAGCAAAATAAACAGGGTGAAGGCGGGGAGGATAAACCAGCGTACCCCGCCGGCGGCGACCGCCCGCAGCGGCGAAATGCGATAGAGCAGCATGGTCACAAGGAACAGAACAAAAGGGGCCAGCAGATAGAGCGGAGCGGGGTTCATAACATCTTTCCTGAAAACTGATCGTCAAAAAACAGGGAGTCCGGTGCAAGAGGCGCGGGATTTAACCACTCTTCGCAGGTAATCACCAGCAGCCCGGGCCCGGGCTGTGAAGAGGATCCCGGACAAAGGTTTGCTAGCGCGTCTTAGTGCGACCAGAACCAAGCTGCTGCAAATCCCAGCCAGCTCAACACTAGCAAGATCCAGGGCAGGGGATGCTGATGGCTTACTTCAACCAGCTCCAGCTGATCGTCTTGTTCTTCGGTTTGTGGCGCGCCCTGTGGCTGCCTGGCTTTGGCCTGCATTTTTTTCTGGCGGCTCGCTTCGCGGGCCCGCGCCTTCATCTGTTTCTTGTATTCGTCGATGCCTTTCTGGATCCCTTGCGCGATAAGCTGGGTCTGTTCCTTGGTCTGCCCCGGCTTCTGGTTGGCACGGGCAATCTTCATCGCCTCCTGCTGGGTCTCGGGGGAAATCTTGTCGTACTTGGCCATCAAATCATCTCCTCGGGCATGGCTGGCTGGGGAGTATGCCATAAAGGCGCGTCCGGGTGGCGTCTCCTTGGTGCGGGAGGGGATCAAGTGAGTGACAGCTCAACAAAAAACCTGACAAATCAGCAGGAAGCCGGATGTTGGGCCGAAGATCACAATTAGCAGAATTTGTGAGTCATCGATGAAAAACGGTCATCTGTTGTTTGTTATATTGGCGCCCGACCCGCTGGACAGGGTTGATAAATAACAAAACAATCAAGGTGATATGGAAATGAATAATAACTTTATCAAAGGCGGCGTGGCACTGGCCGTGCTTGCTGCACTGACTGGCTGTAATACCTCGAGCAATGACACCGTTGCACCCTGCACCGAAAATGTCTGCAAACTGACCATCCTGCACACCAACGATACCCACGGCCGTTTCTGGCACAACGCTGAAAATGAGTATGGTATGGCTGCCCAGAAGACTCTGGTCGAGCAGCTGCGTAGCGAGGCCAAGGCTGCTGGCAGCGAGGTGTTGGTGCTATCTGGTGGTGACGTGAATACCGGGGTGCCGGAGTCCGATCTGCAGGATGCCGAGCCTGACTTCATGGCGATGAACAACATTCGCTACGATGCCATGGCAGTGGGCAACCATGAATTCGACAACCCCCTCAGCGTACTGGAGAAGCAGCGCAAGTGGGCCCAGTTCCCCATGCTCTCGGCCAACATCTATGACAAGGCGAGTGGCAAACACTACTTTGACCCCTACAAGGTGTTCAAGCTGGAGAGCGGTCTCAAGGTCGCCGTACTGGGCCTGACTACCGAAGATACCGCCCAGCTGGTTGACCCCAACAACGTGCAGACCTTGGAGTTCCGCGATCCGACTACGGAAGCGGCCAAACTGGGCCAGCAGATCCGCAGCAACAAGGAGGCCAATCTGGTCTTCGCCATCACCCACATGGGCCATTACGAGAATGGTCAGCACGGCAGCAATGCGCCGGGCGATGTAGAGATGGCTCGTGCACTGCCGGCAGGGACTCTGGATGCCATCATTGGTGGCCACTCCCAGAATCCGGTCTGTATGGAACCGGGCACCACCAACAAGTACGCCAATTTCAAACCGGGTGATAACTGCCAACCGGACCAGCAAAACGGCACCTGGATCATGCAGGCTCACGAGTGGGGCAAGTATGTGGGCCGTGCCCAGTTTGAGTATCAGAATGGCAAGTTGACCCTGACCAGCTATGAGCTGATCCCGGTCAACCTGATCAAGCGCAACGCCAAGGGCGAGGCGATCGATGCTAACGGCGTCGTAACCAAGGACCCGACCAAGATGCAGTTCGTACAGGACGAGATCACCAAGGATCCCGAGCTGTATAACACCCTGCTGGGTTATCAGGAGAAAGGTCAGCAAGAGCTGAATGTCGTCATTGGCTCGGCAGATGGCTTGCTGGTTGGTGATCGCAACTCGGTTCGCAACAAGCAGACCAACCTGGGTCGTCTCATCACCACGGCGACCAGCATCAAGCTGGGGGTCGACTTTGGTATCGTCAATTCAGGTGGTGTGCGTGACAGCATCCCGGCCGGTGATATCACCTACCGCAGCGTGCTGCTGGTGCACCCGTTTGGCAACACGGTCAACAAGGCGGCCATGAAGGGAAGCGATCTGGCGACCTATCTGGGTCAGGTGGCAACCAAGACCCGCAATACCGGTGGTTATGCCCAGTTTGGCGGTATCGATATGGCGGTGGATTGCCAGGCCAAGAGCGTCAATATCACCAGCATCGGTGGCAAGGCGTTTGATCCGTCAGCAACCTACAGCTTCGCGATCCCGAGCTTCAGCGCCTCCGGTGGTGACGGCTATCCGAAGATCGATACCATCAATGCCGGCTTGGTGGATGCAGCCGTGCTGAAGGAGTACATCGAGATCAAGAAGGTGATCAACGTGGCCGATTATCAACCGTCCAATGAGGTGACCTATCTGAACTCAACATCTGCCGAAGGGTGCAACTGATTCGTCAGCGGGGCGCATAGCTCCAGATGTGATGCGAAAGGGCAGCCGGTGGCTGCCCTTTGTCGTTATGTGCGTGGTGACATGTCATCTTGGGATTGGTCACAACTCTTCAATTATCAATGACGATAGCCATCGCCTGTATGAGGTCAGGTGAGGGTATGAAATGAAAAGAGGCAGCCCATGGGCCGCCTCCTGCGTAGTGACAATCTAAACCTTACAGCTGCTCGATACCGACGATATGCCAAGGGGCATTGTTCTTGGCCAGATCGCGTTCGAGGTGCCACACCTCTTTGATGTCTTCTTCGACCTGCTCCTGACGGTCCATGTAGCGGCCGCTGAAGCGCACGCTCACCTGAGCCCAGTCGCTGCCGTAGTCGGCGCGTACCAGCTGGGTATCGACGTACATCACTTCGGTATGCTGGTCGCCAGTCAGTTCGGCGCGCTCGGCTTTGAGCTGCTCAAACAGCTCGGGGCTGACGTACTCGCGCACTTTTTCCAGATCGTTCTTGTTCCACGCCTCTTGCAGGGTGCGATAGTGATCGCGGGCACCGGCTAGGAAGCTGTTCATGTCAAAGCCCGGCGGCAGGCGGAACGGCACGTCGCTGTCGGCAAAGCCGGTGGCTTGCGGTGCGCTGTTGCTCTGCTCAAACTGCTGCGGGGCCGCGGATTGCGGTGGCTGATAGCCCGCATAGGCCGCCTGTTGTGGCTGTGGCGTCGCGACCTTGCCCTTGCGCAGGGTACGGATCAGGAAGACGGCACCCAGCGCCAGCAGGGCGATCAGCAGGAAGTCCATTCCTTGCAGACCTTCAAAGGCACCGCTGCCCAGCAGGTAGGCAAACAGGCCGCCAGCCAGCAGGCCGCCCAGCAGGCCACCCATCATGCCGCTCTTTTTCGGCGGAGTCTGGGCATTCAGTGTCGGATTCTTGTTGTCGACCGGTTTGGCCGCAGGCTGGGCCGGCGCAGTTTTGTAACTTTTACCAAAGGATTTGCCGCCGCCAAACTTCTTGGCTTCGGCGTGAGGTGCCCCCAGGCCAATGGCCAGGATCACGGCAAACAGGGTCAGCATCTTTTTCATTTTGACTCTTTTCACTCTCGTCTGTGGGTGGGGCATGCTCCGCTTTGGCAAGCTCAGCAAGGCGCATGGCAGGCTGCCTGTCCCTAATTGTGTCGCAGCTTGTATTCATCAATATCACCTCTGGCATGAATTATTCATGAACGAGGTAGCCGCGATGCGGCGTCAAACAAGAGGAGTAAACCGGATGAAAAGCAGAAGATTGAGTCGCAAGGAGCGCAAAATGCGAAGCAAAATCAAAATGGTCAAGGTAGAGCAGACTCTGGTTTGGCCCTTTATGATGGTATGAGCCGCCAGATAGGGCTCGCCGTAGTTGGCTTTCTTTTGTAAAATTCCCGTCCCCTTCCCGCTGCGGTTTTTATGTGTATGGCAGAGCAAGTGACGGCGAAAAAAGACGCCAAGACACAACAGCTGAAAGTTCCTCCCCACTCTTTTGAGGCCGAACAGTCCGTACTGGGCGGCCTGATGCTGGATAACGATGCCTGGGATCGGGTTGCCGAACGGGTGATCGATCAGGATTTCTACAGCCGTCCGCACCGGTTGATCTTCCAGGCCATGACCCGCCTCTCCAACGCGGGCAACCCCATCGACCTCATCACCCTGCAGGAGGAGCTGGAGCGCTCCGAACAGCTGGAAGAGGCGGGCGGCTTCGCCTATCTGGTGGAGATCGCCAAGAACACCCCGAGTGCCGCCAACATCAACGCCTACGCCGAAATCGTGCGCGAGCGGGCGGTGGTGCGGGAGATGATCTCGGTCGCCAACGAGATAGTCGAAGCAGGCTACGAGCCACAGGGCCGCACCTCCGGCGATCTGCTGGATCTTGCCGAGAGCAAGGTATTCAAGATTGCCGAGCAGCGCACCAGCGCCAACGAGGGGCCCCAGCCCCTGAAGCTCATCCTCGAGCAGACCGTCGACAAGATTGAAGAGTTGTTCAAGACCCCCCACAACGGGGTGACCGGGGTATCGAGCGGTTACAACGATCTGGACAAGATGACCGCCGGTTTGCAGCGTTCGGACTTGATCATCGTGGCGGCCCGTCCTTCCATGGGCAAGACCACCTTTGCCATGAACCTCTGCGAGCACGCGGCCCTCACCGCCGACAAGCCGGTGCTTATCTTCTCGCTGGAGATGCCCTCCGAGCAGATCATCATGCGTATGCTCGCCTCGGTCGGTCGCATCGACCAGACCAAGGTGCGTACCGGTCAGCTCGATGACGAGGATTGGGCGCGCCTCTCCTCCACCATGGGATTGCTGCTGGAGAAGGGCAAGATGTATATCGATGACGCCTCCGGCCTCACTCCGACCGATGTACGTTCCCGTGCCCGTCGGGTGGCACGCGAGCACGGTGGCCTATCCATGATCATGGTGGACTACCTGCAGCTGATGCGGGTGCCGGCGCTCTCTGACAACCGTACCCTGGAGATCGGCGAGATCTCCCGCTCCCTCAAGGCCTTGGCGAAAGAGCTGCAGTGCCCGGTGGTGGCGCTCTCCCAGTTGAACCGAAGCCTGGAACAGCGGGCCGACAAGCGCCCGGTCAACTCGGACCTTCGTGAATCGGGTTCCATCGAGCAGGATGCGGATTTGATCATGTTTATCTATCGTGATGAGGTTTATCACGATGACAGCCCGGACAAGGGGATTGCCGAGATCATTATCGGCAAGCAGCGTAACGGCCCCATCGGCCGGGTGCGCCTCACCTTCCAGGGTCAGTTCTCCCGGTTCGACAACTACGCCGGTCCGGCGTTTGACGACGATTATTGATAAGTAACAATCATGGCAATCCTGTGGTCAGGATTGCCACCACCGCTCTGACCCGCTTGCCATTCACTGCAAGGCAGCCCGTCAGAGCCTGTTTTCCCGGTTCGACAATTATGCCGGTCCGGCCTTCGACGACGATAAGTGAGTGGCGGTCTTCTGCCCGATGAGGGGGAGACCATTTGTGCCCTCGTAAGGGAAAACCATGAAAGCGGCTACTGCCCAAATCAACACTGCGGCCTTGCGCCACAACCTCGCCGTGGTCAAGCGCCACGCTCCCGCTTGCAAGATCATTGCTGTGGTCAAGGCCAACGCCTATGGCCATGGACTGCTGCCGGTCGCCCGCACCCTGGTGGATGCGGATGCCTATGCGGTGGCCCGTATCGAAGAGGCGCTGATGCTGCGCTCCTGCGCCGTGGTCAAACCCATCGTGCTGCTGGAGGGATTCTTCTCTGCCGACGATCTGCCGGTGCTGGCGGCCAACAATCTGCAGACGGCGGTTCACACCTGGGAGCAGCTCGAAGCGCTGGAGCAGGTTGAGCTGCCAGCGCCCGTGGTGGCCTGGCTCAAGCTCGACACCGGCATGCATCGCCTCGGGGTACGTGCCGACGAGATGCCCACCTTTATCGAACGACTCGGCAAGTGCAAGAACGTGGTGCAGCCGTTCAACATCATGACCCACTTCAGCCGCTCCGATGAGCTGGAGCAGCCTACTACCCGCGAGCAGATCGACTTGTTCAGCAAGTTGACCGCACCGCTGGCGGGCGAGCGGGCCATGGCCAACTCGGCGGGCATTCTGGCCTGGCCAGACTCCCACTGCGACTGGGTTCGCCCCGGCGTCATCCTCTATGGCGTGTCGCCTTTCCCCAACACGGTGGCGGCCGATTACGACCTGCAGCCGGTGATGACCTTGAAGACCCAGCTGATTGCGGTGCGGGATCACAAGGCGGGCGAGCCGGTGGGCTATGGCGCCAACTGGGTGTCGGATCGCGATACCCGGCTCGGGGTGATCGCCATCGGCTACGGTGACGGTTATCCGCGCATGGCGCCCAATGGCACTTCCGTGCTGATCAACGGCCGCATCGTGCCGCTGGTGGGGCGTGTCTCCATGGATATGAGCACGGTAGATCTTGGGCCCGGCGCAACCGACAAGGCCGGTGACGAGGCGGTGCTGTGGGGCGAGGGGTTGCCGGTGGAGCGGGTGGCCGACGAGATTGGCACCATCCCCTACGAGCTCATCACCAAACTCACCTCCCGCGTCTTTATGGAGTACGTCTGATGTGGCAGCAGTGCCTGCTGACTCTTAAGCCCCGTTCGCGGGGCTTTCATCTGGTGACGGACGAGCTGGTGGCCAAGCTGCCGATGCTGGCGGATTACCGGATTGGCATGGCGCACCTGCTGCTGCAACACACCTCCGCCTCGCTCACCCTCAACGAGAATTGCGACCCCAGCGTGCGCAGCGATATGGAGGCTCATCTGCACCGGCTGGCGCCGGAGGATGCCCCCTACTATCGCCACACCTATGAGGGGCCGGATGACATGCCCGCCCACATCAAATCCTCCCTGCTCGGGGTGAGCCTGCAACTGCCGATCCGCGATGGTCAGTTGGCGCTCGGCACCTGGCAGGGGATCTGGCTTGGCGAGCATCGCATCGATGGCGGTGCCCGCAAGGTGTTGGTGACCCTGCAGGGTGAGTAATCAGGCTGCAACCAGCCGAAAGATGACGATAAAAAGAGGGATGGCATTGAGCCATCCCTCTTTTGTTTTAACGGTTTCGCGAGCTATCCGCCTGCCAGTGGCGCGGTGCTCTGCGTGGCTCAGCCGACCTTGAAGGGGGTCAGTTCGGCCAGCGGGGCGGCGTCCATAAAGGCTTGCGGCTCCTGACCCTGTTTGAAGATCTTGAAGTCCTGCTCACGGGCGCTCCAGTACTCCAGACGCTCGCTGCCGTTTGCTCCGGTGATTTGCAGCAGGCTCGCTTCGCGCAGAGCCACCACATATTCGCTCGGGTTGATGGCGCAGAATTCGGCCAGACGCTCGTCGCGGGTCTCGCCCATGTGGCCGCTGATGCTGGCGTCCAGATAGTGCGGGTTGATCTGCAGCGGGAACAGGCCCAGCGCGGGCAGCACGGCGGCGCTGCAAACCGGCATATCGTTGGTGGTGCGGATGCTTGGGGTCGCCACGTTGCAACCGGCGCTCCAGCCCACATAGGGGACACCCCGCTCGCGCACGGCACGCTGGATCGGCACGATCAGGCTGTTTTCATGCAGCATCTGGTTGAGGCGCCAGGTGTTGCCGCCGCTGATAAAGATGGCGTCCGCCTGATTGATGGCATCGACCGGGTCATCGAAGTGGTGGATGCTGATGGCATCGACTCCCAGACTCTCCTGCAGCTCGTTGGCGCGGGCATCCCAGTCGCTGCGGATCACCGCGTAGGGGATGAGCAGAATGCGCTTGACCTGTTTGCGAGCCAGCAGGCTCTGAACCCGATCGCGGGCCCAGCCGAGCAGACCCGGAAATTCGTTGGCTTTACCGTTGCTAAGCAGAAGCAGTTCCATCAAATCGTTCCTCAAAAAGTGAAAGCGGAGGAGGGAGGGCCACCGGATCCGCCGTGCGGCCGGATGGCAAGAGGAGGCATGCTACCACCATTGGCGCGGCGGTTCTGTGATCGCGAGGCCCATTCAACTGTTATGGATGGGGGATGCCATGCCAAGCGGTGGATTAATGAGCCGTGGTCAACGCGCCACCCCTCGCCAATAAAAGACCCCGCCGCAGCGGGGTCATGGCAGGGTTAGTCGAGTTTGAGATCGACCCACACCATGCGGTGATCCGAACTGACTCCCTTGGCGATGCCGAGTTTCGCATCATAGACCAGGTGATAACCGGCCTCGAAGCTGGCAGGCCAGTAGACACCGCTCTTCACCGCGTTGAGGTTGGCGGAGGGGATGACGTGATCCAGCTGCAGCACGCTGCTATTGGTGATCCGCTCCGGGTTGGGGCGATTGAGGTTGCGTTTGCAGTCGGTCCCCTTGCTGACACACTCCGGGCCCCCTTCGCTGACCGGGATCAGGGTGCCATTGGTGATGGCCTGATTCATCAGCGGGTTGTTTAGCAGATCCTGAATGGCGGTCAGGTCACCGTCACCGGTGAGCGGATCGGCGTTGAGATCGCCGGCGATGACAAACTTGGCGTTTTTGGCCAGCCCACCCTTGGTGCCCTTGTCATCGGTCATGTAGTTGAGACCCTTGACGTAGTCGTTCCAGAAGGCGATCTCGGCGCGGTTGTGCTTGACGGTGTGACGCGCCGCATTGGCAAAGATCGGCGGGGTCGGGTGGGAGATCAGGAAGTGGATCACCTCTTCCCCCTTCTCGGTCTTGATCCGTACCGGCACATCGGCGTGGTTCTTGGAGGAGAGCGGGTACTGCTGCCAGGCTGCGTCTGAATACCAGGCATCACCACACTGGCGGCTGGCCGGGATCTTGACCTTGGGATTGTTGCAGTCATCGATGATGGGGTTCTGCTCGCCCGGCATATCCTTCCACTTGAAGTTCTGGAAGGTGCGGATCTGCTTGGTGTCAATGGGATATTTGGACATCACCGCAAAGGCGTACTGGCCGTGATAGTTGCCAAAGCCCCAGGCATCGTCGGGGCCGCTGTTGACCTTGCCATCCAGATTGAGGTCATAACCGCTCATCAGGCCGGTGTTGGTGGCGAAGTGCTGCATCACCGGATAGCTGATGGCCGTCACCTCTGCGTGCTGGGCGTGAGCCAGATAGTTGTCGTTGAAGGCTTTCAGGTCGGCGGTGCTCTCGCCTTTGCCGTCGTTGTCGAACTCGTTGAGCAGGAACACATCCGGGCGGGTGCGCTGGATGATCTCCGCCACGTTGCGGATCTGCTGCACGTTCTTGGCTTTGGTTTCCGTGGCGCCGCTCAGGCTCCCTTCGGCGAGGCGGGCCAGCAGGGCATCCTGCTCGGTGCGGGTCAGTGCCAGCTCACCGGTCAGCATACCGGCGGCAGTGCGGTCAAAAGAGAGGTTGAAGGTGGCAAAACGAACCATGGGATCAGCTGCCTTTGAGTCGTTGTCGCTGTTGCAGCCTGCCAGCATCCCGAGAGAGATGGCGGCAGCCAGTAGGGTCTTGTTGATATTTTTCATTGTAATTGTTCCGTAGCATCAATGAGTTATGCCTTCTGTGAGGCGGCGCCATTATAAGTAGACGGCGATGCTGCGGGGATTTTGCCTGAGTAAAGTGTGAGGATATTCACACCATATAGCTGGCGATGATGAATGTTAGCAGGGCGATATGGGGTGTGAAAAACCGGTTTATACGCTGCAGTTTTCGTGATGAATAGCGCGCTTCCTGCCGTTACCGCACTCTGAATTTGTCACACTACCATAGGCAGGCCGCTCTCGGGGTGATGGATCACCTGTGCCGGATAATCATAGAGACGGGCGATCAGCTCAGGGGTCAGCACTTCGGCTGGTGTGCCATCGGCCATCAGTTTGCCCCGCTCCAGCATCACCAGCCGATCGGCATAGCGCGCCGCCAGATTGAGGTCGTGCAGCACCACCAGCACGGCGGTGTTGCGACTGGCCAGCGCCCGGGCCATAGCCAGCAGTTGGTGCTGATATTTCAGATCGAGGGCCGAGGTGGGTTCGTCGAGCAGCAGCAGGCGGGGTTGCTCGGCTTGCTCGGTCGGGGAGGGGGCCTGCCAGATCTGCGCCAGCACCCGGGCAAACTGCACCCGCTGCCGCTCGCCGCCGGAGAGCCCCGGATAGAGCCGCTTGGCCAGATGCTCGACCCCGGCATGGGTCATGGCCGCTGCCACAATCTCGTCACGCCGCGCCGCCGGTTCACTGTGGGGCAAGCGCCCCATGGCGACCACTTCCTCGCAGAGAAAGGGGAAGTTGAGAGAGGAGCTTTGCGGCAATACCCCGAGCCGGTGGGCCAGCTGGCTGCTGTCCCACTGCTGGCGATCCGCGCCAAACAGGGTGATGGAACCCTCATATTCCAGCTCGCCGGTCAGGCACTTGAGCAGCGAGCTCTTGCCCGCCCCGTTGGGGCCGAGCAGCGCGGTGAGGGTGCCGCTCTCGAGACTAAGATCGAGCCCATCCAGGATCAGGCGCTGGCCACGGCGCAGGCTGAGTCGGGTGCAGCTCAACAGGGGGGAGGAGAGTGAGGATGAGAGTGGTTGCATAACAGTCCGTATCACAGGGCGCGGCGGCCTTTTACCAGCAGCCAGATGAAGAAGGGGGCGCCGAGCAGGGCGGTGATGATGCCCACCGGCAGCTCGGCCGGGGCCAGCAGGGTGCGTGCCAGCATATCGGCTGCCAGCAGCAGAGCGGCGCCAAGCAGGGCCGAGAGCGGCAGCAACCTGACGTGGTTGGGGCCCGCCAGCAGGCGCACCAGATGGGGCACCACCAGCCCGACGAAGCCGATCATCCCCGATACCGCCACCGCCACCCCGACGCCCGCGGCGGTGAGCAGAATCAGGCGGCGCTTGAGGGATTGCACATTGACTCCCAGATGACGAGCCTCTCCTTCACCCAGCAGCAGGGCGTTGAGGGGATTGGCATCGCGCATAAAGAGCCACAGCAGGGCCGCCAGAGTGAGCAGGGCCAGCGCCACATCGGCCGGTTTGCCTGCCGCCAGCGTTCCCATCTGCCACAGGCTCAGGTTGCGCAGCATCTGATCGTCCGCCAGATAGGTGAGCAGGCCGATCACCGCGCCGGAGAGCGCCGTGATGGCGACCCCGGCCAGTAGCATGACGGTGACCGAGGTGCCCCCCTCACGGGTGCCGAGCAGATAGACCAGGGTGGTGGTGAGCGCGCCGCCGAGAAAGGCGAGCAGCGGCAGCAGACCAACCCCGATGGTGGCTTGCAGCTGCTGGCCGAGGGGGGCCAGCAGCACGATGGCGAGCGCCGCACCGAGTGCCGCACCGCCGGAGACACCTATGATGCCGGGGTCAGCCAGGGGGTTGCGAAACAGCCCCTGCATCACGGCGCCACAGAGCCCGAGGATCCCCCCCACTGCGATGCAGAGCAGGGTACGAGGCAGGCGAATTTCCTGCACGATCAGCAGTTTGTGCGACTCAATCCCGCTCTCCTGCCCGGCAAACAGCGCCCGTAGACTCTCGCCCAGGGTGAGGGTCATGGGGCCGGTTGCCAGCGAACCGAGCAGCAACAGCGCCAGTGCGGCCGTGGTGAAGGCCAGCAGCCAGGAGAGGGGTAACCGCATCATGACCCCTGCTTGATCCACTGGGCGATCTGGTTCGCCTGTTGCAGGGAGTTGAGGCTCAGGCCCCCTTGCAGGGCGTGGCCGTCGATGGCGTGAATGGCGTTACGCTTACCAGCCGGGGTGGCGGCCAGGGCGGGCACTTCTGCCAGCACCTTGGCCGGGTCGGCATATTGCTGCCAGTCACGACCGCTGACCAGTACCAGATCGGGCTGCATCTCGATGAGGGATTCGGCGGATACCGGCTTGTAGTTGCGCAACTCGGCGACCGGATTGATGCCGCCTGCCAGCGAAATCAGCGCGCTGGCGGTGGTGTCCCCCCCGGCGATGCTGGTGGGTTGCCCCTTGTGCAGCAGCAGGAAGGCGACCTTGAGCGGCTTGTTCTGTTTGGCTTGCGCCGCCAGCTGATCGGTCTGAGCCTGGATCTCTGCCTTCAGGCGATCGCCAGCGGCTTTGTCGCCCAGCAGGCTGGCGAGGGTGTCGATACGCTGGTTGAGGTTGGCGAGGGTCGGCGCGGTATCCAGCACCTCCACCTTGACCCCGGCACGACGTAGCTGATCCAGGGTCGGGGCCGGGCCCATCTCGTCGCTGCCCACCAGTCGGGTGGGGGAGAGGCTCAGGATCCCTTCGGCGGCCAGCGCCCGGTGATAGCCCACCTTGGGCAACCCTTTTGGCAAGGGGCTGCTGACATCGGTGGCGATCAGGCTCGATTCACCGCCAAGGGCCAGAATGAGTTCTGTGGTGGCCGGGCCGATACTGACGATACGCTCTTTCTGTCCGTCGGCGGCAACGGCAGAGAAGGGGGATAGTGAACTGCAGAGCAGGGTGATGGCGAGGGCAAGACGACGGCCCATGCTAACCTCCGAAGGGGTGAATGAAACGGGTGTGCCGCCGAGAATATCAAGGCTTTAGAAAAAATGCACTGATAATGATAGCAATTATCAATTGCATTGATTCCGGTGCTTTATTAGAGTAGCCGCCATGATAAACAGCGGGACGACCTGGTCCCGCAGAGGGAGAAAACATGAGCATTGCACAACGCATTCACGCGCTGCTGGAGCAGGATCCCGGCGCTCATCCGTCCACCCTGGCTGCCCAGCTTGCCATCAGCGAATGGGAGGTGGTTCGCCATCTGCCCGCCGAGCTGGTGACCCTGCTGCCCGCCGATCGCGCACAAGGTCTGTTGGAAGATCTGGCCGACTGGGGCCCGGTGACCACCATCGTCGAATCAGAAGGTTCCATCTTCGAGGTAAAAGCCCCCTTCCCGAAAGGCAAGGATGCACGCGGTTACTACAACCTGATGGGCCGCGACGGTGAGCTGCATGGTCACCTCAAGCTCGACAACGTGGCGGGGATTGCGTTGGTCAGCAAGCTGTTCATGGGCAAGGAGGGGCACTCCTTCCAGTTCTTCGGTCACTCCGGCCGCTGCATTTTCAAGGTCTATCTGGGTCGCGACGAGAAACGCCAGTTGCTGGCCGATCAGGTCACCCGTTTCATGGCGCTGCGCCACAACTCTCAAGAGGAAGTCAAAGCATGAGTGAACGTCAGGAGCGTCTGCAGAACCGTCTGCAACCGGAGATCCGCGAGTTTCGCGACAGCTGCCGCACCCTGCAGCTCGCCACCGTCGATGGCGAAGGCAATCCCAACGCCAGCTATGCCCCGTTCGTGCTGCAGGAAGATGGCTACTATGTGCTGATCTCCGAGATCGCTCGCCACGCCCGTAACCTGCAACAGGTGCCGCGAGTATCCCTGATGCTGATCGAGGATGAGAGCGGTGCCCGCGAGCTGTTTGCCCGCAAGCGCTTGACCTTCGATGCGGTGGCTGAAGTGGTGGCCCGTGACGACGCCCGCTGGAGCAAGGCGGTGGCGGCGCTGGAGGGGCGTTTTGGCGAGATCATCAAGGGTCTCTCCAACCTCAAGGATTTCAAACTGTTCCGCCTCAAGCCGGAGCAGGGGCTGTTCGTCAAGGGCTTCGGCCAGGCGTTCGCGGTCTCCGGTGACGAGCTGGTTGATTTCGTCCATCTGGTGGAGGGGCACAAGCGCATCGACACCGGTGCCGAGCTCACCAGCCCGGCCGATGCGCCGGTCTGACGATCCCTGTCGACCACGACAGCCGTCATAACAAAACGGGCAGCCATTGGGCTGCCCGTTTTTATTGCGTTATCTCATCCGGCCTGTTCAATCCTGCCAGCTGGCCTTGTTGGGAAAGGCGCGACGATCGGCGTCGGTGGCCGTTTCGTTGCACTCCCCCCGCACCTTCCAGGAGGTCTGGCTCAGCACGATGTACCCCTGACGGCAATACTGCTTGGTCGCCAGGGTCTCGGTCAGCAGGTTCTCCTGTAACGCCTCCCGCTGTTCCAGCAGCCGCTGGCTCTGGGCCGCCGAGAGGCCGCGCGGCAAGGTGTCGTTGGGTGCGGCTTCAAAGGTGAACCGCTTGCTCCCCTCCTCGTTGATGTGGGTCAGAAACAGGGGTTCCGGCCCGTCATACTTCTGTCCGGGCAAGCTGGAGCAGGCCGACAGCAGGGGAACAATCAACAACAGGGTGGCAGACAACAGGCGCACGACAGACTCCAGTGAGAAACGAGGCGAGGTTCGCAGATTAGCACGGCTGCAGGGCGGGTGTTACTGCCAGCAGCTCGTCGGTGGTGAGCAGGGTGACACTGCGCCCCTCCGGCAGGCTGAGGTGGCGCCACATCCAGTGATGGTGCTCGGTGATCTGGGCCGCGCTAAGGTGGGGGCGATCGGCGGTGGTGTGACCATCGCTCAACACCAGCACCTCGTACCCATGGGAGGCTGCACTGCGCACTGTGGTGTCGACGCAAAAATCGGTGGCGCAGCCACAGAGAATGAGTCGATCGACCGGCTGCTCGGCCAGCAGGAAGGCGAGCTCGGTGTCGAGAAAGCTGTCACAGGCCGTTTTGCGCACCCGGCTCTCTCCCTTGGCCGGTTGCAGCGCACTGTGCAACTGCCAACCCGGGGTGCCCGGTTCCAGTTCGGAACCGGGGGGCGAGTCATGCTGGATATAGATGACCCGTCCCTGTTGCTGCCTGACATGGGCCGCAGCCCGATTGATATTGGCCAGCACCTGCTCCTGGCGGTAACGGGGCTCGTTGAACAAGCCTTGCTGCACATCGATGATCAGTAACACATCCATATTTTACCCGCCGTTTCCTGGAAGATTAGGGTTGCAGCCACTGGCTGCAGTCACGACTGCGGGATTGATGCAGCGCGCCCATATCTTGCTTCATCTCGTCACTGTTTTGCCAGCGCTTAGGCAGCGGCATGATGGTTACCTGCACATCGGCTGCGGGATCTGCAACAGAGGTCTCATCTGTGCGGGGCACGACCAGCGCCACCTTGAGGGCAGGATTGCGGCTGGCGATGCGACTGGCGAGCCCAAGCCCCCCCTCGACGTGGAAATTGCCGGCGATATGCATGATCTGCTGGCCCGGGTGCTTGGCGAGATAATCCACCATGCTCTCGGCCATGGTGTCATCCCAGCTGGTCTGGGCGGCGAAGCGGCGGGCGTTGCTGTCGGCATCGCCGTGGTGCATGGAGGCCATAAATTTCTGGCGGTAGGGGTCATCCCCCAGCGCCAGCTGGCGGGCCAGCTGGTTGCGACGTGTGGCTGGCAGTTTGTCGAGCCACTCAGCCCCCTCCTGACCGACACAGCTCACCAGCGGCTTGGGGGCGTTGGCGGCGATCACCGGCATACGGTGAGCCTTGGCAAACTCCACCAGCGGGCGGTAGTCGCTCGGATAGTTGGGCCAGGCGTTGCCTTCGCGGATCAAGGCCGCTTCACCAATCTGGTTCGCCAGATAGGCATCCAGCGTCTTCTGATCGGCGCGGCTGAACTGCTCCATGGAGAGGACCAATGGCCGACCGTGCTGCTGACCTGCGGTGTAGAGCCCGCTCAGCAGGCGCGATTGCAACAGATGCACGGCGGGATGGCTGTGCAGCTCGCCCACCAGAATGATGTCGGCGTCGGCAATTCGCGCGATTGCCTGCTCCAGCGTCAGGTCTGCATCTCCCTCGCTGCTTAGCCGGTAGTCATAGAGCGTCTGCAACTGTGATGACACGGTTGGCTGGGTTGGGGTGGCACAGGCTGCCAGTAGCAGCGGCAGGGCGAGCAGGGGAAGTCGTCTAATCATGGGATCTCACGGCTGATATGCCCGGATGCCGGTGCATCTCGGGGGGCTAATAGAGAATAAGGGCAACACAGGGCGACAGTGTAAAACCAATTTGGTTCAAAACAAATGAGAATGATTTCGTTTCTTGTTGATCTTTGTCGAGAGCCGGGTAATATGCGGCCTGTTTGATAACAGTTCTCAATAAGGATTCGCTGTGACCCATCATAACGCACTCTCTCTGGTTGCCCTCGCCGTGGCGGCCGGTCTCTCCTCCCAGGTCTTTGCTGCCACCCAGAAGGCGGATGAAGTCGTGGTCGTCAGCGGCTCACGGATGGAGCAAAAACTGGAAGATGTCTCCGGCCCCATCTCGGTGATCACCGCCAAGCAGATTGAAGAGCAGGTCGTCACCAACGTCGCCGACCTGTTCCGCTACGAACCCGGTGTGACCGTGCTGGGCGGTCAGGGGGATGCGCAGACCTTCATCATCCGCGGCATGGGGGAAAACCGGGTCAAGGTGGTGCGCGACGGTGTGCGCCAGAACGATGCCTACAGCAAGGGCGGGGTTGGCCAGAGCTACTTCGATACCGACATGATCAAGCAGGTAGAAGTGGCCAAGGGGCCGGCGTCTGCCGCCTACGGCTCCGATGCGCTGGGTGGCGTGATTGCCATCACCACCAAGGATGCCAGCGACTTCCTCAAGGGCAAGGATAGTTATCTGGATGTGACCAGCGGTTACGCCTCCAGCAGCCACCAGAAGATGGCGGGCTTTACCGGCGCCCTGCGCACTGGTGAAGTGGAGAACCTGCTGCGCTACACCTGGCGCGATGGCGGTGTGACCCAGAATTTCGACTCCACCAAGAACGACTTCGATATCGGTACCCACGCCCTGCTGCTCAAGAGCAAGTGGAACCTCTCCGATGAGCAGTTCCTCAAGCTGACCGTTGACTACCTGACCGATGGCGAGGAGCCGGATGCGGTCAAGCTCAACAAGGTCGGTACCGGCACTGCCCGTGTCTTTGATCAGCCCATCACCGACAAGCAGACCGACAACCTCTCAGTGGTGCTGGATCACGGCATCGCGCTGAATCAAGGCTGGGCCGATCGGATGGATAGCAAGGTCTATTTCGCCCGCACCAAGCAGACGCTGGATCAGTACGCCTCATCCAAGTATCCAGTCAGCCCCGGCAACCCCTATGTGACCAAAAACTCGCTGGATCACAACGTGTTCGATCAGAAGAACATCGGCGCCCAGCTGCAGTTCCACAAGGCAGTCGCCAACCACCGCCTGGCTTGGGGGGCTGAATACGAGCACACCGACAACGAACGTACCCGTTACAAGGGGCCGACGACTCCCGGTGATTTTGTCGGCTACAACGAGCTGAGCTTCCCGGCTACCACCAGCGAGCGCAGCGCCCTGTGGGCCTTTGACGAGATCAAGTTTGGCGAGCGCTGGGTGCTGACCCCGGGTGCCCGTTATGACTACTACCGGATGACCCCGGACAACGATCCGGCCTATACCGGCGACAAGCTGCACAAGTTCTCCGAAGGGGAGTTGTCACCCAAGCTGGGCCTGGTGTTCAAGGCCCACGAGGCGGCCAACCTGTTCGCCCAGTACAGCCACGGTTTCAAGGCCCCCATGTATGACAGCGCCTTCTCCACTCTGAACCATCAGGCGTACGGCTATCGCATCGAGCCCAACCCGAACCTCAATCCGGAGAGCAGCGACGGCATCGATCTCGGCGTGCGTGGCAGCAGCAACGGCTTCAGCTATGAAGTAGCCAGCTTCTACAACAAGTTTGAAGACTTCATCGAGATGGTGGAAGTGGGCAAAGAGGGGCGCACCGCCGTCTACCAGTACCAGAACCTGAGCAAGGCGACCACCAAAGGGGTCGAAGCCAAGGCGGATTACTGGCTCAACGACATCGTCAATGTCTGGGGCAACCTCGCCTACATCGAAGGCAAGGATGGGGATGGCAACTACATCAACAGCCTGAGCCCGCTCAACGGCTCGGTCGGTGTGCGTCTGGAACAGGCCCAATGGAACTTCAACACCGCGCTGCGCTTTGCTGACGACATGGACAAAGTCCGTAAAGACAGCAAAGGCAACGATTACGTGAAGAGCGCAGGTTGGGGTGTGGTGGATATGTACGCTCAGTTCAACCCGATGAGCGATCTGCAGCTCAACGTCGGGGTCTTCAACCTGTTTGACAAGGAGTACACCAGCTACGAGCGCATCGCCGGTCGTGCCGAGGGCTCCGATAACAGCATGATGACCGAACCGGGCCGCAACCTGAGTGCACGGGTCAAATACGTATTCTAAAGAGCAAACAACAGACGCAGATGATCAAAGGGGCTTCGGCCCCTTTTTTGTCGCCGCCATGTTGTGACGATGGCGCAGAGCAGATGTTTGCCTAAAAAAAGAAACCCGCCGTGGGCGGGTGGAAGGATTGCAACACTAACCAGGAGGAGGTGTTATCAAGTAGACCCCGCCTATTCGGTAATAGTTCAATTTTATTGAAGTTTTTCGTTTTCTGCGCGGGGTTTCCATCGGGATCTGCGGGGGAGGATGGGTTATCATTCTGCTCCCGTCATCCGGTTGCAGAGGATCTATGCCCGCGTTTTCCTGGTTAGCGCTCTTTTTCGGCGCCTTCTATTTTGTCTACGGTGCTTACTTGCCGTTCTGGTCGCTCTGGCTGGAGGGGGTGGGCGTCAGCGCCGAGATGATTGGTCTCCTGCTGGGGGCTGGGATGGCGATCCGCTTTGCCGGCAACCTGATGGTGATGGGGCAGATCAAGGGGGCGGGCCATCTGCTGCCGGTTACCCGGTTGCTCTCCCTGGTCAGTCTGCTGGCGTTTCTCGGCTTCTATCTCAGCCATCACCTCTGGTGGTTGGTGGGTTTGACCCTGCTGGCGAACTTTATCTATCCGACCCTGATGCCGGTGGGGGAGGCGCTGGCAACCCGCATGGTGGTGCAGGCGCACCTCGATTACGGCAAGGTGCGGCTGTGCGGTTCGTTTGCCTTTATTGTCGCCTCGACGCTGGTGGGGGCACTGGTGGGCAACTTCGGCAGCGACTGGATTTTGCACACCATGGTGGCGGGGCTGGTGCTGATGCTGCTGCTCAGTTGGCTGCCGCTCTATCCGGCGCCACAGGATAGTCAGGGCGAGCGGGCCAAGGCGTCCTTGCTGGCAACCCTGCGCAGCGCACCGGTACGTCGTTTCTTGCTGCTGACCGCTCTGCTGCAGGGGAGCCACGCCGCCTATTACGGTTTCAGCGCCATCTACTGGAAGGCGCAAGGGTATAGCGGCACCATCATCGGCTATCTCTGGGCGCTCGGGGTGGTAGCCGAGATCTGCATGTTCGCCGCTGACAAGCGGTTCTTGCAGCGCTTTGGCGCCCAGAGCCTCTTTATCGCTGGTGCCATCGGTTGCGTGGTGCGCTGGGTATTGCTGGGGGCCTCGACCGAGTTGTGGGTGCTGGTGCTGGGGCAACTGCTCCACTCGGTGACGTTCGGTATGAGTCATCTCGGGGCGGTGCGTTTCATGACTCGCCAGCTACCCGCCGAGCAGTTGATCCCGACCCAGGCGCTCTATGCGGCCCTTGGCCTCGGTATGACGGTGGCGGCCCTGATGGCGCTCTGCGGCGTGCTGTTCGAGCCTCTCGGCGGTGGCATCTTCTTCCTGATGGTGCTGGTGGTCTTGCCGGTGTTCTTCCTGCGGCTGCGCCCCTTTGCGCCGTCTGCGCAGGAGAGTGCTCCAGCCTGATATTTGTCTATTTGAATCATCACCTAACAAAAGGGAGAGCCACGGCTCTCCCTTTTTCGTTGCTGCGGTTTGCGGCGTTACTGTTGCTCGCCAAGATAGAGGCGGCTGAGGCGGCGCCAGGTATCCGAGCCGATGGTGCCGGCAAGCAGCTCATTGGATGCGGCATCAAAGCGGCCATCCGGCAGCCAGCCCAGTTGGGGCAGCAGTTGGGGCAGCGTCACGTCATTGTGTTGCAGCTCCCGCTCCAGCGCTTCCCAGAAGGCGCTCCCCTTGACGTAAAAGAGCGGGTAGTAGGAGCGATCGCCAGCCATCACCTCGCGGGCCGCCCGATAGAGACCGCTATCGCTATGGGGCAGCTGTTTGCCCCACTCGGCCAGCTCGTTGACCGCCGTGACTTGATGCAGCCGAAAGCGGCGTAGCGCCTTGATGGCAAGGTACTCGGCGAGGCTCTCGTTGACCCAGGTGGGTTGTGGAGCAGAGTGGCGAGCGCTCAGGATATGCACCGCCTCGTGGGCCGAGGTGCGCAGCAGGCGCAAGGGGGCCTGTGGCGTCGGTTTGCCAGCCTCGGTGGGGTAGTTGGCGACAAACACCTGATCTCCGGCGGCGCCGCCGAGAGAGCGGGTCGCCACATCCCGCCCCAGCCACACCAGTTGCCACGGGTGAGTGGGTGGATCCACATCGAGCTGGAAGGCCAGATAGTCGATGATCTCATTCAGTTGCTGCTGCAAGGCCGGCAGATCGAGCTGATTGGCGGTCTCGTCATGGCTCAGCACCAGCCGCGGATCCGGCTTGGTGACGGGCACAGTTTGCAGACCAAATGGCAAGATCAGCGGTGGCTGGTTGACATCCGGTAACGGTTGGCAGCTGCCATCCGGCAGACATACCTTCCCTTGGCGGCTCCCCTGCTGGCGCACAAAGTTACCCCATTCGGTCAATAGCCACTGGTTGGGAGCGAACAGAAGCGACTGTTGGGCCGAGGCATCCGCACCCACTGTCGGAGCCGGTGTGAGCGTGATCTGCCAGCCAACCTCTTTGCAGGAGAAGGGCTGGTTGAGGGCAACCGGCTGGTTGTCTGCAAGGCAGACCTGCGCGGGGGAAACCGGCGTGGCACTGCCCGGCAACTGACGAGCGGGGAGCAGGGTAAAAGGGGGCTTGCCCTGCATGGTGAGGCGCACTTGCAGCACATTGGCGCTGGCGCCCCGCTCGATAAGATAGCGGGGGCCGCTCGCGTCATTGCCAGCGCAGGCCCACAGCGGCAGCAGCCACAGGGCAAACAGGGTGATATGACGACTCATAAGGGGTTAGTGCTCCTGCTCGTAGCCCAGCAGATCGCCGGGCTGGCAATTGAGTTCACGGCAGATGGCCTCCAGAGTGGAGAAGCGCACCGCCTTGGCGTGGCCATTCTTGAGGATCGAGAGATTGGCCTCGGTGATGTCGATGCGCTGGGCCAGCTCGCGGGCGGTCATTTTGCGCTCGGCCAGCAGGGCATCGAGGCGGATGATAATGGGCATATGTTCCTCACACCGTCAGTTGCTGTTCATCGGCCAGCAGTTTGGCCTCGCGCATGACCAGTGCCAGCGCTGAGACGATCAATCCGGCCAGCAGCAACTGAAAGTTTGAGGAGCTGATATTGATGGTGCCGTGCAGTTCAGGGCCTTGCAGAGTGAGCGCTATATCCAGCAGTGGCGTGGTGATGATCTCGGCGATGAAACTGGCACACAGCAGCAGTCCGATCATTTTGTAACGACGGATCTGGTCGAAGGTGAACAGCATGGCGCATCGATAGCCACGAAACAGCTGGAGCAGTTGCCACAGGATGAGCATGAAAACTACATCAGGCAGCAGCATGACCAAGGTCGCCAGCAGGCGGGTACCCACATTGAGGGGGTAGTCGGCAATCGAGGGGGCCGTAGTGGTCACTACTGGTGAGGGCATGTTCAGTGGGACATTACTGAGTGTGGAACCGTCATTCACTGCCAGGGCATCGACCAGCTCCTGATGCAGATAGTCGTTGCCACCCAACAGGTGTGACCAGGCTCCCATGACGGTCATAAGTGGGGTGGCCACCAGTGCAAATAGCAGAACCCACTCGATCAGGCCGCTCATTCGTTCGAGCTTGTTGTGTTTCATCGTTTATCTCCAGATGGAATGTGACAGAAAGATTAGGGCCATGAACGGTGCTGTCAGCAGGGTCAGCAGCAGGCACCATTCGATCAGGTCGCTGATGTGTCCGAGCGTATGGTGTTTCATCGTTTCACCTCTTGCTTGAAAGAGAAAAAAGATGGAGCGTGCGCGCATGAAATTATTGTTTATCAATAAACAGATGCTAGTGTTTATCGTTTTGCGATATAGAGTCAAGGCTAAACTTATTGAAAAACGATAATTTCAATCCGTTCGAAGGGGATGACTTTTGGCTGCTGCCTCTCTAGACTGGCGAGGTTGTATACAAAAACTCAACATGGACAAGGAGTTATCGATGCACCAGGGATGGCTGCTGATCGGATTGTCGCTCACCTATCTGGGGCTGCTGTTTCTGATCGCCTTCGTGGCAGACAAGCACAAACGGCACCGTCTCAAGGGGCAACCGCTGCTATACAGCCTGTCGCTGGCAGTCTACTGCACCTCCTGGACCTTCTTCGGCACCGTGGGGCAGGCGAGTGAATCGCCCTGGTCGCCGGTGCCCATCTACCTTGGCCCCATGCTGGTCTTTCTGTTTGGCTGGCGGCTGCTGGCCCGCCTTATTCTGGTGGCCAAGCGCGAGCACATCACCTCCATCGCTGACTTTATCGCCGCCCGTTACGGCAAATCCCAGCGGCTCGCCATGGTGATCGCCCTCATCGCCATCATGGGGATCCTCCCCTATCTGGTATTGCAGCTCAAAGCCATCGTCACCGGGCTGGATCTGCTGATGGTCAACAGTGGCGGCATCAGCCCGACCAGCAATACCAGCGAGTTGGCGCTCGGGGTCACTCTGCTGCTGGCGCTGTTCAGCATCCTGTTCGGCACCCGCCATCTCGATGCCACCGAGCACCACAGGGGGATGGTGGTGGCCATTGCTTTCGAGTCGGTGGTCAAGTTGCTGGCCTTTATCGCGGTGGGGGGCTTTGCCCTCTGGCTGATCCTGAGCAAACCGGGCGAGGCTCACGAGCAGGTGACCCGTGACTTCTTTGCGCAGGTGGTGGCGGTGAGCCCCGGCAACCTGCTGGAGCTTGCCATCTACACGGTGCTGGCGATGTGCGCTGTTATCTGCCTGCCGCGCCAGTTTCATGTGACTGTGGTGGAGAACAATCAGGGGCAGGATCTGCACTGGGCGCGCTGGATCTTCCCGCTCTACCTGTTCGTGATGGGGCTCTTTATCTGGCCGCTGGCACTGGCGGGCAAACAGTGGGTGGGGGCCGACATGGCCTCCGACACCTATGTGATCAGTCTGCCGATGGCCCTCGGTTTCGATGGCATGGCGATGCTGGCTTTTCTCGGCGGCACCTCGGCGGCCACCGGCATGGTGATCGTCTGCACCATCGCGCTGGCCATCATGGTGAGCAACGATCTGGTGCTGCCGGTGCTGCTGCGCCGCTTCTGGCGGCAGGGGCGCGACGAGCGGCTGGTGCGTCTGCTGTTGCAGGTGCGCCGTGGCGCCATCCTGCTGATCTTGCTGGCGGCCTGGGGGCTCTACCTATGGCTCGGCGATCTCACCAGCTTGTCGCGCATCGGTTACCTCTCCTTTGGCGCGGTGGCCCAGTTTGCGCCGGCTCTGCTGCTCGGTCTCTACTGGCGCCACGGCAATCGCAAGGGGGTCTATCTTGGGTTGAGCCTCGGAGTGAGCCTCTGGTTCGTGACTCTGCTGGTGGAGAGTGGCTTGCTGGCGGGCTCGCCCTTGGCCGAGCTGCTGGCGCCGCCGGACTGGCCCGCGTTTCGCGAGCTGAGTCTCGGGGCCTGGTGCATCTTCCTGAGCCTGCTCTTCAACCTGCTCGGCTATGTGGCAGGCTCGCTTCTGTCGCGCCCTGCGGTGAGCGAGCGGCTGCAGGCGGCCAACTTTGTCGGCAAGCCGAGCCGCGATACCGCCGCCCTCTATCAGGCGCGGGTCTCGGTCAAGGAGCTGGAGATGCTGGCGGCTCGTTTTGTCGGCTCAAGCCGGGTCAAGCGCGCTTTTGGTCGCTTCGCCGGTGAGCGGGGCGGCACCCTTGCTCCGCAGATGCAGGCTTCGGCCGAGCTGATTGCACACACCGAGCGGCTGCTGGCGGGGGTGTTTGGTACCTCGTCGGCACGGCTGGTGCTTGCCTCTGCCCTGCAGGGGCGCAACATGCAGCTCGAGGAGATCGCCACCATCGTCGATGAGGCATCCGACGTGTTTCGCTTCAACCGCGGCCTGCTGCAGGGGGCGATTGAGCATATCGGGCAGGGGATCTCGGTGGTGGACAGGGAGCTTCGGCTGGTCGCCTGGAACCGCCGCTACATCGAGCTGTTCCACTATCCGCCGGGGCTTATTCAGGCAGGGCGCCCCATCGAGGAGATCATCCGCTACAACGCCCAGCAGGGGCTCTGTGGCCCCGGCGATATCGAGGAGCACGTGGCGCGGCGGGTCGCCTTTATGAAGCGGGGCAGCGCCCATATCTCGGCGCGGGAGCGCCCGGACGGGCGGGTGATCGAGATGCAGGGCAACCCCATGCCCGCCGGTGGTTTCGTCATGACCTTTACCGACATCACCCCGTTTCGTGATGCGGAGCGGGTGCTGCGCGAAGCGAACGAACATCTGGAGGCGCGGGTGGCCGAGCGTACCTGTGAGCTCTCCGAACTCAACCGCCAACTATTGCTGGTGAACCAGCAGGTGGAGCGGGCCAATCAATCCAAGAGCCGTTTTCTGGCGGCGGTCAGCCACGATCTGACCCAGCCCCTCAATGCGGCCAAGCTGTTTACCTCCTCCCTGCTGGAGATGTTGCCCGATGCTGGCGAGCAGGCCCGCATCGCCCGCCATATCGACGATGCGCTGGGGGCGACCGAGGATCTCATCACCGATCTGCTCGATATCTCGCGGCTCGAAGCGGGCAAGTTCAAGGCCAGGAAGCTCGACTTTGCCCTGCGCGATCTGCTCGACAACCTCAAGGCGGAGTTTGGCGTGTTGGCGCAGGCGGGGGGGATCCACTTCTCGGTGGTGGATAGCAAGCATGCGGTACACAGCGATGTGCGGCTGCTGCGTCGGGTGCTGCAGAACTTCCTCACCAATGCGTTTCGCTACAACCCGGGTGGCCGGGTGCTGCTCGGTTGTCGCCGGATGGGGGAGAAGATCCGCATCGAGGTATGGGACAACGGCCCCGGCATCCCGCAGGACAAGCAGGAGGCTATTTTTGACGAGTTCTCCCGCCTCGATCACTCCCGCACCGCCAAGGAGCAGGGGCTGGGTCTGGGGCTCGCCATCGCCCGTGGCATCTCGCAGGTGCTCGGTCATCAGCTCACATTGCAGAGCTGGCCGGGCAAGGGATCGGTCTTTGCGGTGACCCTCAATCTGGCGACCCGGCCGGTCACGGCCTATCAGCTGGCGGCGCCGGTGGCGCGCGACAGCCAGCTGGAGGGGGTGGCCGTGCTCTGCATCGACAACGAGCGGGACATTCTGACCGCCATGAGCACCCTGCTTTGCCGTTGGGGCTGCGAGGTGCGCTGCGCCGTCGATCTGGCCGAAGCCGAGGCGCTGGTGACAGAAGGGTTTGTGCCGCGGCTGGTGCTCTCTGACTACCACCTCGACGACGGCAAGACCGGGTTGGAGGCGCTCGCTGCCCTGCAGCGGGTGTGTGGCGACGAGCTGGGAGGCATCATCATCAGCGCTGATCGCAAGAGCGAGTTGCAGGCGCAGATCCGCGAGCGGGGGTATGGCTACATCAGCAAACCGGTCAAACCACTCAAACTGCGGGCCCTGATGAACAGCCTGCTGCTGAGTTAAACAGGGGGAGATGTTTCTTATGGCTCCATAAGGGGCTCAATAAAACCGGCTACCTTGTCGCGGATCTTGGGCTGGGCCGCAGGGGTGGGATGAATACCATCGTTCATCATAAGTTCAGGGCGCAGCGCAATATCATCCATGAAGAAGGGCAGCAGCGGCAGATCGTTAGCCTGGGCCAACTCGGGAAAGATCTGTTCGAACTGGCGCAGATAGCGGGCACCGTAGTTGCGGGGCAGCTGGATTTGGGTCAACACCACACGGATCTGCTGCTCCTTGGCGAGCGCGATCATGCTGGCCAGATTCTGGCGGGTAATGGTCGGTGCGAAGCCGCGCAGGCCATCGTTGCCCCCCAGTTCGATCAGCAGCCAGTCCGGCTTGTGCTCCTTCAGCAGAGCGGGCAGACGGGCCAGCGCCCCCTGGGTCGTTTCACCGCTGATGCTGGCATTGAGCAGAGTGTGTTTGCCCCCCTCTTCCTGCCATTTCTGGTTGAGCAGGGCAGGCCAGCTCTGCTCAACCTGCATTTGATAGCCGGCGCTCAGGCTGTCTCCCAGCACCAGCAGGGTCTGGGCCTGAGCCGACGATAGCAGGCTGCCGAGGCCAACGAACAAGACAAACAGAATACGCACCATCAATTCAACTCCCGCTATGGATTGTCATCAAGGGATTGGAACAAAGGATACAGAGCATGAGTTCAACCCCCATTATTGTCGTCAAGGGCCTCGGCAAATCGGTTCGCCTCGGCCAGGAAAGCCTCACCATCCTTGAAGGGATCGATCTGCAAGTCAATAGCGGCGAGACGGTGGCGCTGGTCGGTGCCTCCGGCTCCGGCAAGTCCACCTTGCTGGGGCTGCTGGCCGGGCTCGATCTGCCGAGTCAGGGGGATATCGAAATCCTCGGCAAATCCCTTGGCGAGCTGGATGAGGAAGGGCGAGCCCGATTGCGCGCCGAGCAGATCGGCTTTGTGTTCCAGTCGTTCCTGCTGCTCCCGACCATGACGGCGCTGGAGAATGTGATGCTGCCCGCCGAACTGCGCGGCGAGCGTGATTGCGAACCAAGAGCTCGCGAGCTGCTGGCCGCGGTCGGGCTTGGCGAGCGGTTGCACCATCTGCCGCCACGGCTTTCCGGCGGTGAGCAGCAGCGGGTGGCCATCGCCCGCGCCTTTATGACCCGTCCAAGCCTGCTGCTGGCGGACGAGCCGACCGGCAACCTCGACAGCAAGACCGGCGAGAAGGTGATCGAGCTGCTGTTTGAACTCAATCGCAAGCACGGCACCACGCTAGTGGTCGTGACTCATGACCATCAGCTGGCCGAACGCTGTCAGCGGCAAGTGGTCATGACGGCGGGTCGGCTGGATCGCGAGGTGGCCCATGATGTGGTGTAACGGGGTGAGCTGCGGGTCAAGCGGGAGATGCAAGGGATGATGCAGTGGCGATTGGGATGGCGGTTGCTTCGCCGGGAAGGTTTCAGCGGCGAGCTGCGCTGGTTTGTGCTGGCGCTGGCCCTGAGCGTGGCGTGCGTCTTGAGTGTGGCATTGGTGGCGGATCGGCTCGATGCCGGACTCAAGGCCTCAGGCCGCGACTTTATCGGGGCGGATCGGGTGCTGCGCACCGCGGCCGCCCTGCCGGATGGCTGGCTGGCCCGAGCGAAACAGGATGGCTTGGCGGTGCAGATCACCGTCAGCTTCAACAGCATGCTGTTTCATGGCGATGCGTTGCAGCTCGCCTCCATTCGGGCGGTGCCCGATGGTTTTCCCTTCTATGGCAAGTTCACTCTGGAACCTGCCCGCGCCCCGGCCCCCGGCGAGATCTGGCTCTCCGCCCGGGTGATGCAGCTGCTTAAGGCCAAAACGGGGGATGAGCTGGAGGTGGGCAATACGGTGCTCAAGGTGGCCGGTCTGCTTGGCGAGGAACCGGATCAGGGTTTCAGCCCCTTCTTGCTGGCGCCGCGTGCACTGATCCATAGCGCTGATATCGAGGCGACCGGCGCTCTGCTCCCCGGCAGCCGCCAGCAGTGGCGCTATCTGTTCAAGGGGCCGCGAGAGTCGCTTGCTCGTTACGAACAGTGGCTATTGCCGCAGTTGCAGGCCGGACAGAAGTGGATCAAACCGGATGACAGCGAATCCCGTGTCGGCCGCTCGCTGGCCAATGCCGAGCGTTTCTTCCGGCTTGCTTCCCTAAGCGGGGTATTGCTGGGGGCGTTGGCGATGGGGATCGCTGTGCGCCACTTTGCCGAGCGCCAGACCAATATGGTGGCGCTGCTCAAAACCCTGGGGGCATCTCGTCGCTCGCTCTGGCAACTGATGGGAACCCTGCTGCTGTCGTTGACGCTGATCGGCGCGTTGCTGGGTCTGGTGGCGGGCACTGCCATGCAGTGGATCACCTTGCAACTGCTGGGGGACCTGCTGCCGCCGGATCTGCCGCCCCCCTCTTGGCGCCCCTTTGTGCTGGGCGTGGCAGTGGCGCTCTTTATCACCCTGCTGCTCGCTTTTGTGCCCTTCTTGCGGCTGCTGAAGGTGCCGCCGCTACGGGTGTTGCGTCGCGAGCTGGAGGCGGGGATTCCCCCCTGGCTGGCCCTGCCGGTCGGTCTGCTCGGGCTGTTTGCGCTGGTCTGGGGCTTTACCGCCGATGTGCGGCTGGCGCTGGGTCTGGTCGGTGGTATGGGCTTGCTGATGGGGCTGCTGGCCCTGCTGGCGGCGCTGATGTTGCGGCTGGGAGCAAGAGTGAACGGGCCTCATGCCTTGCGGCTGGCTCTGGCCCACCTGTCGCGCGAGCGCAGCAGCGGCCTGTTTCAGTTGGCGGGCTTTGCGCTGGCATTGATGCTGTTTGGCTTGCTCTGGGCGGCCAGGGTCGATCTGCTGGATGAGTTTTCGGCCCGTCTCCCCGTCGATGCGCCCAACCGTTTTCTGGTCAATGTGGCCGAGAACGAACGGGAGGGGATCCTGAGCGAACTGGCGGCGGCCGGGGCCACCACCTCCGATTTCTATCCCATGGTGCGCGGCAGGCTGACCCATATTGCCGGTGAGGCGGTGGGCGAGGGGGCCAGCAGTGGCCGCGAGGGGGTAGATCGGGAGCTCAACTTCACCACCACGGCTACCCTGCCAACCGACAACAAGCTGGTGGCCGGGAAGTGGCTTGCCGGGTCCGGCGAGGTGTCGGTGGATAGCGAGTTGGCCAAGCGACTCGATATCAAGCTGGGGGACATGCTCGCCTTTACCATCGAGGGGCGCAGCTTCGGCGCCAGGGTCACCAGTCTGCGCAGCATCAAGTGGGACAATATGCGCCCCAACTTCTACATGATCTTCTCCGAGGATCTGCTGGCACCCTTCTCCCGTACCTGGCTTGGCAGCTACCGGCTGCCCGAGGCGGGGCGCACTGCCGAGGTGGAGTTGATCCGCCGTCACCCCACGGTGAGCCTTATCGATGTGGATGACCTGATTGCGCGGCTCACTCAGGTATCGGAGCAGGTGAGCCGGGCACTGGCGCTGATGCTGGGGCTGGTGACAGTGGCCGCGCTGCTGGTGCTGCTGACCCAGACCCAGGCCAGCATGGCTCAGCGTCGGCGCGAACTGCTGCTGATGCGCACCCTGGGTGCCAGCAGCGAACTGCTGAAAAAGATGCTGCGTTGGGAGCTGGTGGCCAGTGGTGCGCTGGCGGGGCTCTGCGCCGCCATGGTGGTGGAGCTCTGTTCCTTTGGCCTGCAGTGGTGGTGGTTCGAGGGGTTGTGGCAGTTCCACTGGGCCATCTGGCTCGGTCTGCCGACTCTGGGGGCGCTGTTGGTGACGCTGGCGGGGCAGGGGATGCAGCGCCAGCTGCTGGCTGGCACCCTGAGCGATCGGCTGCGGGGGCTGGGTCAGGGACTGTTGTAATCCCGCCAGCGCGAGCCGATACACACAAGGTGCAATAGCGCAGCCGCAATAAGCAAGCAGCCCGGCCTTGGTCGGGCTGCTTGCTATGCGAGGTGCTGACGAGTGGACGCAGCGAACAGGTGTGAGTTAGCGGGGCTCGCGCAGCAGATTGGCGAGGGCGCTCGGCAGCTCGGGATAGCTGAAGTGAAAACCGGCCTGTTGCAGCCTTGTTGGTATCACCTTTTGTCCGGTCAGCAGCAGATCTGCCGCCTCCCCCATCACCAGTTGCAACAGCGGCGCCGGGACGAAGAAGAGGTGTGGACGGTGCAGGGTCGCGGCCAGAGTCTCACTGAACTCCCGGTTGCTGACCGGATGGGGGGCGGTTCCGTTGAAGATGCCGCTGCACTCTTCGTGCTCCAGTATGAACAGGATGGCGCGCACCAGATCCTGCACATGGATCCAGCTCATCATCTGGCTGCCCGACCCCATGGGGCCGCCGAGTCCGAGTCGGTATGGGGGGAGCATTTTGGGTAGCGCTCCCCCATCCATGCCGAGCACCAGCCCGATCCGCACGATACAGACCCGGGTCTGCTTGCTTTGTGCTTCCAGTGCCAGGGTCTCCCACTGTTGGCAGAGTTGGTGGGTGAACTCGTCGTTGGGAGAGCGGCACTGCTCGTCGAGGGTTTCGGTGCCCTGTCTGCCATACCAGCCGATGGCGGAGGCGTTGATCAGCACCTTGGGCGGCGTTGTGGAGAGCTTGATGAGATCCACCAGCTGCTCGGTCAGCAGCCAGCGGCTGTCGCAGAGCAGCTGTTTACGCGATTCGCTCCAGCGTCCGGCGGCGATGGGTTCACCCGCCAGATTGATCACTGCGTCCACGTCATTGAGGTCATCGAGCCGGTCAAGGTTATCCAATACCTTGATATCGTGACCGAGCAGGGAGTAGGCGCGGCTCCCCTGCCTGCTCAATACCACGACCTCGTGATTGACCTTGAGATGGGCAACCAGCTTGCGGCCGATAAAGCCGGTTCCTCCGGTAATCAGAATCTTCATCGTTGCACGCTCCTGCTGCCGTTTGCTCTACTCTAATGGCGTCGTCCTCCTTCAACAAGTGGACGAGTTTGACACGTTTTGTTCATTCGACTGATGTTAACTCTATCCTCTTCTTGCGACATATTGTTGAACAATAGTTTGAATTGATTGATTTTTGTCGGGTGGACATTTGTTGTTCAATCGCTATTATGGCGACCCTTTCGCCTGTCCACCGGGGCTGTCACCCACCATCCGAGCATCAAAGAGGCCGCCATGCCATTTCGTCGTTTGAAACTTCGCCAGCTTTACTCGAGGATTCTGGTGGCACTACTGATGGGGGGCGGGATCCTGCTGCTGGGGGTTGTTGCCGTTATCTGGCAGACAGTGACCGAGATAGAGCATGATTCCGATTCACGGTTGCAGCATGCCCGGATGATGTTTGATCGCTCCATCGGCCATGCCCGGCAAGCGGCCATCAATGTGGAGGGGATGCTTGGTCACTCCTGCAAGGAGGCGGCACAACTGCTGCGCGAACAGGTTGCCACTGTGCCTGATGTCCGCTCTGCCAATCTGGCTATAGGAAATCGTATCTATTGCACCTCGCTCTATGGTGACTACGATGGCCCCTTCAACCCTGACAGTTATGTGGATGGCAGGCTGCAACTGCTGCCAGGCAATGAGGTCACACCGGATCGCCCCCTGATCGTGCTGCGCCACGAAACGGACAAGGGGAGTGTGCTGATCGGTGTGGATGGCTACTACCTGCGCAATACCCTGGAGATCTCCAGCAAGAACTCCCCGATGGCTCTGGTGGTGGGGCAGAGGGCACTGTTTGGCTCGGGTCAGTTCGGGGCGGCGCCCTCTCCGGCAGAAGAGGGTTATATTGCCCTCGCTTCGGCCGATTTCCCCTATCAGGTCGTCACCCGGATCACGGTGCATGATTACTTGAGCCACGCATGGCGCTACTCCAGAGATACCTTGATCCTCTCTCCACTGCTGGCGCTGCTGATTGGATTCGGCACCTTCAGGCTGATGGGGCGTAGCAGCTCACCAGCGGAGGAGCTCAAGCGGGCGTTGATCGAGGAGGAGTTTATCCCCTACCTGCAGCCGGTGGTCTCCGGTGAGGATGAGCAGTGGCGTGGCTGTGAGGTGCTGATGCGCTGGCAGCATCCCAAGCAGGGGATGATCTCGCCGGATCGCTTTATCCCGCTGGCGGAAGATAGCGGCCTGATCGTGCCCATGACCAGCCTGTTGATGGCCGAGGTGCGTGACCACTTCTCCCCTTATGCCCGCAAGCTGCCGGCAAAGTTTCATTTTTGCTTCAATATCAGCGCCAAGCACTTCCAGGATCTCGACCTGTTGGCTGACTGCAAGGCCTTTCTCGACGCGTTTAAGGACAATCCCGTTGATTTGGGGTTGGAGCTGACGGAGCGGGAGCTGCTGGTGGCTGATGAGACAACCGCCCGGATGTTTGCCGAGTTGCGCAAACTGGGCGTGTTGATCGCTATCGATGACTTTGGCACCGGTCACTCCAGTCTGACCTATCTGCAGCAGTTTCAGGTCGATGCAATCAAGATTGACCGTAGCTTTGTAGAGATGATCGGTACGGATGCACTCTCCAGCCATATCGTTGAAAACGTGATTGATCTGGCGAAGCGACTTGAATTGATCCTGATCGCGGAGGGGGTCGAGAAGCAGTCGCAGGCGGACTACCTGCGGGCTCGCCACGTTGACTATCTGCAAGGATATCGCTACGGCCGCCCCATTCCGATGAAGCAGTTTTGCAAGACCCTGTTTGGCTGAACGGGTGAATGGGGAGCATAAAAAAACCAGCGAGCGCTCGCTGGTTTTTTGTTAATACGGTTTGGCTTGGGCGTTCAGAGCATCCGCTGGAGGGCGCGGGCCAGCCGCTTGACCCCCTCCTCGATGGTCGCCTCATCGACGCAGGAGAAGCTCAGGCGCAGGGTGTTCTTGATTTCGGGGCGTACATAGAAGGGGGCGCCGGGCACGAAGGCTACCTTCTCCTTGATCGCCTCGTCAAACAGCGCCATGGCGCTGATGTGGGCTGGCAGAGTCAGCCAGAGGAACATGCCCCCTTCCGGTCTGGTGTAGCTGACGCCGGGCGGGCAGTGACGGGCCAGTGCAGCCTCCATGGCGGCACGCTGGCGACCATAGACCTCCTTGATCTTCTCCAGATGGGCATCCAGTGAATTGTCGGTCAGGAAGCGGTGCAGCACCTGCTGGCTGAAGGCGTTGCTGTGCAGATCGGTTGCCTGCTTGGCGATGGTCACCTTCTTGCGTAGCCACTCCGGCACCAGCATCCAGCCCAGACGGAAGGCGGGCACCACGGTTTTGGAAAACGAGCCGAGCAGCACGGTATTGTTTGGCGCCAGCTTGGCAATGGGGGGCAGATGCTCCCCTTCGAAGCGCAGCTCGCCGTAGGGATCATCTTCCACCATCAACAGCTCGTGGCGCACCAGTCGCTCGGCCAGTGCCTCGCGGTTGGCACGGTTGTAGGAGACACCGCTCGGGTTCTGGAAGTTGGGCACGCCGTAGAGCAGCTTGGCATTGGATCCGCTTGCCAGCAGCGCATCCAGCGCCGCCAGATCCAGACCCTCTTCTTCAAGGGTGATCGGCTTGAAGGTGGGTTGATAGACAGAGAAAGCCTGAATGGCGCCAAGGTAACCCGGCTCTTCGATGATGAGATCCTGACCCTCGTCGATCAGCACCTTGCCCAGCAGATCCAGCGCCTGCTGGGAGCCGCTGGTGATGAGGATGTTGTCCGGATTGACCTGCATGCCGTGGCGGGTCAGATAGCGGTCGGCAATATATTGGCGCAGCGGGGCGAAGCCTTCGGTCGCCGCATATTGCAGGGCGGCAGCCCCTTGCTCGCGTAGCACATCCTGACAGGCCTGATCGATCGCCTTGACCGGAAACAGGTGGGGATTGGGCAGGCCACCAGCGAAGGAGATGATCTCCGGATTGGCGGCAACTTTGAGGATTTCACGGATAAAGGAAGGCTCAACCTTCTCGAAGCGCTGGGCAAAAAACGGCTGCATAGACAATTCTCTCGGCATGTGGGCGGTCGCTCCATTCGACCGCCAGGTTATCCGTTTGTATCAGATTTCAGAAATGAGGCAATGATTGTCACAAAAATCGCCAAAAAAGGCAGGTTTGGCACCTGCCCGAATTTTACCTGCCCGTGTGGCTCCCATGAATTGAAATGAGTTAGGGCGATCTTGTTTTGTGGACAAGCAACTGACCTTACAAACCCGGTTCCTTGAGGAAGCGGATCATCAGGTCGGTGTTGGCGCCAAGTTGGCTTTCTACTCTGCCTGGGAATAGTTCCGCCATCTTGTCGAGGCGGTCGTACTGGGTGTGCCAGATTTTTCCCCACTGGGTTTCGCTGTCACGATCGCAGGCGTTCTTGGTGGTGGCGTCATAGCAGTCCCACAGCGCTGGATTGGTGCTTTGGGAGTAGCCGTCATAGCCATCAGCGCCGTTGATGGTGAAGTTGGTCGCTTCAACGTAGGCGATCGGCACCCCCAGGCAGGCAAAGGGAGCGTGATCTGACCAGCTGCCAGTCTCCCCTTCCGGATAACCGCTGTAGCTGGGATGAATGGCAAACGGGGTCGCAGTCTGTTTGGAGAGGGTAAGCAGGCGATCCCGCACCTTGGGATCGAAGCTGTAGCGGCTCGGATCTGTGCAGTTGTATTCGGCGACGTCCGAGTGGGCTGAGTGGACGTAGACGATGTCGCCCCCGGCGATGGTGTCGTAGTTCACCATCGCCAGCAGCTTGGCGACGGCGGTGCTGTCGAGGCTGGCGGCATAGGCTTTGGAGCCGTTGAGACCGTTCTCCTCCGCCCCGAAGAATGCAAAGCGAACCGTGTAGGGCAAGGTTTGTCCTTTAAGCGCCTCAGCCACTGCCAGCAGGGCTGCGACGCCAGCGCCGTTGTCGGTGGCTCCTTCAGAACCTTTCTTGTCGCCCGTACTGTCGTAGTGGGCGCCGATCAGGATCACCTTGTCACTTGTGCCCTTGAGCTCAGCGATCAGGTTTTGGGAGTTTTTACTGGCGCCGCTTTTGGTGTAGGTGAAGGGTTGGCGTTGCACATTGTAGCCCCAACCGGTCAGATGGTCCTGGATCCATGCCGCGGCACGAGTTTCTGCCTCTGTCCCCGTGGGGCGCGCGCCAATCCCTTCTGCGGTTGAGCTCAACTGCACCAGATACTCATAGGCCTGCTCGGCGGCAGCAGGGGTTTGTGAGTCATTTGTTGATGTGTCGCATCCCGCAAGCAAAGTGGTGATGGCAAACGCCAATGCTCTGTATTTCATACTGCAATCCTTTGTTGTGTATGGTTTTATTTGCGCAGGCAGCATGTACTCGACGCGTGACCGATTCTGTGAACGGGTCGGCATTTGTCAACTGTTGTCAATGAAATGGAGAGAGATGAGGGATTTGTTTCGCGAAACACTTGCGCCTTGGGCCTATCTTGGGATAATTCGCTCCCCTGTTTTCGCGGGTCGATGAAATGCCGAGCCGCGAGCGGTCCCGCTAGGGATCGGACACAAGATGTATTACCCGGATTGATGAAATAACGAGACCATTATGCCTGTGACCCAAGATGTATTTAACGAAGACGGCAAGTTCATGCGCAAGATCCGCAGCTTTGTCCGTCGCGAAGGCCGCCTGACCAAAGGGCAGGAGAAGGCCCTGGAAGAGCTCTGGCCGGTCATGGGCATCGATTTCGAGCCAAAGCAGCTCGATCTGGTCGCACTGTTTGGCCGTGAAGCACCTGTGGTGCTGGAGATCGGCTTTGGCATGGGCGCCTCTCTGGTGGAGATGGCCAAGAATGCCCCCGAGAAAAACTTCATCGGCATTGAAGTGCACTCCCCGGGCGTGGGCGCCTGTCTGGGTACCGCTCAGGAAGCGGGCGTCACCAATCTGAAGGTGATCTGCCACGATGCGGTCGAGGTGCTGGAGCACATGATCCCGAACGGTTCACTCTCCTGCCTGCAGCTCTTCTTCCCGGATCCCTGGCACAAGAGCCGTCACCACAAGCGCCGCATCGTGCAGCCGGCGTTTGCCCAGGACATTCGCCAGAAGCTGGCCATCGGTGGTGTATTCCACATGGCTACCGACTGGGAAAACTATGCCGAGCACATGCTGGAAGTGATGAGCGCCGCCGAGGGTTACGAGAACACCTCAGCCACCGGCAACTGGGTGCCGCGCCCTGACTGGCGTCCGCTGACCAAATTCGAACAACGTGGCCATCGTCTGGGGCACGGGGTTTGGGATCTGATTTTCAAGCGTGTCAGCTGAGCTGGCACGTCAACACACCGAGCGTATCAACTAACTTGAGGAGCTATCATGGCCAATCGTAGCCGCCGCCTGCGCAAGAAACTGCGCGTCGATGAATTCCAGGAAATGGGTTTCGACATCAGTTTCAACTTCCCGGTCGGCACTGCCGAAGAGACCATCGATGCCGTAGTCGATGCGATGATCGATGAAGTGATCGAACCCCGCAAACTGGCTTTCGCCGGTTCCGGCCACCTGGCCTGGGAAGGGATGATCTGCACCCAGCAGCTGGGCAAGTGCAGCGAAGAAGACCGTGCCGCCGTCAAATCCTGGCTGGAAGGCAAGGGGATGGAAGCTGTCGTGGTCACCGAACTGTTCGACCTCTGGTACGGCGAACCCGCCTGATACCAGACTCGCTGTGGCAGGCGAGCCGGTGTCGACTGCCTGCCGCAGTCAGATAGACAAATCCCGCCACTGGCGGGATTTTTGTCAGTGGGGATGGGATCTCCACACCCGCTTTAGTCATGGAATTGCTTATGGTGTTGTCATCCGAATTACTGGCCAGCATTCTGGAAGAGGTGCGCCCGCTGCTGGGGCACGGCAAGGTGGCCGACTATATTCCTGCACTGGCGCAGGTGCCAGCCGACCGGCTCGGCATTGCGGTCTGTACCGTGGAGGGGGAGCTGTTCACGGCCGGTGATGCCTTCGAACCCTTCTCCATCCAGAGTATCTCCAAGGCCCTGAGCCTGACGCTGGCCCTCACCCTCTATCAGGAGGAGGAGATCTGGGCCCGGGTCGGCAAAGAGCCCTCCGGCCAACCCTTCAACTCGCTGGTCCAGCTCGAGTTCGAGCAGGGGATACCCCGCAACCCCTTTATCAATGCCGGCGCTCTGGTGGTCAACGATCTGCTGGAGACTCGCCTCACTGCACCGCGTCAGCGTACTCTGGAGCTGGCTCGCCGCCTCTCCGGCAATCCGGCCATCATGGCGGATCAGGTCGTCGCCCGCTCCGAATATCAGCACTCGGCCCGCAATGCCGCCATCGCCTATCTGATGAAGGCGTATGGCAACTTCGAAAACGAAGTGGACAAGGTGCTGCAGAGCTATTTCAATGCCTGCGCCATCCGCATGAGTTGCGTCGATCTGGCGCGAACCTTTATCTATCTGGCCAACCGCGGCTTGCCGCTTGGCGAGAGTACCCCACTGCTGCCGGCGCGCACCACCAAGCAGGTCAACGCCCTGCTAGCGACCTGCGGCCTCTATGACGAGGCGGGAGATTTTGCCTACCGGGTTGGCATGCCGGGCAAGTCCGGGGTCGGCGGTGGTATCGTGGCCCTGATCCCGGGAGAATTGTGCGTCTGTGTCTGGTCGCCCGAGCTTAACAAAGCGGGCAATTCGCTGGCAGGGACGGCAGCGCTGGAGTTACTGGCCGAGCGTCTGGGCCGCTCCATTTTTTAACCTTGTTCACTATGAATCGAGAAATCACCATGAAACGACATCTTCGCTTCTTGCAGGCCGCGCTGGCGACCTTGCTGCTCTGGTGTGCCCTGCCCACCTTTGCAGCCGAGTTGCCACCGCTTTCGCTGGCTGATGCCAAGGCCAAACAGGCGGTCATCCTGGATACTCGCGCCAGCTACTTCTATCAGGGGTGGCCCATGGAGGGCGAGAAGCAGGGGGGCCATGTGGCCGGCGCCGAGAACCTCTCCGCCGAGTGGAAATACCGCGATGCGGATTGGCCTGCCGCCCTTGCCATCAAGGGGCTGAAAGCCGACCGCCCGGTCGCACTGTATGGTGCGCCGCGCGAGGTGGCCGAGGTGGCGCGCATGCTGCGCATGCAGGGCATCAAGCAGCTGTTCGAGCTGCAGGGTTGGCAAAGCGCCCCGCGCGAACACCTGGCTCGCTGGCAACAGCTGGTCTATCCGCGCTGGCTGCTCGACCTGCAGGAAGGCCGGCCGGTAGCTGCAGCGCCCAAGGGTGACTGGAAGCTGTTTGAAGTGGATTGGGGTTCACCCAAGGCCTATCTGCTGAGCCACATTCCGGGGGCGGGTTATATCGATACCAACCGTCTGGAAGAGGAGCCGCTGTGGAACAAGGTCTCTGACGAGGCGCTCAAGGCGCTGCTGCTGGAGAACGGCATCCGCCACGACACCACCGTGATCCTCTACGGTCGCAACACCATGGCGGCTGCCCGCGCTGCGCATCTGATGATGTATGCTGGCGTGGAAGATGTCCGCCTGCTGGACGGCGGCCTGGATGCCTGGTTTATCCAGCACCTGCGCACCGAAACCGGCCTGCCCAACAAATATGAGCCGGTGAAGGATTTTGGCGTGGCCATTCCGGCTCACCCCGAGTACTACACCACGCTAAGTCAGGTGAAAGAACTGCTCAAGCAGCCCGATAGCGCGCTGGTCAGCGTACGTACCTGGGACGAGTTTGTCGGCAACACCTCCGGCTACAGCTACATCAAGCCGAAGGGCGATATCCCGGGGGCCAAGTGGGGTCATGGTGGTGTCGATGCCAACAGCATGAGCGACTTCCATAACCCGGACGGCACCATGAAGCCGGCCCGCGAGATCCTCGCCATGTGGAATGAGTGGAACATCGAGCCGACCCAGCAGGCCGCTTTTTATTGCGGTACCGGCTGGCGTGCCTCCGAAGCCTTCTTCTACGCCTGGCTGATGGACTGGAAGCGGATCAGCGTCTACGACGGCGGCTGGTACGAGTGGAGTTCCGATCCCAAGAACCCGACCGTGACCGGCGAGCGCCAGCCCGCCAAGTCATGATTGCGCTCTTGCGCTTGAAAGAAGAGGCCGGACAGATGTCCGGCCTTTTTGTATCCGCTCGGACCTGCGCCAGCCTGCCACTACACTTTGCTGGTGGCTATCAGGTCGATGGAAGGAGTGACTGATGAGACGGATATGGACAGGCCTGCTGGTGGCAGGCGTACTGGCACAGGGGGTAATGGCTGCCGAACGGGCTCGTTATCTGGTGCAACTCAAGCCGGGGGCGGAGGCCGCTGTGCTGGCCCAAAGCAAAGGGATGGGGGGCGAGCTGGCCCTGCAACTGCCCGAGCAGCATGCGCTGGCGCTCTGGTTGCCAGCTGCTGCAGCGACAGCGCTGGCGCGCAACCCCAACGTGCTGTGGGTGGAGCCGGATGCCAAGCGTTATGCCAGTGCCGAGACCCTGCCTTATGGCATTCCCATGGTACAGGCGCCACAACTGAGCGATGGTATGGCCGGAGAGGTGCTGGTGTGCATCATTGACTCTGGCTATAGCGGCAATCACCCGGATCTGCCCCATGGGGCGCAGGTGCAGGGTAGTGACAACGCAGGTACAGGCAGCTGGAGCAGTGACGAAAACGGTCACGGCACCCACGTGGCAGGCACCATAGCCGCCATTGGGGGGAACGACATGGGCGTGGTCGGTGTCTTGCCGAATCAGAGTGTCCCGCTGCACATCATCAAGGTGTTTGGCGCCAACGGCTGGGCCTATACCTCCAACCTGGTGGGGGCTCTCAATGCCTGCAAGCAGGGGATGAGCAGTCGTGGCTTTACTCGCATGGTCATCAACATGAGCCTGGGGGGCAATGTGCCCAGCAAGACGGAAGAGCAGGCGTTCAATCAGGCTTACAGCCAGAATGTGTTGAGTGTGGCGGCGGCGGGCAATGGGGGCAACACCAGCAAGTCCTATCCCGCCTCTTACAGCAGTGTGGTGAGCGTGGCTGCTATCGATGGCAGCAAGCAGTTGGCTTATTTCTCGCAACGCAACGATCAGGTGGAGCTGGCGGCCCCCGGTGTTGCTGTGCTGTCGACCGTGCCGAGTGGTTACGCCAGCTACAGCGGTACCTCGATGGCGACCCCTCATGTGGTCGGGGTCGCCACCCTGGCCTGGTCACAGCGGCTGGAGTGCAGCAATGATCAACTGCGCCAGACCCTGCGCAGCAGCGCCCAGGATCTGGGGGCTGTCGGACGGGACAACAGCTATGGCTATGGTCTGGTGCAGGCCAGAGCCGCGGCAGATCGGCTGGCACTTGGCTGTGGTTCCGGTACCGGTAGCAGTGGCAAACCGGGTGGTCGCAAGTAACTGATTTTTGATGGTGATCTCACTTTATTGTGCAAGTTTCCGACTGCCTGCCGGATTGGAGTAGGCTGGATATGACACCCTCGTGGTGAGGGTGAAAGGAGAAGAGTGCGCCTATGAAAAAACTGATGATGATCCTGGTGTGCGCCCTGGGGCTGGTAGCATGCAGCTCCCAATACATCATGAGCACCAAGGATGGCAAGATGATCACCACAGAGAGCAAGCCCAAGCTGGACGAGAGTACCGGTATGTATCGCTATTACGATCATGAAGGGCGTGAGGTGATGATCAATAAAGAAGATGTGACCCAGATCATGGAGCGTTGAGCGCTCATATGCAGTCAGGGCCGCAATATGCGGCCCTTCACATTTTTACCGGCAAATCTCTCCATTTTCTCAGGCAATCGCACCTCTTTCGCCACAAATGCGCGTTCGGGTACAGCTTCCGTTATGGTTCGGTCCGTATTATTGCACTCCGTTTTTTATTGGAGGTGTTATGTCCCTGATGTCTATCTGGAATTCCCGTTTTTCCGCGCGCACCCTGCTGGGTGGTGTCTTGCTGGTGGTGGCGTCAGCCAGCCATGCTGGCGATGATCAGTTCACGCTGGGGCGGACTATTTTGCTGGGGGCCGGTGATCATGGTGCGACAATTCCTTTGGTGATTTGCCGTCAGACCAAATATATCAAGGTGAAGGCGGAACGTGATTTGACCCTGGATCGGGTGGTGGTGACCTATGGTGGTGATCGTACCAAAACCATTCGCTTCGATCGGGAGATGAGCAGTGATAAAGAGACCGAGTGGAAATCACTGGGTTCGCGTCGTTGTGTGAAAAAGATCGAAGTGTACGGTAATTCAGAGCGCAGCAAAGCGGGCGTAAAAGTATTCGGCCGTAAATAATCGATGCATTTTGTCTGCACGAACAGATGAGCTAAAAATAATGGCGAGCCGTGGCTCGCCATTATTTTTTATGGTCGGCTTTGCTATTTTTTCGGCCGAAATGGCTTGATGACAGTTTCATCGCACTCAAGATACGGCCCTTCCATCAAATCGATGCAGTAGGGGATGGCGGGGAATACTGCATCCAGACACTCGCGGATCGATTTGGGCTTGCCCGGCAGATTGACGATCAGGGTATCGTCGCGCAGCCCGGCAGTCTGGCGCGACAGAATGGCGGTCGGCACAAACTTGAGGGATTCGGCCCGCATCAGCTCGCCAAAGCCCGGCATCATGCGATCACACACCGCTTCGGTCGCTTCCGGCGTGACATCCCGCTTGGCCGGGCCGGTGCCGCCTGTGGTGACGATGAGACAACACTGCTCTTCATCCGCCAGCCGGATCAGGGTCGCTTCAATCTGATCCTGTTCATCGGGGATCACCTGATAGACAGGTTCCCACTCCGAGGTCAGATAGGCGTTCAGGGTGTCGATGATGGCCTTGCCGGAGAGGTCTTCATAGATGCCCGCGCTGGCGCGATCGCTGACGGTGACGATACCGATTTTTGCCTTGCTCATGGTCTGCTCTTGAATGTCCGATAAAAGTGGCAATTAAAATAACATAATCAGTGAGATATGTTAAATCGTCGGAAGGAGCTACTGGTCATTTTATGGATGATAAAGAGTCGAATGAAGCAAAATTAATTTATCCCGGCTTTTATTGGAAATAAAAAACATAAAAAAGCAGCCTAAAATGTCTAAGTGTTTTGCATGCTCTTTCTTTTTTAAGCAAATGTTTGTTTCTGCATGTTATTTCAATGGATGATTTTCATCATGGTTGCCATTTTAATAACGATTACCTGAGTGGTGTGGTGAGCTCTTTGCCGCTCGGTCGTATATAAAGTTTTATATGGCTGATTCCTCAAGTTGTGGAGCCAGCAAGAGTCGCCGAGGAGGGCATATGGAGTTGCCTGATTTTGACACCCTGAAGGAGTTGGCCGCGAGAGAGCCTTCCCGGCTGGATGCGATCCTGGAGCAGCAGATCGACCAGTTGATGGCCCGTGCGAGCCCCGATCAGCAGCGCCGTCTGCGCGGATTGCAGTTCAAGATTGATGGTCAGCGTCGGCTGGCTAAAAACAATCTAGACAGCTGTATCCGGATTGCCAACATGATGCGGGAATCCTTTTATCTGATGCGCAGCGAAATGATCCAGTTCAGAGAAGAGGGAGAGCCTCCGCCTGAAAACGATGGCAGTGGTAAAATAATCCGTCTGGCGGACTATCGACGTCGTAAATAATCTGCAAGAAACTCCTTGGTTGATATTTCAGCCAAATCGGTGAGGTCATAATAAAGGGAATTGCTGACGACCTGATTGTTATGGTTTTTAATGTTAGTCGTAATGTATTTGTGATGTAATCTCTTTTCTCCTTCTTGTAATAAATTATTAGTCAGGTTGTGATTGAGGTGGATGAATAACGGTAAAAGTTAGGCTAATATGGCCGAAATTTTTATTGCTACGACTCGAAGGGATTATGAGAAGTATCACACCAAGACGGGTGTTGTCGCGGGAGCAACAGACAGAGATCACCCGCATTATCGTCAAGGTGGGTCAGTTGTTGGCCCAGTTCGGGGCGGAGAGCCGGATCATCGAACAGACCACGGTGCGACTGGGGATGGCGCTGGGGTTGGAGAGTGTCGAAATGGCTATCTCGTCGAGCGCCATTGTGCTCACCAGTCTCTATCAGGGCAGCTGTGTCACCACCACTCGGCGGGTGCGCGAGCATGGCATCAACATGCAGGTGGTGTGCGAAATCCAGCGGATCTGCATCATGGCGGAGAAAGAGCTGATCGGCGCACGGGAAGTGCGCCAGCGACTCGAGGCCATTGTCCCCTTCCATTATCACCCCTGGTTGGTGGTGCCCATGGTAGGGCTCTCCTGTGGAGCCTTTAGTCTGCTGTTTGGTGGTGATTGGCCCATCTTCCTGGTGACCTGCTTCTCGTCTGCCGTCGCGATGCGGGTGCGCCAGCTGATGGCCCGCCATCATCACAGTCCGCTCATCAACTTTGCTGTAACCGGTTTTATCGCCACCTTGCTCTCCTCCAGCGCCACCTTCTTCAACTGGGGTGACCAGCCCTATCTCGCCATGGCGGCCAGCGTGCTGTTGCTGGTGCCGGGCTTTCCGCTGATCAATGCGGTCTCCGATATGGTGAAGGGCTACTTCAACATGGGCTTGGCCCGCTGGGGGACTGCGACCCTGCTGACCATCAGTGCCGCCATAGGTATCATTTTGGCCATGTCGGTCACCGGGATCTGGGGGTGGAAAGTATGATGGATTTGCTCTGGCTACTGGCCAAGGATGCCTTCTGGTCCTCCATCCCGGCGGTGGGGTTTGCCATGCTGTTCAACGTGCCACCGCGAATGCTGAAGTACTGCGCTATGGGCGGCGCGCTGGCCCACAGCCTGCGTACCCTGCTGATCCACTATGGTATGCCCATCGAGTGGGCGACGCTGGCGGCGGCAACTACGGTCGGTTTTGTCTGTGTCTACTGGTCGCGACGTCTGCTGGCGCCGCGTCCGGTGTTCAGCGTTGCCTCCATCATTCCGATGATCCCGGGCAGCTATGCCTTCAAGACCATGATCGCGGTGGTGGAGCTCAACATCAACGGTGTGACCATGGAGTTGATCCAGAGCGCGGTGGAGAACGGCCTCAAGGCGCTGTTTATCGTCGGCGCCCTCAGTTTCGGTCTAGCGATTCCTTCCTTGGTCGTGTATCGTAACCGCCCCATTATATGAATGGTGAAGTGAGAGATTGATACCGTGAAGATTTCCATGATTGCCGCCGTGGCTCAAGACCGTGTGATCGGCAAGGACAACCAGATGCCCTGGCATATGCCGGCCGATCTGGCCCACTTCAAGCGGATCACCCTCGGCAAGCCGGTGCTGATGGGACGCAAGACCTTCGAATCCATTGGTCGTCCACTACCCGGGCGCCGTAATCTGGTGATCAGCCGTAATCCTGAGTATCGGGTTGATGGTGTAGAAGTAATTGATTCTGTTAAGGCTGCATTAGAACTATTGAGTCATGACGAAGCTGTGGAGGAGCTGATGGTGATCGGTGGTGGTCATCTGTTTGAACAGCTCTTGCCGAAGGCTGAACGCCTCTATCTGACCCAGATTGAACTTGAAGTTGAGGGCGACGCCCATTTTCCAGTGTTGGATCATACCGACTGGGAGCTATTGGAAGAAGAGTCTCATTTAGCTGATGAGCGGAACGCTTATCCCTACCGCTTCGAGACCTGGCAACGCCGGTGAATTATGGCATGCGCTAATCGATAGCCACTAAAAAGCCCCTTGTGTTGCACAAGGGGCTTTTTTCGCACGGGCTATTTGCCAGAAGCTCCGTGCCAGCAGGCCGATGGTCCAGAGGTGGCAGGGCGATCTCATCGCGGCGTGTGAACGCACCTTCATCCTCTGCTCTGCCCCTCCTCTGCTCCTTTTCTTGTCCCCCAATCTATCCTCATTGTGACCAATAAATGGTTAGATATGTAATTATTTGGTCGCTGTTGATTATCTGGGTGGCATGTCATGCTTTTACCTCCATCAAACTGCCTTTGCTTGCTCTTTTTTGATTGTTTTTGATGATTTTCCCCAGTGAATCTTCGTTTTATATGGAAAATTTTATGGATAAAACCAGACTTTGTCCGTTTTTTGTCGATATAAATAACTGATTAAAATCAAATGCTTATTTTGGCGTTAGCTTGCTGGGACTCTATTGGTTCTTTTGTTTTGGTTGTCTATTGCTTAGTGTAATAAGTAATTGGTTCGCGTTCGACGGTTTGCCTGGCAAGTCGTCGGCCAAGAAAAAAGGACAATATGACAGTCAAACTCGAGGTTAAATCACTCTACAAAATCTTCGGCGATCAGCCGGAAAAAGCGTTCAAATTGCTGGCGAAAGGGCATGACCGCGCCAGCATCCTGCAAAAAACCGGGCAGACCCTGGGGGTCCAAGATGTCAATCTGGCCATCGACGAAGGGGAGATCTTCGTGGTGATGGGCCTCTCCGGCTCGGGCAAATCCACCCTGGTGCGTCTCTTCAACCGGCTGATCGAGCCAACCCGCGGCCAGGTACTGATCGATGGTGAGGACATCGCCGCCATCTCCGACGGCGAGCTGCGTCAGGTGCGGCGCAAGAAGATCAGCATGGTATTCCAGTCCTTCGCCCTGATGCCGCACCTGAGCGTGCTGGAAAACACTGCCTTCGGGCTGGAGCTGGCCGGTGTGCCGCTGGCGGAGCGCCAGCAGAGCGCCCGCCAGGCGCTCCATCAGGTGGGGTTGGGTCAGTGGATCGATGCCTTCCCCGATGCCCTCTCCGGCGGCATGAAGCAGCGGGTCGGCCTGGCTAGGGCGCTTGCCAACGACCCTGACATCCTGCTGATGGACGAGGCTTTTTCGGCGCTGGATCCGCTGATCCGCACCGAGATGCAGGACGAGCTGCTCAAGCTGCAGGCCAGCCAGCAGCGCACCATCGTCTTCATCTCTCACGATCTGGACGAGGCGATGCGTATCGGCGATCGCATCGCCATCATGCAGGACGGCCAGCTGGTGCAGGTCGGCACCCCGGACGAGATCCTGAACCAGCCCGCCAATGACTATGTGCGCGCCTTCTTTCGCGGGGTGGATCTGGCCAACGTGTTCAGCGCCCGCGACGTGGCCAGCCGCAAGCAGATGCCGCTCATCAAGAAGCACACCACCGACGGGCCGGGCAACGCCCTGCGCCAGCTCAAGGAGCAGGAGCGGGAGTTCGGTTACGTGGTGGATCGCCGGCGTCGCTTCATCGGGGTCGTCTCGGTGGAGTCGCTCGGTCATGCAGTCAGGGCCAAAGGCAGCCTGGAGCAGGCGCTGCTGGCGGACATCCGGCCCATTATGGCGGACACCGCCCTCAACGAACTGATCAGCCAGGTGGCGGCCGCCCCCTGTCAGGTGCCCGTGGTCGAGGAGGATGGCACTTATCTGGGCCTCATCTCCAAGGCCAACCTGCTGAACACCCTGGACAGGAGTACCCCGGCATGAAGCTGATGAATCCCAATTTTTTACTGAGCGGGCTGCTGGCCCTGGTGCTGCTGGCGAGCCCCGCCCTGCGTGCCGATGAGGTGGCGGCCGACCCTTGGGGCGCCACGGCTTCTAGTGCCACCGAGGTGGCCGATCCCTGGAGTGATACCGCCACCGCCGCCACCGCCGCCACCGACTGGCAGAACCAGATCGAGACGGTGGATACCACAGCTGCCGTCGACTGGCTGGATCCCTTCCAGCAGGCGTTGGTGCCACTGGACAGCTGGGTCGAGGATGGCATCGGCTGGCTGGTGGACAACCTGCGTCCCGTGTTTCAGCTGATCCGTGCACCGGTGGAGCTGGCGCTGGGCGGCATGACCCATCTGCTGCAGACGGTACCTTCCACCCTGATGATCGGTCTGCTGACCCTGATCGCCTGGCAACTGGTGAACGCTCGCATGGCGCTGGGAACCCTGTTCTCGCTAGTGGTGGTGGGCCTTATCGGCGCCTGGTCCGATGCCATGGTGACCCTGTCGCTGGTGCTGACCTCGCTGTTCTTCTGCGTGCTGATCGGGCTGCCGGTCGGCATCCTGCTGGCGAGGAGCGAGCGACTGTCGCGCTGGACCCGGCCGCTGCTGGATGCGATGCAGACTACCCCGGCCTTCGTCTACCTCATCCCCATCGTCATGCTGTTCGGTATCGGCAACGTGCCCGGGGTGGTGGTGACCGTCATCTTCGCGCTGCCGCCGATGATCCGGCTGACCATGCTGGGCATTCGCCAGGTGCCTGCGGATCTGGTTGAGGCGGCCCACTCGTTCGGTGCCAGCCCCTCTCAGCTGCTGTTCAAGGTACAACTGCCGCTCGCCATGCCCACCATCATGGCCGGGGTCAACCAGACCCTGATGCTGGCACTCTCCATGGTGGTGATCGCCTCCATGATTGCGGTGGGGGGCCTCGGCCAGATGGTGCTGCGCGGCATCGGCCGGCTCGACATGGGGCTCGCCTCCATCGGCGGCCTCGGCATCGTATTGCTGGCCATCGTGCTCGACCGCCTGACCCAGGCGATGGGACAGCCGGATTGCAGTCGTACCGGCCGCTGGTATCAGCGCGGCCCCGCCGCCCTGCTGCTGCGCCTGCTCGGCCGCGACAAGTCTATCGATTACAAAGGAGTAAATGCATGAGGCTCATTACCAAGACGCTGACCCTGGGTTCCCTGCTGTTGAGCTCCCAACTGCTCGGCCCGCTCGCCATGGCCAGCACCGAGCTGCCGGGGGAGGGAGTGCGCGTCCAGCCCCTGCAGAGCTCGTTGCCGGAGGAGAGTTTTCAGACCCTGTTGGTCAGCAAGCTGATGGCGCGCCTCGGCTATGACGTCCAGCCGGCCCAGGAGGTGGATTACAACGTGGCCTACGCCTCGGTGGCGCAGGGGGATGGCACCTTCCTCGCCTTCAACTGGATACCGCTGCAAAACAACAAGTATGAGCAGGCTGGCGGCGACAAGGTGTTCTTCCGTGAGGGCACCTATGTGGCCGGGGCCGCCCAGGGCTATCTCATCGACAAGCAGACCGCGACTCGCTACGGCATCACCAATCTGGGTCAGCTCAAGGATCCCAAGCTGGCGGCGCTGTTTGACGGCGATGGCGACGGCAAGGCCGACCTGGTGGGTTGCAACCCGGGCTGGGGCTGCGAAGAGGCGATCAACCGTCATCTGGCCGGGTTCGGCCTGACCCCGACCGTCACCCACAAGCAGGGCAACTACGCGGCGCTGATCGCCGATACCCGTGCCCGTTACCAGGCCGGCAAGCCGGTGCTCTACTACACCTGGACCCCCTACTGGCTCAGCAGCGAGCTGGTGCCGGGCAAGGACGTGGTGTGGCTGGAGGTGCCCGCCGACGGCCCTGATGCGGCCAAGACCCGGCTGCCGAACGGCAAGAACTATGGCTTCCCGGTCAACACCATGCATATAGTGGCCAACAAGCAGTTCGCCGAGGCCAACCCGGCAGCCGCCAGGCTGTTCTCCATCGTCAAGCTTCCGCTCAATGACATCAACGTGCAGAACGGTCTGATGAACAAGGGGCAGAACAAGCCGGCGGATGTGGAGCGTCACGCCGACGCCTGGCTCAAGGGCCACGAGGTGCTGGTGAACGACTGGCTGACCCAGGCGCGCGCCGCCAAGTAATGAGGGGGGGAATGCCACCCTTTTGCGCAAATTAAAACGCCCGGCTGTTGCCGGGCGTTTTTTTATGAAAGCCGTGCGGGTGGACAGCTTGGCTCAGATGCCTGAGCCGTCGTTCTCGCCGTTCTCCTCGTGCAAACCGCACTCGCGTTTGAGGCCGAAGAAGCGGGTCTGCTCCTCGCTCATGCCCGGCTCCCACTTGGCGGTGGTGTGGATATCGCCCACCGAGAGATAACCCTGCTCCCACAGCGGGTGGTAGGGGAGGTCGAACTCCTTGAAGTAGTAGAAGACGTCCTTGTTGCTCCAGTCGATCACCGGCAGGAACTTGAAGCGGCCGCGCTGGATGCCCAGTACCGGCAGCTTGCCACGGCTGCCGGACTGCTCCCGGCGCAGGCCGGAGAACCAGGTCTGGGCCCCCAGTTCACGCAGGGCGCGGTCCATCGGCTCCACCTTGTTGAGCTGGTTGTAGCGGGTGATCCCCTCTACCCCCTGCTCCCACAGGAGGCCAAATCGCGCCTCCTGCCAGGCCGGTGACAACTCGGCCCGATAGATTTTCAGGTTGAGTGCGAGGCGCTCGGTCAGCTCGTCGATGAAACGGTAGGTCTCGGGGAAGAGATAACCGGTATCGGTCAGCACCACGGGCACGTCGGCCCGTTCGCGACTTACCAGATGGAGCATCAGCGCCGCCTGAATACCGAAACTGGAGGAGAGCACATGCTCCCCCGGCAGATTGGCCAGGGCCCAGCGCACCCGCTCGGGGGCACTCATGGTATCCAGCTCCCGGTTGAGGGGCGCGAGTGCCTCGACTTGCTCCTCACGGCCGAGGGCCAGCAGTGCCTGCAGGTCAAGGCGGCCATCTTCAGTGACATTAAGCGGCATAGAAGTCCCTCGCAGAATCGATAACGGGGGCAATTACCCCAACCCGGATCACGAAGTCGCCGAAGCACTCACCCTGATTGCGCTCTTTGGCCCAGCGGCCGATCAGCGCATCCAGTTCTGCCAGGATCTGCGGCTCGGTGATGTTCTCCTGATAGAGGCGCGGAATGCGGGTGCCCTCCAGGTTGCCCCCCAGATGGAGGTTGTAGCGGCCGGGCGCCTTGCCCACCAGACCCACTTCCGCCAGCATGGCGCGGCCGCAGCCGTTGGGGCAACCGGTGACCCGGAAGATGATGGCGTCATCGGCGAGATCGTGCTTGGCCAGTAAGCCCTCGATGTCGGTGACAAACGCTGGCAGCATGCGTTCCGCCTCGGCCATCGCTAGCGGGCAGGTAGGCAGTGCCACACAAGCCATGGACTGCTTGCGCTGCTCGCTCACGCCGTCATCCAGCAGGCCGTACTGGCGCGCCAGCCCTTCGATGCGGGCTTTCTCGCTGGCAGGTACCCCTGCGATGATCAGGTTCTGGTTGGCGGTCAGGCGAAAATCCCCCTGATGCACCTTGGCGATCTCCAGCATGCCGGTTTTGAGCGGCTTGCCCGGGAAGTCCAGCAGGCGGCCATTCTCGATAAACAGGGTGAGGTGATGCTTGCCGTCGATCCCCTCGACCCAACCGAAGCGATCGCCACGGCTGGTGAACTCATAGGGGCGAACCGGCCCGAACTGGATGCCAGCGCGGCTCTCCACCTCGGCCTTGAAGGTTTCGACGCCGACACGCTCGAGGGTGTACTTGGTCTTGGCGTTCTTGCGGTTGACCCGGTTGCCCCAGTCGCGCTGGGTGCTGACTACGGCGGCCGCCACCTCCAGCACGTGGGATAGCGGAATAAAGCCAAAGTCGCTCGCCTTGCGCGGGTAGGTGCTGGTGTCGCCGTGGGTCATAGCCAGCCCGCCGCCCACCAGCACGTTGAAGCCCACCAGCTTGCCATGCTCGGCGATCGCCACGAAGTTGAGATCGTTGGCGTGGATATCCACGTCGTTGTGGGGCGGGATCACCACGGTCGTCTTGAATTTGCGCGGCAGGTAGTTGGAACCCAGGATCGGTTCCTCATCCTGCCCCAGTTTTTCACCGTCCAGCCAGATCTCCACGTAGGCGCGGGTCTTGGGCAGCAGGTGTTCGGAGATCTTCTTGGCCCACTCGTAGGCCTCCTGATGCAGCTCGGACTCCACCGGGTTGCTGGTGCAGAGCACGTTGCGGTTCACATCGCCAGCGGTGGCGATGGAATCGATGCCGGTGCTGTTGAGGGTCTGGTGCATCAGCTTGATGTCGCGCTTCAATACCCCGTGGAACTGGAAGGTTTGACGGGTAGTCAGGCGGATGCTGCCGTAGAGGCTGTGCTCTTCGGCGAACTTGTCAATGATCTGCCACTGGGCCGGGGTGATGATCCCACCCGGCAGGCGGGCACGCAGCATGACGTTGTGCAGCGGCTCCAGCTTCTGGGCGGCGCGCTCCGGGCGGATGTCGCGGTCATCCTGCTGGTACATGCCGTGAAAGCGGATCAGCTGGAAGTTGTCGCCGTTGAAGCCGCCGGTGAGCGGATCCTGCAGATCTTGCTCTATGGTGCCGCGCAGAAAGTTGCTCTCGCGCTTGAGGCGCTCGTTGTCGGCCAGCGGCCCTTCGACCGGTCCCGCTTTTGGGTGAGAAAGAGGTTGTTTGCTCATCAATAGACATCCCTTTGATAACGTTTGGCACGACGCAATTCGCTCAAATACTCTTCTGCTTCCTCACGGCTCTTGTGACCGTGTTCGGCAATTACATCCAGCAGGGCCTCCTGTACATCCTTGGCCATCTTGTTGGCGTCGCCACACACATAGAAGTGAGCGCCTGCTTCCAGCCACTGGTAGAGCTCAAGCCCTGCCTCGCGCAGACGGTCCTGCACATAAATCTTGTTGGCCTGATCCCGGCTGAAGGCCAGGGAGATCTTCGACAGCAGCCCAGATTTCACATAACGCTGCCACTCCACCTGATAGAGGAAATCCTGGGTAAAGTGGGGGTTGCCGAAGAAGAGCCAGTTCTTGCCCTCGGCACCTTGGGCTTCCCGCTCCTGCATAAAGGCGCGGAACGGGGCGATGCCGGTGCCCGGGCCCACCATGATGACGGGGGTGTCGGGGTTTTGCGGCAGGCGGAAGTTGTCGTTGTGCTCGACGAATACCCGTACCTCGCCATCCTCAATCAGCCGATCCGCCAGATAGGAGGAGGCGGCGCCAGAGCGCACTGTGCCATCTTCCTGCGGGTAGCGCACCACGCCGACGGTCAGGTGCACCTCCTCTTCGACTTCGCTCTGTGCGGAGGCGATTGAGTAGAGGCGCGGGGTGAGGGGACGTAGCAACCCGATCAGCTGCTCGGCCGTGAGCGCGGTCGGGAAGCGTTTCAGCACATCCACCACCTGAGCGGAGGCCACCAGTGCATTGACCTGGGCCTTGTCACCGGCCAAGTCTTTCAGCGCCGCGTTGTCCGATATGTCAGCGAGTCCTGTGATAAAGCCGCCGTGCAGCCGGGTCAGTTCGAAGTGACTGGTCAGGGCAGCGCGCAAGGTGCCGTGGGCCGTGGATTCATCGCCAGAGAGGCCGGTCAGGGCCAGCACTTCGCCCACCAGTTCGGCGTCATTGTCGAACCAGACCCCGAGGGCATCCCCCGGCTGATAGGTGAGGCCGGAGTCGGCCAGATTGATTTCGATATGGCGGATATCCTTGGTGGAATCCCGGCCGGTGATCTTCTGATTGACCGAGAGGCGGGCAGGGAAGGGGTTCTCCTTGCTGTACTGGCTGTGGCCAACCGCCTGTTGCACCGCGCTGGCTACGCTGCTGGCCGCTCTGGTAGAGAGGGTCGTGGCAATGGCGTTGAGCGCTTGTTCGCCCCAGCTCTTGGCTGCATCCTGATAGTCCACATCGAGGCTGGCGAGCTCATAAATGCGCTCGGCCCCTGCTTTGGCGAGGAAGTCGTCAAAATCTTTGCCGGTCTGGCAGAAAAATTCGTAGGAGCTGTCACCCAGCCCCAGCACCGCGAATCTGAGGCCGTCCAGCTTGCCAATCTTGCCTTTTTTAAGCTGCTCGAACAGATCGACGGCGCTCTCCGGCGGTTCACCCTCCCCGTAAGTGCTCACTACCACCAGCAGGTGGCTCTCTTTCTTGAGCTGCTTGGGTTTGTAGTCGGCCATCGACGCTAGGGTGACCGGTAGACCGCGGGCCTCGGCCTGCGCCTTGATGGCAGTGGCGACCCCTTTGGCGTTGCCGGTCTGGGAGCCGTAGAGAATGGTCAGGCTGCCGCTGGGCGCAGCCACGGCGGCGCTGGCTGCAACGCTCTGCTGACCGCTCTGGGAGAGGCCGTAGAGATATCCGCTCACCCAGGCCAGTTGCTGGGTATTGAGGGTCGAGAGTACCTGACCCAACTGACGTTGCTGCTCGTCAGAGAGGGGGGATAGGTTGAATGGGGAATCCTTCAATTGCATCACACGCGTCTTCCATGGTCTGATTTTTGGCCAGATTAAAGGGCGTGTTGGCTAACAACAAAGAATAAAAATATCTTCTTTATTCCATTATTGAATTTATAAAGTGATTTAGCGGTAAAGAAGATAGAAAAACGCCCCGCTGTTGCGGGGCGTTTTTATTGGCTATCACGCTTGGGATTGACCCAAGGGATGTAGCTGACTTCTGTGGGCCTTATTTCTGCGGACGCAGGGCCGGGAACAGAATGACGTCACGGATGGTGTGGCTGTTGGTGAACAGCATGACCAGACGGTCGATACCGATACCCTGACCGGCAGTCGGCGGCAGGCCGTGTTCCAGTGCGGTGACGAAGTCGGCGTCGTAGAACATGGCTTCGTCGTCGCCTGCTTCTTTCTGATCAACCTGATCCTGGAAGCGCTTGGCCTGGTCTTCTGCATCGTTCAGCTCGGAGAAGCCGTTGGCCAGCTCGCGGCCACCGATGAAGAACTCGAAGCGGTCGGTTACGTCCGGGTTCACGTCGTTGCGGCGGGCCAGCGGAGAAACGGCAGCCGGGTACTCGGTGATGAAGGTCGGTTGCAGCAGCATGTGCTCCACGGTCTCTTCGAAGATCGCGGTGATCACGTGGCCCAGTTCCCAGCCCTTCATCAGCTCGATGTGCAGACGCTTGGCAACGGCCTTGGCGCTCTCCAGGGTAGCCAGATCGTCCAGAGTTACGTCCGGGTTGAACTTCAGGATGGACTCGACCATGGTGAGGCGCTGGAACGGCTGACCGAAATCGATGGTCAGGCCCTCTTCGCCCTCTTTGGCGTAACGGATCTTGGTGTCGCCCAGAATGTCCTGCGCCAGGGTGCGCAGCAGCTCTTCGGTCAGGTCCATCAGATCGATGTAGTCGGCGTAGGCCATGTAGAACTCGATCATGGTGAACTCGGGGTTGTGACGAACCGAGATACCTTCGTTACGGAAGTTGCGGTTGATCTCGTAGACACGCTCGAAACCACCGACCACCAGACGCTTCAGATAGAGCTCCGGAGCGATACGCAGGTACATGTCGATGTCCAGCGCATTGTGGTGAGTGACGAACGGACGCGCGGAGGCACCACCCGGGATGACTTGCATCATCGGGGTTTCCACTTCCATGAAGCGCTTTTCGTTGAAGAACTTGCGGATACCGGCAACCACCTGGGTGCGGATCATGAAGGTCTTGCGAGACTCTTCGTTGGCGATCAGATCCAGGTAGCGCTGGCGGCAGCGAGCTTCCTGGTCGGTCAGGCCTTTGTGCTTCTCAGGCAGCGGACGCAGCGCCTTGGTCAGCAGGCGGATATCGGAAACGTGAACGGAGAGCTCACCGGTCTGGGTCTTGAACAGGGTACCTTCGACACCCACGATGTCGCCCAGATCCCACTTCTTGAACTGCTCGTTGTAGAAACCTTCCGGCAGGTCGTCACGGGTGACGTAGACCTGGATCTTGCCGGCCATGTCCTGCAGGGTGGCGAAAGAAGCCTTGCCCATGATCCGGCGGGTCATGATGCGACCGGCAATCTTCACCCGTTTACCCAGGCTCGTCAGCTCCTCGGCGCTTTTGTCGTCGAACTCTGCGTGCAGATCGCCAGAGAGGCTGTCGCGACGGAAGTCGTTGGGGAAAGGATTACCCTGGGCGCGCAGGGCGGCCAGCTTGGAACGACGCTCGGTCATCTCGTTGTTGAGTTCGAGAGTTTGGTCGACTTCCGGAGTGATGGTTTGTTCAGACATGGTGATTCCTGCTTGTTTACAGACCTGATTTCAGGCTGGCTTCGATAAACTTGTCCAAGTCACCGTCGAGCACCGATTGGGTATTACGGGTTTCGACGCCGGTGCGCAGATCCTTGATACGGGAGTCATCCAGCACATAGGAACGGATCTGGCTGCCCCAACCGATATCAGACTTGGTCTCTTCCAGGGCTTGTTTCTCAGCGTTCTGCTTCTGAATTTCCAGCTCGTAGAGCTTGGCTTTCAGCTGCTTCATACACTGGTCTTTGTTTTTGTGCTGGGAACGGTCGTTCTGGCACTGTACCACGACACCGGTCGGAACGTGGGTAATACGCACCGCGGATTCGGTTCGGTTAACGTGCTGACCACCGGCACCGGAGGCACGGTAGACGTCGATCCGCAGATCTGCCGGGTTGATCTCGATATCGATATCGTCGTCGATCTCGGGGTAGACGAACACAGAACAGAAGGAGGTGTGACGGCGGCCGCCGGAGTCGAACGGGGACTTGCGAACCAGACGGTGTACGCCGGTTTCGGTACGCAGCCAGCCGAACGCATATTCGCCGGTGAACTTGATGGTGGCGGATTTGATACCAGCCACGTCGCCTTCGGAGCATTCAATCAGCTCGGGCTTGTAGCCGTGGGCATCGCCCCAGCGCAGGTACATGCGCAGCACCATGTTGGCCCAATCCTGCGCTTCGGTACCACCGGAGCCGGATTGAATATCGATATAGCAGTCGGAGCCGTCGTGCTGGCCGGAGAACATGCGGCGGAACTCGAGGTCCACCAGCTTGGCTTCCAGTTGCTCGGATTCGGCGATAGCTTCGTTGAAGGTCTCTTCGTCTTCTCCTTCCACGGCCAGGCTCACCAGCATCTCGACGTCATCCACGCCCTGGGTCAGGGTGTCGATGGTGCCGACCACGTTTTCCAGCGCGACGCGCTCTTTGCCCAGCGCCTGTGCGCGCTCGGGTTCATTCCATACGTCCGGCTGTTCCAGCTCGGCGTTGACCTCTTCTAGACGCTCTTTCTTGGCGTCATAGTCAAAGGTACCCCCTAAGAAGCTCGGTCCGCTCAGACAGCTCCTTAAGTTTATTTAATACGGGATTAACTTCGAACATCGTGAAAACTCTCAGGGTCGATGTGATTTAAAAACGGGATATTCTAGCCAATTGTGGAAGGAATAAACAGGGTTGCCTTGGCTTGTGCGGCTCATGCCGTCAATTTCTGGTGCACTTTTCTCCACCTCGGTAGAAAATATCGCCCGCCGACCCATTTTCAGGTTAAGTTTTGGCCATTCGGGTCGCTAATGACTACGTGTAGTGTTGTGCAATTTAGGGAAAAACCCGCTCCTCACCTCAATAAGAAGAACACATGATGAAAAACCTGTCACTCAAGCAGAAGATACTGTTGTCAGTGGTGATCGCCCTTTCGCTGGTGATCTCGTTGCTCTCCTGGCAGAGCTATAGCAGCCAGAAGAGTCTGTTGCTGCAAGGCAGCCAGGAGCAGTTGCAGCGGTTGGGCACCCAGCAGGCCGAGCGTGTCAGCGACTGGCTCGCCGCCCGTCGCGACGTCATTCAGGCGCTTGGCAACAAGGCCGGTGTCGACCCCCTCAATGCCTTGCAACAGGCACAAGTTTCCGGCCGTTTCCAGCTCACCTATTTCGGTGAGAGCAGCGGCAAGATGAATGACTCCGATCTCTCCATCAACCGCGATGGCTACGACCCGCGCTCCCGTGGCTGGTATCAGGAAGCAATGGGCAAGGGCGGCCTGATTGTCACCAAGCCCTATCTCGACGTGGCTTACAACATCATGGTGGTGACCCTGGCCCAGCCGGTTTCTGGCGGGGTAGTCGGTGGTGACCTCTCCATCGCCTCGCTGGTGGAGGACGTCACCAAGATGAAGCTGCCGGCCGATGGTTTTGCCATCATGATGCACAAAGACGGCACCATCATCGCCTACAAGGATGCCGCCAAGGCGATGAAACCGGCCACCGAGATCGACAACGATCTGACCAATGCGCTGATCGAGCAGAGCAAGGCCAGCAACGGTCTGGTGGCGGCCTACTTCGACAACGAAGGACGTGACAAGCTGCTGTGGGCGGTCGATATCCCCGACACCGACTGGGAACTCGTGTTGGTGCTGGACAAGGCCGCGCTGGAAGCGCCGCTCTCCTCCCTGCTGATGACCCAGCTGGGCATGGCGCTGCTGGTGCTGGTGGGCAGTATCCTCGCTATCTCCTGGCTGGTCAGCATGCTGCTGGGCCCGCTCAGCAAGGTCTCCCAGGCACTGGCACGCATTGCCGATGGTAACGGCGATCTGACCCAGCGCATCAAGATCGATGCCAACGATGAAGTGGGTCAGCTGGCGAACAGCTTCAACCGCTTCGTCGGCAGCCAGCACCAGCTGATCGGTAATATCCGCCAGCTGGCCAACGAGCTGAACGCCGATGCCGAGCGCAGTCTGGTGACCAACCAGGCCGCGGTGGACGAGCTGCAGCGTCAGCAGCAGGAGGTGACCATGGTCGCCACTGCGGTCACCGAGATGGCGAGCGCCACCATGGAGATCGCCGGCAACGCCGAGAACACCGCCGCCGCTGCCCAGCAATCTGCCCAGAGCAGTGAGCAGGGCAAGATGCTGGTCAACAAGACCCGCCAGTCCATCAATGGTCTGGCTGAAGAGGTGGGGCAGGCGACCGAGGTGATCGGCGAGCTGAGCCGTCACGCGCAGGCGATCACCAGCATTCTCTCCACCATTCAGGGGATTGCCGAGCAGACCAACCTGCTGGCGTTGAACGCGGCCATCGAAGCGGCCCGTGCTGGTGAGCAGGGTCGTGGTTTTGCGGTGGTGGCTGACGAGGTGCGGGTGCTGTCTCGCCGTACTCAGGACTCCACCCAGCAGATCCAGTCCACCATCGAGACCCTGCAACAGACCACCGCCCGCGCGGTGAGCCTGATGCAGACCAGTCAGGGGCTGGCGGACAACAGCGTGCAGGATGCGGATCAGGCGGTGCGCGCACTGGAAGAGATCACCAGTGCCATCTCCCTCATCTCCGACATGGCGGGCCAGATCGCCACTGCCGCTGAGGAGCAGACCCAGGTGACCGGCGAGATCACCCAGAACACCACCGCCATCAAGGATGTGAGTGACGAGATCACCGCCGCCGCCATGCGCGATCTGGATCAGGCCCAGAGTCTCAAGGGACGGGCAGCTGACCTTAACCAGCAGGTGTCGACCTTTATCCTGTAAGGTGCAACTCTCGGCCTGTTCCGGCTGAGATAAAAAAGCCCCGCCCTCTGTCGAGTGCGGGGCTTTTTGTTGTTCGGGGAAGTGCGGGATATAGGGATTCCGGGTTGCTCGCGGGTCACCCTGGTGGCGGATACGAGCCCCGGCTCTGCCTGCGTCACCTGGCGAGTCGATAACAAACAAAGAGCCCACCGAAAGGTGGGCTCTGATCATATACGTCTGACGGAAAGGGAATTACAGGAATGGCATCGCCATAAACAGCTTGATCACCATGGCGTTGATGATGTCGATAAAGAAGGCGCCCACCATGGGCACCACCAGAAACGCCAGGTGGGAGGGACCGAAGCGCTGGGTGATGGCCTGCATGTTGGCGATGGCGGTCGGGGTGGCCCCGAGGCCAAAGCCGCAGTGACCTGCCGCCAGCACGGCTGCATCATAGTTGCTGCCCATCACCCGGAAGGTGACGAAGATGGCGTAGAGCGCCATTGCCACGGTCTGGGCGGCCAGCAGAATGAAGATGGGCAGGGCCAGGCTGGCCAGATCCCACAATTTCAGGCTCATCAGTGCCATGGCGAGGAACAGCGACAGGCTGACGTTGCCCAGCAGGGAGACCTCGCGATCGCTCACCTCATGCCAGTTCAGCAGGGTCAGGACGTTGCGCAGCAGCACGCCGACAAACAGCACGCAGACAAAGATCGGCAGCTCGAAGGCGCCCCCTTTGAGAGAGGCCGAGAGCAGCTCGCCACCCTTGAGGCTGATGGCTATCAATGCCAGCGTTTCGATAACGCTGAAAGTGGTGAGGGGGCGCTCCATATCTGGCATTTCGAAGCCCTGGGGGGCCTCATCCTGATTGTGCTCCTCACCGGGCACCTGCACTTTCTTCACCAGATAGCGAGCCACCGGGCCACCGATCAGGCCGCCCAGCACCAGACCGAAGGTGGCGCAGGCGATGGCGAGTTCGGCAGCGGATTGCACGCCGTATTTCTCGGAGAAGGTGGCACTCCAGGCCGCCCCGGTGCCGTGGCCGCCGGAGAGAGTGATGGAGCCGGCCAGCAGCCCCATATGGGGATCCAGACCGAGCAGGGTCGCCAGACCGACACCCAGACTGTTCTGCACCAGCAGCAGGCCGGTGACCACCATCAGGAAGGTAACCACCGCCTTGCCGCCGCGTTTCAGGCTGGCGAGATCGGCGGAGAGACCGATGGAGGCGAAGAAGGCCAGCATCAGCGGGGTTTGCAGGCTGGTATCAAATTGCAGCTCCATCTGCAGGGTGGAGCGCAGCAGCAGCAGTACCAGCGCGACCACCAGGCCGCCGGCTACCGGTTTGGGGATGTTGAAGGTACGCAGCAGCCCGACTCGGGTAACCAACACCCGGCCAAGCAGCAATACCAGAGTGGCAGCGACCAGCGTTGCGTAGGAATCAAGTTGTAACATTCAGTACTCCCATGTTGATTGGCTGTGTCTTTCATAGCAAAAGACTTACAGATTCAGCCGGGATGAAAACAGTGTGGCTCATGCGCCAACAAAGAAGGGGAAACATCTCCCCGCCCCAGGAAAGATGGGGCTTGTGCGGGCCTGAAATGCTCAGGCATCCAGATGAGATTTTAGTAAAATCCGGCGGATTGTAGCAAAAAGCATCGTTTAATTCCATCTTTGTCGTATTAATGCTCGTTTTAGTGGTTTATTGTGACATTTAGCACTATGTAGGTAGAGGGCAGAAAAGCCGAAAAGGGTGCATGGAACGGCTGTCATTTGGGGCGCCAGTCTCTATAATTCGCCGGTTTCCGCTGCACGCAGAGGCGCTGGCGGGCGTTGACATTGTGGTTCACCCCGACATGGTTCATGTTCCGGCGGTGTTCACTTCATCAAGAGGAGAGGGTGTGAAGAAGTCTATCTACATTGCCTACACAGGCGGCACCATTGGGATGCAGCGTTCCGATCACGGCTACGTGCCGATGGCGGGCTTTATGGAAGACTGTCTGGCGCGGATGCCCGAGTTCCACCGCCCCGAGATGCCGGATTACCATATCCACGAATATGCGCCCCTCATCGACTCCTCCGACATGACCCCGGCGGATTGGCAGCGCATCGCCGAGGATATTCGCGACAACTACGAGAAATACGATGGCTTTGTGATCCTGCATGGCACCGACACCATGTCGTTCACCGCCTCGGCGCTCTCCTTCATGCTGGAAGACCTGCACAAGCCGGTCATCATCACCGGCTCCCAGATCCCGCTCGCCGAGCTGCGCTCCGACGGTCAGCAGAACCTGCTCAACGCCCTCTATATCGCGGCCAACTACCCGATCCACGAGGTGACGCTGTTCTTCAACAACCAGCTCTATCGCGGCAACCGCAGCAAGAAGGTGCACGCCGACGGCTTCCACGCCTTCGACTCCCCCAACTATCCGCCGCTGCTCAACGCCGGGATCGCCATCTCGCTGGAAGCGGGCGAGTTGGGTGTGCCCTCCGAGCGGCCGCTGGTGCTGCACGACATCATCCCCCAGCCCATCGGCGTGGTGACCCTCTATCCGGGGATCTCCAGTGAGGTGATCGCCAATATCCTGCAACAGCCGGTGAAGGCGCTGATCCTGCTGTCATTCGGGGTCGGCAATGCGCCGCAGAACCCGGCCATGCTGGCGCTGCTCTCCGAGGCCTCGGCCCGCGGCGTCATCATCGTCAACTTGAGCCAGTGCCTGCACGGCAAGGTCAATATGGGGGGCTATGCGACCGGCAACGCCCTGTCGCGGGCCGGGGTGATCTCGGGCTTTGACATGACCGCCGAGGCAGCACTCACCAAGCTGCACTTCCTGCTGAGTCAGGACTTGCCATCCCACCGCATTCGCGAGCTGATGCAGCAGTCCCTGCGCGGGGAGCTGACGCCCTGAGAAACTGTCCGCGACCTTACTGCGAAGCCGTGATCAAGGCTCATGTGCTGCGCGGAATCCTCATGTATGTATATACACTCCGGTTCCTGCGCTGCTCTTCACCTTGCTGACGTCTTCTCGCTACAGGTCGTGAACAGCTTCTGACCTCCCTACCATGGGGAGAGTGGAAAAAGAGGGGAGCCATAATGGCTCCCCTCTCTGTTGTGGCCGCCGCGAGCGGCCTACCGGATCAGGTTCAGTGGTTGAGGTCGACCCGTACTATCTCTTCCTCGTCGCGATACTGACGCTTGAGCTCGCTCTTGCTCTTCATCACGATCTCGCCGTCACGACCTATGTTCATGTGCTCGGGATTGTCGATGTGCATCGCCTGCCAGGCCATCACGGCTTGCAGGGAGGTGGCCTTCTGCTCGTCGGTCAGGGGCTTGCCATCGGGCCACTTGCCCAGCTCGACTGCGGTCTTGAGCCGCTCGTACACCTCTTGTGGCATCTGCCTGATAGCTTGTAAAAACTCACCCTGTTGAAACGACATCCGGCCTTCTCCTTGAACTATTGAGCCATAAACTGCGGGATCTGACGGGTCATGCAGGTAGACTCTATCGGTCTATGCAGGCAGATCCTGGCGGACTACGCCAGCCATCTGTTCCATCACCCGCACTACCTGACAACTGTACCCGAACTCGTTGTCATACCATACGTAGAGCACGCAGTGATCCCCCTCGGCGATGGTCGCCTGGGAGTCGACGATGCCCGCATAACGGGAACCTACCATGTCGGAGGAGACCAGCTCGGTACTGGCGCTGAAGTCGATCTGGCGGTGCAGGGCCGAGCTTAGCGCCATCTGCTGCAGATAGGCGTTGAGGCTCTCCCGATCGGTGGCCTGCTCCAGCGACAGGTTGATAATTGCCAGCGACACATTGGGGGTCGGCACCCGGATGGCGTTGCCGGTCAGCTTGCCCTTCAGTTCCGGCAGCGCTTTGGCCACCGCCTTGGCGGCGCCGGTGCTGGTCATCACCATATTGAGGGCGGCGCTGCGACCGCGGCGCTCGCCTTTGTGATAGTTATCGATGAGGTTCTGATCGTTGGTGTAGGAGTGGACCGTCTCCACGTGGCCGTGGCGAATGCCGTAACGCTCCTGCATCACCTTGAGCACAGGGGTGATGGCGTTGGTGGTACAGGAGGCGGCGGAGATGATCCTGTCACCCGGGCCTATCACTTCATGGTTGACCCCGAACACCACGTTTTTCATCTCCCCCTTGCCGGGAGCGGTCAGCAGCACCTTGCCGGCACCGCGCGCCTTCAAGTGCTCGGAGAGGCCTGCCTCGTCACGCCAGACGCCGGTGTTGTCGACGATCAGCGCATCGTGAATGCCGTAGGCGGTGTAGTCGATGTCGGCCGGGCTATTGGCGTAGATCACCTGAATGAAGGTGCCGTTAGCGATGATGGCGCTGCGCTCCACATCCACCTCGATGGAGCCGTTGAAGGGGCCATGCACCGAGTCGCGGCGCAGCAGGCTGGCACGTTTCTCCAGATCTCCGTCGCGACCACCGCGTACCACGATGGCGCGCAGGCGCAGCGGATTGGCGGCGCCGGTGCGCTCGATCAGCAGGCGGGCCAGCAGGCGGCCGATACGGCCAAAGCCGTAGAGCACCACGTCGGTCGGCTGCGGCATCTGGTTGCGGCCAAGGGCCGGTGCCAGTCGCGCTTGCAGATAGTCCTCGATCCCCGCCTCATCCTGATGATCCTGCCAGTAGCCGACTGCCAGCTTGCCAAGGTCAACCTCGGCGGCGGTGGGTTTGAGGGCAACGATGGCCTGAAGCAGGGGGAAGCTTTGCTGGATGGGGAGGGGGGCGCCCTGGTGGCGGCGGACGACCCGGTGGGCCTTGAGGATATCGATGGTGGAGGCGTTTTGCAGCGGGCGGCCGTAGAGGGTGATCTCGACCCCTTGTTGTCGGTAGAGGCGACCAATCAAGGGCTGCATGGCTTCGGCGAGCTCCTGGCTCTCCTGCCACGCTTGCAAGTAGTGCTCGTGGGTCATTGACCAGATCCTTTATTTCACGTTGTTGGTGTAAATAGAAAATTCGTCGAATGCAGATCAGTGTAGGGGTGTATATTTCGTTATATTATTCTGCAGTCGCGGCCTTATATGGCGCGCGCATTGTAATGGATATGTAACCGGTTTGCTAGCCGGAGGTGGCCCGTAAAGGCGCCAGTTGTTACCAACCCGCGTTACCAACAAGATGTGAACCATGGCCAATTTCCCCCTGCGACAGACCTTCATCATGCTTTCAGTCGGCCTTGCCGTGGCTGGCTGCAATGACGACCGGATCCACAACATCTGTGGCAATCATCCCGAGCTCTGCCAGGATCTGGTGGACGATGGCTGGTGTCGCTACGAGCGTACCGATGTGATCCGCAGTCGCTTCTATCTCAAGGAAGAGGGGACGGATCGGCGCAAGTACGAGCTGATGCGTAACCTTGAGCGCTATCTCAAATGTGCCGAGCGTTCCACGAGCATTGAATACAAGAATGCCCGCGAGCAGAAGAGTCCACGGGTCGAGGGCATGCTGGCGGCCGGGGATCAGTTGGCTCAGCTCGATGCGGCGACCCGCAATTCGCAAGATCCCTACCTGCTGCTCTGGCACTGGACCAACAACACCAACGAGCTGGCTCGTCAGCAGTTTATGGCGCTGGAAGGTAACAAGGTGCTCGACGAACCGGAACTTCAGCTGGCCCTTGGCGGAGCCTACGCCAAGAGCGACCCCGAGAAAGCTATTTCCATCATGCATCACGGCCTCTCCCTCTATCGGGAAGGTGACAAGATAAACAGCCGCCTGCTCACCTCCCTCAGCACCCTCTATATGGGCCAGAAGCAGTACGGGCTGGCCTATCTGTGGGGCAAGGTGAGTGAGTCTTTTCAGGATGCGCCAGAGGTCTCTGCCAGGCGTTTTGGTATTTATCACACCCTGAGCAAAACAGATCAGGATGCCTACGACGTGCGAGCGGCTGAAATAGTCGATCAACTGAAACATGGCAGCTATCGGCACTGAGGCTCTGATGATTGCACTATCCCCGGCCAGCTGCTGGCCCGCACCTTTTTCCCTCTCGTTTGTCCATGGCGAGGTGATCACCGATGGCCATACCCTGGAACGCCTTACGGTACGTGCCGTAGTACTCCGTGGCGACGAGTTGCTGCTGGTTCACTCCCGGGTCAACGGTGATCTGATGTTTCCTGGCGGCGGCGTTGAAGCGGGGGAAAACCACCATGTGGCGCTGGCCCGCGAGCTGAAGGAGGAGTGTGGTGCCGAGTTGCTGGAAGTAGGGACCCTGCTTGGCGAGACCCGGGAATACCGCGCCGCCCGCGAGCCGGGGTTCGATGCCTACTGCATCCGCTCGCTCTACTACTTGTGCCGGATTGGTGATCAACTGGTGGAGCCACAGCCACAGCCCTACGAGATCCGCCTTGGCTTCGTGCCCGGCTGGTTTGGCCTCGACGAAGCGCTGCAGACCAACAAGACCCAGCTGGCGGGGCCCTGTCCCCAGTGGACGGCGCGAGAGACCCGGGTGTTGGCCCAGTTGCAACGCTGGCATCAGCAGGGGGTCTTCGACCACGGCTGATGAGTAGATCAAGCTGCAACGGTCAGTGACACCAACAGAAAGAGCGCCAATAGGCGCTCTTTTTCATTGCGAGGGTGGCGGTTACTGGCCGCTCTATCGTGCGAGGTTACTTGACCTCTTCGCCCTTGGCTTGCAGATCCGCGTGATAGGAGGAGCGCACGAAAGGACCGCAGGCGGCGTGGGTAAAGCCCAGCTCCATGGCGACATCTTTCAGCTCGTCAAACTCTGCTGGCGGCACGTAGCGCTTGACCGGCAGGTGGTGGCGGCTTGGCTGCAGATACTGACCCAGGGTCAGCATGTTGACGCCGTGAGCGCGTAGATCCTTGAGCACCTCGACGATCTCTTCGTTGGTCTCGCCAAGGCCCATCATCAGACCGGACTTGGTCGGTACATGGGGGTGCATCTCCTTGATACGGCGCAGCAGCTCCAGCGACCACTTGTAGTCGGCACCCGGGCGAGCGACGCGATACATGCGCGGCGCAGTTTCCAGGTTGTGGTTGAATACGTCCGGCGGCGTTTCGCGGAACACCTCAAGGGCCTGCTCCATCCGGCCACGGAAGTCCGGGGTCAGGATCTCGATGCGGGTCTGCGGGCTGTGCTCGCGGATCTCGCGGATGCAGTCGGCGAAGTGCTGGGCACCGCCGTCGCGCAGATCGTCGCGGTCCACCGAGGTGATCACCACATACTTGAGGTTCATCTCCTTGATGGTGAGCGCCAGCTTCTTCGGTTCTTCCGGATCGAGTGCCAGCGGGCGGCCGTGGGCCACGTCGCAGAAGGGGCAGCGACGGGTGCAGATCGCGCCCATGATCATGAAGGTGGCCGTGCCGTGGTTGAAACACTCCGCCAGGTTGGGGCAGGAAGCCTCTTCACAGACCGAGTGCAGCTTGTTCTTGCGCAAGGTGCTCTTGATGTGTTCGATCTTCTGGCTGGAAGGGGGGAGTTTGATCCGCATCCAGTCCGGCTTGCGAAGGATTTCTTCGTTGGGATCCGGCATGAATTTCACCGGGATCAGGGCCATCTTGTCGCCATCGCGCAGCTTGACGCCCGGCTCCATACGAACGGGTTTGCTCATGATTCACTCTCGGTGTTTGTTATTGTCTGATAGCCAATCAGGCTGGCCAGTTCGGCCACCAGAATGGATTGCGCCTCGGCCACGCTCTGCGGGCCGCCCAGGGCGCTGGTCTGGGTCATGGCCATGCCCGCATAGCCGCACGGATTGATGTGCAGGAAGGGGGTCATGTCCATGTTGATGTTGAGGGCCAGCCCGTGGAACGAGCAACCCTTGCGGATGCGCAGTCCCAGCGAGGCAAGTTTGGCCTCCATGCCAAGGTCATTTTTCACATAGACCCCGGGGGCATCTGCCTTGGCATAGGCCTGGATATTGCTTTTGGCCAGGGTGTTGATGATGGCTGTTTCCAGCGCGGTCACCAGCTCGCGCACCGAGAATTTGCAGCGGCGGACATCCACCAGGACGTAGAGCACCAGCTGGCCCGGGCCGTGATAGGTCACCTGACCGCCGCGATCGCTCTGCACCACCGGGATATTGCCCGGATTGAGCAGGTGTTCGGCCTTGCCGGCCTGGCCCTGGGTGTAGACGGGGTCATGTTCGACCACCCAGAACTCGTCCGGGGTGTCGCTGGTGCGGTTGTCGGTGAAGGCTTTCATGGCGTCCCATACCGGCTGGTAGGGGCGGCGACCCAGCTGCCTGACTATCAGGCTGTGCTGAGCGGGGATCTGGGATGACATGGTGTCCTCGTGGCGTGCTGCGGCCAAAAACAGTCGCCCCGCAGAACGGGGCGAGAGAGAAATTACAGTACGTATTTCACCAGCTCGATCTTGCCAAGCGCAGTGTACATCGCTTCGATGTGCTCTTTGCTCTGGGCAGTCACGGTCACGCGAACTGAGTGATAGTTGCCCTTGGAGCTGGGCTGGACGGTCGGGCTGTAGGTGCCCGGAGCATGCTGCTGCAGCACTTCAACCACCATATCCGGCAACGCAGGATCCGCGATGCCGAGTACCTTGAACGGGAATTTGCAGGGAAACTCCAGCAGTTCATCAAACTTGGTATTCATTTACTCACCTTTTTCGTCATCAGCATGATGACTTCATCTTGGATGGCTAGTGGCCGATGGCCCTTGGAGGCCGCCATTTCAAGTCTGTATGGGTGCGGCTAAACCCTATATGGGCGCCGCACACTCCGGGATCAAGGCCGGGAGCGGTCAGACAAGGATGGAAGTGCTGCTTTTTACCACAAATCAGGGTAAGGCGGAACCTGCAGTTTACAGGGTTATTCACTGCCATTGTCCGGCGCAGACAGCAGCGGCGCCTGTTGGCGCCGCTGTTTGGTGAGGATTGTGCGTCGGATTACTTGAACCAGCTGGTGACCAGCAGTACCAGGTAGTCCCACAGACGGCTCATTAAGCCACCTTCCTGCACCTCTTCCAGAGCGACCAGCGGTACCTGCTTGATCTCTTTGTCACCCTGCTTCAGGAACACGGTACCAACGCGTTGACCCTTGGCCAACGGGGCTTTCAGCTCGCTGTCGAGCTGGAAGTCTGCCTTGAGGTTGTTGCCCTGACCGCGGGTGACCAGCACGGAGACATCCTTGTCGACGCCCAGTTTCACTTCAGATTTGTCGCCCATCCAGATCTTCTGGGTGACCAGCTCGGTGCCTGCCTTGTACGGAGTCAGGCTCTGGAAGAAGCGGAAGCCGTAGGTGAGCAGTTTCTTGCTCTCGGCGGCGCGGGAGGCTTCGCTGCTGGCGCCCAGTACCACGGCGATCAGGCGCATGCCTTCGTTGTTGGTGGCAGAGGAGACCAGGTTATAGCCGACCTGGCTGACGTGGCCGGTCTTGATGCCATCCACTTGCAGGGATTGATCCCACAGCAGGCGGTTGCGGTTGTGCTGGGTGATACCGTTGAAGACGAAGGATTTCTGGGAGTAGATCTTGTACTCCTCCGGCTGATCATGGATCAGTGCCTGACCCAGGCGGGCCATATCACGGGCTGTACTGTAGTGACCCTCTTCATCCAGACCGTGGGGGTTCTTGAACTGGGTGTCCTTCATGCCGAGCTTGGCGGCCCAGGCATTCATCAGGCTGGCGAAGGAGTCGGTACTGCCGGCCAGATGTTCGGCCATGGCGACGCAGGCATCGTTGCCGGACTGGATGATGATGCCCTTGTTCAGGTCATCGACAGAGACCTGCTTGCCCACCTCGATAAACATCTTGGAGGAGTCTGAGTAGTTCTTGGACCAGGCGTTCTGGCTGATGGTCACCATGTCGGTGCCCTTGATGTTCCCCTTGTGCAGCTCGTCGCCAACGATGTAGGAGGTCATCATCTTGGTCAGGCTGGCAGGGGGCAGACGCTCGTCGGCGTTCTGCTCGGCCAGCACCTGACCGGAGTAGTAGTCGATCAGGATATGGGCCTTGGCGGAGATCTCCGGCGCGGCGGGAACCACCACTGGGTTGGCGTTCGGCGTGGGTGTCGGCACCGGCGTATTGGCCTGAGCGGTTACGCTGATCAGTGAGGCCAGAAGAACTGAACGGGCAAATTTGGACATCTTGAAATTCCTGCGAGCCAGATGGGGATAAAATGCGGGCCTAACTATACCAGATGCGCCCGCAGGTTATAGTCCGACATGGCGATCATGACTGGTTTTTTATCCATCAATCCCTGCCATCACGCCATAAAGCGACGTGATGGCGGGGCCGGGAGATTGGTCACCGCCGCTGTCAGAGGAGGGATCAGGGCACGATAAAGGCCTGTTCCAGTCCCCCTTGCCGTACTTTTTCCAGCAGTGCGGCTTGTTTATCCGCCTCCACCGGGCCGATCAAGACCCGGAAGATGGCGCCATGGGCTTCAATCCGGTAGGGCACACCATGGCGCTGGGTCATCACCTTGCCCATCGCCTCGGCCCGATCCCGGGAGCCGCTGGCCAGTACCTGGATCATCTTGCCATCACCGCTGCTGGCAGGAGCTGCGGTCTTGGCGGGAGCTGGCTTGACAGGTGCCGCTTTGGCGGGCGTGGTCGCGGGCGCCTTGACGGGAGCGGGTTCGGCGGCGGGGGTCGCCATCGCCAGGGCGGTCGGTTCACCCAGGAAGCCATCTTGCGCCACTGTGTTGGATGCCGTTGCTGGCGGGGTGGTCGGGGTCATCTCGATGGGCTTCATCGGTTCCATGATCACCATCTGGTCCGGGGTGTCGTTGATCAGCTCCAGTCGAACGCGAGCTGTGCCGCTATCGACCATCTCCAGCTGCTTGGCCGCTGCGTAGGAGAGGTCGATCAGGCGCGGGCTGTTGAATGGACCGCGATCGTTGACCCGCACTATGGTCTCCAGCCCGTTGTCCAGATTGGTGACCCTCACATAGCTCGGGATGGGCAGGTTGCGGTGGGCGGCGCTGAACAGCTTGCTGTCCAGCACATCGCCGTTGGCGGTCTTCTGGCCGTCCAGATCCGGCGACAGCCAGCTGGCGGTGCCCTCTTCGCTGTAGTGTTTGATGTCGCGCCACACCTCGTGCTTCTGCTTGCCGATCCAGTAGTCCCGGTTGCCGCTGGCACTCAGGGGCTCGGGGCGCGGAATGGCGCCGGTGGCTTGCGGGATCTCGATAACGGGTGGCTTGTTGACCGGTGCTTGCGGCTTTACGGGGGCGCTCTGTTCCGGCTGGCTGCTACAGGCGGCCAGCAACAAGCTCAGGCTGAGCGGGAGGAGTTTGTGACGAAGATGCATACGCTTCCTGAATGGCTTGGCTAAGTTGATACACCGCCATCGCATAGAGTGGGCTGCGATTGTAACGGGTGATCACATAAAAGTTATGCCGTGCGACCCAGTATTCCGGTCCATCGGCTTGGGCAAACGCCAGCAACTTGACCGGCGTCTGTGGGGCCAGCGGCGTGGCGAGCTCAATCCCTGCCGCCGCCAGTTCTGACCACTGTTGTGTTAACTCGGGCTCAGGCCTGAGTAGAGGTTCGACTGCCATCAACCCGATCTGGGCCGGTTCCACCACGGATTCGCCCCAGCGCCACTGGTGGCTGGCAAAATAGTTGGCCACGCTGCCGATGGCATCGACCGGGTTGGCAAACAGATCCCGCTTGCCATCCCCGTCAAAGTCGACGGCGTAGTGGCGGTAGCTGGAGGGCATGAACTGCCCCATCCCCATGGCGCCGGCATAGGAGCCCTTGAGGGCATCGAGTTGCCACCCTTCCTCTTTGGCCAGCACCACCAGCTGGGCAAACTCCTTGGCAAAGAAGTCCGCCCGCTCCGGGTAGTGAAATCCAAGGGTGTAGAGGCTATCGAGCACCGGATGGCGGCCCATCTGGCGACCGTAGAAGGTCTCGACCCCTATGATGGCCACGATGAGCGAGGCGGGCACCCGATAGGTCAGCTCCGCGCGGGCCAGCGTCTCGGCATGTTGTTGCCAGAACTGCTGGCCATCACGGATCCGATCCGGGGTAACAAACAGCGGCCGGTAGCGATGCCAGGGCTTGGCCTCCCACGGCTTGCTGATGGTGTCGAGCACCTCCTGCCGTAATTGGGCTCGGGCGACGGCCGCTTGCAGCTCCGCCAGCGGCACCTGCTGCTGGTCGGCGAGCAGGGCCAACCGATCCGGCGCCACGGCGGCGGTCGCCATCGTGGTGGCGAGCGAGAGCAGCAATCCAACCCGTCTCATCAGGCGAGCAGTCTTCTATGAGTCTGGATGGACATCAGTATGCCAAAGCCGGCCATCAGGGTCACCATGGAGGTGCCGCCATAGCTCACCAGCGGCAGGGGAACCCCCACCACCGGCAGGATGCCGCTCACCATGCCCATGTTGACGAACACATAGACGAAGAAGGTGAGAGTGATGGCGCCGCCCAGCAGTCGCTCGAAGCTGTTCTGGGCCTGCATCGAGATAAACAGACAGCGGCTGATGACGTAGAGGTAGAGCACCAGCAGCAGGGCAACCCCCACCAGACCAAACTCCTCGCTAAATACCGCGAAGATGAAGTCGGTGTGGCGCTCTGGCAAGAACTCCAGCTGGGACTGGGTCCCTTGCAGCCACCCCTTGCCGAAGACGCCACCGGAGCCGATGGCAATCTTGGACTGGATGATGTGGTAGCCGCGGCCGAGCGGGTCTTTCTCCGGGTCGAGCAGCATCAGCACCCGCTGGCGCTGGTAGTCGTGCATCAGGAAGAACCAGAGCACCGGCATAAAGGCCAGCATCAGTAGAACCGCCAAGCCGATCAGCCACCAGCTGAGCCCCGCCAGAAAGATCACGAAGAAGCCGGAGGCGGCCACCAGAATGGAGGTGCCAAGGTCCGGCTGGGCGGCGATCAGCAGGGTGGGCAGCAGCACCATGATGAGGGCGATCACCACATGGCTGAACTTGGGTGGCAGCGAGTGGCGACTGAGCCAGGCCGCCACCATGATCGGCATGGAAAGCTTCATCACCTCGGAGGGCTGGAACTTCATAAAGCCCAGATCGAGCCAGCGCTGGGCCCCCTTGCCGATGTGGCCAAACACGTCCACCGCAATCAGCATCAGCACCACCACGGCGAACAGCGGCACCGACCAGCGGGCGTAGAGGGAGGGGGGCAGCTGGGCCAGGCCGATCATTAGGGCAAAGGCGAGACCGCCGCGCACCAGCTGGCGCACGATGGAGTCCATATCCTGACCGGAGGCGGAGTAGAGCACCACCATGGAGAGGGTCATCACGGCCAGCAGACCGAGCAGCAGGGGCAAGTCGATATGCAGCTTGTACCAGATGCTCTGCTGGCGGGCAGAATTACTCATTGGGAGCGACCTCACTCGGTTGGGACGGCTTTTCCGGTGCCGGTGGCAGTTGCGGATCAGGGGGCAGCAGATAGGCATCCAGCATCTGGCGTGCAATGGGCGATGCAGCTCGACCACCACCACCTCCGATGGAGTTTTCCAGTACCAGAGCTACCACCGCTTTGGGTGCCTCGAAGGGGGCATAAGCAACGAACAAAGCGTTATCGCGATGCTCTGCCTTGACCGTCTTGATGTTGTAAACCTGATTTTCCTTCAAACCGACTACCTGGGCTGTGCCCGATTTGCCGCCTGAGGAGTAAGGCGCCTTGGCAAACGAGTGACGGCCACTGCCTTCACTGCCATGGTTGACTCGCCACATCCCATCCTGCGCCACTTTCCAGAAGCTGTCGTTCTTGAGCTTGAGGGCGATATTGGGGTTGATGGGGGCATCGACTACCCCCGCCTGCGAGGCGGTGCTCTTGAGCAGGTGCGGGGTGACGTCGTGACCATTCTGGGTCAGGATGCTGATCGCCTTGGCCAGTTGGAGCGGGGTGGCGCTCCAGTAGCCCTGACCGATACCGACCGAGATGGTGTCACCCTGATACCAGGGCTGGCGCCAACGGGCCATTTTCCAGTCACGGGACGGCATGACACCCTTGGTCTCTTCATAGAGATCGACCCCGGTGTACTGACCGAAGCCGAACTTGGTCATATAGCTGTGGATCTTGTCGATGCCGACCCGATAGGCGAGATCGTAGAAGTAGGTATCTGCCGAGACCTCGATGGCGCGATAGACGTCGAGCCAGCCATGACCCCAGCGGCGCCAGTCGCGAAACTTCTTGGTGGTACCGGGAATGGAGAAGCTCGGGCCGCCGAAATAGCGGTAGCCCGGGGTGATGGCCCCCTCGTTGAGACCCATGATGGACATCATGGGCTTGACGGTGGAGGCAGGGGCATAAATGCCCTGAGTGGTGCGGTTCACCAGCGGCCGTGCCGGATCGTTGAGCAGTGCCGAGTAGTTGGCGCTGGATATGCCTGTCACGAACAGGTTGGGGTCATAACTCGGGCTCGACTCCAGCGCCAGGATGGCACCGGTTTTCGGGTTCATCATCACGATGGCACCACGCTGGCCGGCCAGCAGTTGCTGGGCCTTGAGCTGCATCCGGACGTCGATATTGAGGTAGATATCCTTGCCCGGAACCGGAGGCTGGAACTTGAGGGTGCGGACAATCCGGCCGCGGTTGTTGACCTCGACCTCCTGATAACCCGCCACCCCGTGCAGCTCATCCTCGTAATACTTCTCCACCCCCTGCTTGCCGATATCCTTGGTGGCGGCATAGTTGGCGAGTTTGTCCTCTTTTTCGAGACGCTCCACGTCGCGGGTGTTGATCTTGGCCACATAACCCAGCGCATGGGTCAGGGTGTCGCCAAACGGGTAGTAGCGCTTGAGGTAAGCCTCGATACTGGCTCCCGGATAGTTGTGCTGGTTGACCGAGAAGAGTGCCACCTGATATTCGGTCAGCTTTTCGTAGAGAGGGACCGGCTTGAAGCGACGTTGGCGTTTCACCTCGGTCAGAAACTTCTCTTTGGTGCCTTCCGGCAGACCCAGCAGGGTGATCAGCTGATCAGCGGTTTTTTCAAGATCCCTAGTCTCTTCCGGGACGATTTCCAGACTGTAGACAGGGCGGTTCTCCGCCAGCAGCACGCCGTTGGTGTCGTAGATGAGACCCCGGGGTGGCGCCACCGGCACTACACGGATGCGGTTGGAGTTGGAACGCGTCTGGTAGGTGTCGTAGGACTCGACCTGCAGATAATAGAGATTGCCCAGCAGCACCAGCATCAGCACGACGATGCCGATGTAGGCTACCAGGGTGCGCCGGAAGAACAGATTGCCCTCGGCACTGTGATCGCGCATTTCGATGCGTTGTTTCAGCATGCCTTTACCTCGGGTTTGTGGGGGGCAATAACAGCAGGAGCGGCATGGTTCACTCTCTGTGATAAGGGTGATTGGTCGTTATGCTCCAGGCACGGTAGAGGCTCTCTGCCACCAGCACCCGCACCAGCGGATGGGGCAGGGTGAGCGGTGACAGTGACCAGCTCTGTTCGGCTGCAGCCTTGCACTCGGGGGACAAGCCTTCCGGCCCGCCTACCAGCAGCGCGACATCGCGGCCATCGAGTTTCCACGCCTCCAGCTGGGTAGCCAACTGCTCCGTGGTCCAGGGCTTGCCCGGAATGTCGAGGGTGACGATGCGCGAGCGCCCCGCAGCCGCCAGCATGGCTTCCCCTTCCTTCTGCAGGATGCGCGGAATGTCGGCATTTTTGCCCCGTTTGCCTGCGCCAATCTCGACGAGTTCAAATGGCATGTCTTTGGGGAAGCGGCGACGATACTCTTCGAAGCCATGCTCTACCCAGGCGGGCATCTTGGTGCCCACCGCAATCAACTGGATCTTCATGGTCGTTACACTTGTGCTCTTATTGCGTATTCATTTGAGCGGCACCGCTCCACAGCTTTTCCAGTTGGTAGAAGTCACGGTGTTCATCCTGCATCACATGCACGATCACCGAGCCCATATCTACCAGCACCCATTCACCGCTCAGTTGCCCTTCCACGCTCAGTAGATCCAGACCCGCGTGGCGGGCCTCGCTGGCCAGATGGTGGGCAATGGCGCTGACGTGACGACTGGAGTTGCCGGAACAGATGATCATGGTGTCAGTAATGCTGGATTTGCCGCGTACATCGAGGGTGATGATGTCGCGGCCTTTCATGTCATCGATCTTGTCGATGATAAAGGCATGCAATTCTTGGCCTTGCAATGAGTCTCTCCTGTATTCCGGCGCGCAGCGTTTGCGTCAGGGCGGCGGATTATATCATGGTCACTCCCGTTTCCCATCGGGCGGGGCGGGATTACGACAGGGGCTAGCGGCGGTTGGCGCGGTAGAGCCCCTGTTGATCAATATAGTGCGCAACCGACTCGGGCAAGAGGTAGCGGGTGTCTTTCCCCGCATCCAGCAAGGCCCGCAGTCGGGTGGCTGACAGTTCGATGGGCTGGTTGTCCGCCAGCCAGATATGACCGGCCAGACGCTGATGCAGCGCGTTGGCATCCGTGGTGTGATGGCGCGCCAGCAGCTGCGCTACTTCGGCCGGATACTCCGGTTGCCAGCCCGGCCGTACGCTCACCACCAGATGGGCATGGTCGAGCAGCTCCTGCCAGCGGTGCCAGCTTGGCAGGCTCAGCAGGGAATCCATCCCCATCAGAAAACAGAGCGGCGTATCGGGCAGTTCATGACGCAGCTCGATGAGGGTATCTATGGTGTAAGAGGGCTTGTCCCGTCTCAGCTCCCGCTCATCCACCACAAAGTGGTGGTTCTCTGCCGCCGCCAGTTTGACCATGGCGAGACGCTGTTCGCTGGAGCAGAACGGATTGGCGCGGTGGGGCGGGATATGGTTCGGGATCAGCCGCATTTCGGCCAGCCCGAGAGCATCGCGCGCCTCGATCGCCGGGCGAAGATGACCGATATGGATGGGGTCGAAGGTGCCGCCAAGCAAACCGACAGGCGCCTTCAGCACGGGCTGCTCTCCATCACCAGCGGCAGCGGGGTGCCATCACGAAAGCCGAGGGCAATGGTCTGCAGCATCAGCCACGCCTGTTCGGTATCAAAGCGGCGCTGGGCGCCATCCAGTTGCGCCATCAGCTGCCATAGTTGTTGCAACTTGGCGAAGGGGAGACGAGTCAGCGCCTGTTGAATGAGCTGCTGGCGGCTCTGCCAGATGCGCAGGCGGCTGAAGTGCTCCCCCAGCGGCTGGCCGTTGCGCATCGCCAGCGACAGTTCGGTCAGCTGCTCCAGCTCGCGGCAGAGGGTCCAGGCCAGCATCCCCGGCTCGGTGCCTTCGGCCCGCAGAGCTGCCAGAATGCGCTGGGCCCGGTTCACCTTCCCCTCCAGCAGGGTATCGACCAGCTGGAACGGGGTGAAGTGGGCGTGGCGGATAATGGTCTCTTGCAGATAGGTGACGCTGATGGGCTGGGGCGGCGAGAGCAGGGTCAGCTTCTCGATCTCCTGACTGGCGGCCAGCAGGTTGCCCTCGTAGGAGTGGCACATGAAGTTGATGGCATCCGGCAGCGCCTTGAGGCCGAAACGCGCAAAACGGGCACTCATCCAGCGCGGAAAGAACTTGGGTTCCGGATGGTTGACCGGCACATAGGTGCCAATCTGGTAGAGCTTGTCGAACCAGGCTGCTTTCATCTGGGTCTGGTTGAGGCGACCGCCGCTCAGCACCAGCAGCAGGTCGGGATGAAGCTGCTTGCCAATTTCGCTGATGCGGGCGGCCAGATCCTTGTCCACCTTGGCGGGCAGCTCCAGCTCGATGATCTGGCGGGCGGAGAAGAGGCTCATGGCCTGACAGGCATCGTAGACCTGATTCCAGTCCAGCCCCTGTTCCACCACGAAGGTGTGGCGCTCATCGAAACCCTGCTTGCGGGCGACCTGACGGATGGCATCGATGGCCTCCAGTCGCAGCAGGGGCTCGTCGCCAAAAACGAGATAGCAGGGCCGAAGCCCTGCTTTGAGGTGGTCACCAAATTGTTCCGGGTAGACTCTCATCAAAATACTCGCATCAGAAGCTGACCTGGCTCAACTGCCGGATCACCTGATTGGCCGCCTGCTCCTGCATCTCGCGGTTGAGCTGCTCCTGCTCACGGGAGGAGGCGAGCGCGGCATCCGGCTTGTTGAGGAAGCTGCGGTTGAAGTTGATGGGGAAGACTTGGGTCGGCTTGCCGGGGGCCGAGATGGTGAACTGGGTAGTGAAGCCCAGCACATATTCGGTGTCCGTCCCCAGCGCGTTGACCGAGGCGACCTGACTGGTGCTGCCTATGCCGCCCAGAGTGAGCACCGGAATACCCTCCTTGTCGGCCAGAGTTACGCCAGAGGCCTTCAGGCGGGTGGTGACCATCCGGTAGAAGTCGCTCTTGTTGTCGCCCACGACCTTCATGGTCATCAGCTCGGCCGGAATGCCGGTGCCGCGCATGTGAAAACCGCAGCCTTGCAGCAGCAGACCAGCCAGCACGATGGCCATCCAGCGGGTGAAGATGGTGCCCATAGAAAATCCTCTTTGCATTAAGGGAAAGCGGCGGGCGCAGGGCCCGCCGTTATCATCCGTTTGCTGTCACAGATTGGCAATGATCAGTTGGCAGCCGATCAGTTAGCGACAATATTGAGCAGCTTGCCAGGTACATAGATCACCTTGCGCACGGTCAGACCGTCGGTGAACTTCTGTACCGAGGCATCAGCCATCGCCAGCTTCTCGACGTCGGCCTGGCTGATCTCGGCCGGCACGGTCAGCTTGCCGCGCATCTTGCCGTTGATCTGTACCACCACCAGCTTCTCGGTCTCGACCATGGCCGCTTCATCGGCCACCGGCCAGGCTGCGTGATCGATGTCGTCGCCCTTGCCCAGCATCTTCCACAGCTCGAAGCCGATGTGCGGAGTGATGGGGTAGAGCATGACTACCACAGCTTCCAGCGCTTCCTGCATCAGGGCGCGGTCCTGCTCGTCGTTGCCCAGCTTGGCCAGATTGTTCATCAGCTCCATGATGGCTGCGATGGCGGTGTTGAAGGTCTGACGGCGACCCACGTCATCACTCACCTTGGCGATGGTCTTGTGCAGTTCACGGCGTACCGCTTTCTGCTCGTTGGTGAGAGCCGCTACATCCAGTGCGGCAACGGCGCCACCGGAAACGTGTTCGAAGGTGACGCGCCACAGGCGACGCAGGAAGCGCTGGGCACCCTCTACGCCGGAGTCGGACCACTCCAGCGTCATTTCTGCCGGAGAGGCGAACATCATGAACAGACGGACGGTATCGGCGCCGTAACGCTCGACCATCAGCTGCGGGTCGATGCCGTTGTTCTTGGACTTGGACATCTTGGTCATGCCGGAGTGCATTACCTCACGGCCTTCGTTGTCGATGGCCTTGGTGATGCGACCCTTCTCGTCACGCTCTACCTTGACGTCGGTCGGGCTGACCCAGACGTTGCCGCCCTTCTCGTCTTTGTAGTAGAAAGCATCGGCCAGCACCATGCCCTGGCAGAGCAGGCGCTTGAACGGCTCGTCGCTGTTGACCAGACCCGCGTCACGCAGCAGCTTGTGGAAGAAGCGGGCGTAGAGCAGGTGCATACAGGCGTGCTCGATACCGCCGATGTACTGATCCACCGGCAGCCAGTGGTTGGCAGCAGCCGGATCCAGCATGCCCTTGTCGTAGTCCGGGGAGCAGTAGCGCGCGTAGTACCAGGAGGACTCCATAAAGGTGTCGAAGGTATCGGTCTCGCGGAACGCTTCCTGACCGTTGTAAGTGGTCTTGGCCCACTCGGCGTCAGCCTTGATCGGGCTCTGGATACCGTCCATCACCACGTCTTCCGGCAGCAGTACCGGCAGCTGGTCTTCCGGCGTCGGCACCACGGAGCCGTCAGCCAGGGTCAGCATCGGGATGGGGGCACCCCAGTAACGCTGACGGGAGACACCCCAGTCACGCAGACGGTAGTTGACGGTGCGCTTGCCCTTGCCGAGCCCTTCCAGCTTGCTGGCGATGGCATCGAAGGCACCCTGGAAGTCGAGACCGTCAAACTCGCCGGAGTTGAACAGCACGCCCTTCTCGGTGTAAGCCGCTTCGCTCACGTCGACGTCGCCATCAACCGGCTTGATCACCGCCTTGATGTCGAGTCCATATTTGGTGGCGAATTCGAAGTCACGCTGATCGTGGGCCGGAACCGCCATTACGGCGCCGGTGCCGTAGTTCATCAGCACGAAGTTGGCGACCCAGACCGGTACCTTGCGGCCATCCAGCGGGTGAATGGCATAGAGGCCGGTGGCCATGCCCTTCTTCTCCATGGTGGCCAGTTCTGCTTCGGCTACCTTGGTGTTCTTGCACTCTTCGATAAAGGCGGCCAGCTCCGGATTGTTCTGGGCTGCTTGCAGCGCCAGCGGGTGACCGGCAGCGATACCGACATAGGTGACGCCCATGAAGGTGTCCGGACGGGTGGTGTAGACCTCCAGCTGATCAGCCTGACCCTCGATGGCAAAGCTGATGTTGACCCCTTCGGAGCGGCCAATCCAGTTGCGCTGCATGGTCTTGACCATTTCCGGCCAGCCTTCCAGATTGTCGATGTCGTTGAGCAGCTCTTCGGCGTAGTCGGTGATCTTGATGAACCACTGGGGGATCTCTTTCTGTTCCACCGGGGTGTCACAGCGCCAGCAGCAGTTGTCGACCACCTGCTCGTTGGCCAGCACTGTCATGTCGTTCGGGCACCAGTTGACGGAGGAGGTCTTCTTGTAGACCAGACCCTTCTCGTAGAGCTTGGTGAAGAACCACTGCTCCCAGCGGTAGTAATCCGGTTTGCAGGTGGCGATTTCACGATCCCAGTCATAACCCAGACCCAGCATCTTCAGCTGGTTCTTCATGTATTCGATGTTTTCGTAGGTCCAGGGCGCCGGCGCGGTATTGTTTTTGATCGCGGCGTTCTCGGCCGGCAGACCGAATGCATCCCAACCTATGGGTTGCAGCACGTTCTTGCCATTGAGGCGTTGATAACGGGAGATCACATCACCTATGGTGTAGTTACGAACGTGCCCCATGTGTAGTCGACCAGACGGATAGGGGAACATGGACAGGCAGTAGAACTTCTCCTTGTCTACCTTCTCCACGGCCTTGAAGGTTTTCTTGGCATCCCAGTGCTTTTGCACTGCTGGTTCGATTGATTGGGGAACGTATTGCTCTTGCATTGGTGACATCCGGATCTGTGAAATGAATAGATAAATCAGCTGGGAAATCGCAATAGAATACCCATATCCTGCGGCGGCAACAACCGCCAGCGTCCCTTGGGCCTTAAGCCGGGCCAGATCAGGGTTTAGTAGAGGAGTTAGAGCCATGGACAAACGTCAAAAAGGGTACGAAGCCTTCATTGCCGAGCTGCAAAAACAGTGGCAAGAGACTGAAGAGTTCCAGGGGGAGCGCCTCAACCGGATGATTGCCAAGGTGCAGGCCTATCTGGAGGCAGCAAGTGACCTCACTCAGGACGAACTGGCGCTCATCGCCGAGTACGTGAAGCGGGATCTGGGCAACTATGACGAGGGGCGCCATGACGATAGTGCGCAGGTGGAAGAGTCTGCCTTTATGTTGGCCTTGAAAGACACCGCCTGGTCCTGGCTGGCGGATGTGACCGACCGCGCCCAGGTGGAGTGGCGGGAGCTGGCCGACGAGCTGGAGCACAAGGGGGTCTATGAGGCGGGCGACTGGGTGGGGCTCGGGGTCATGGTGTGCGACCAGTGCGGCTGGCGCCATACCGTGCTGCATCCCCAGCAGCTCGATACCTGCCCCGAATGCGGCTGCGCCGAGTATCATCGCGAGCCGCTCTCGCCCTGAGTCATGCCATCAAGGCGGACGAGATAACGAGTAAAAAGGCGCCATCAGGCGCCTTTTTCTTGCTTGCAGGTTTCGTCGGGGCGTTTACTTGCCTGCGACGGAGAGGCCACCAAAACGGATAAGCGGGGAGTAGAAGCCCTTGCTGTCGTTGTGGTGCAGGGTATCGCCGACCGCTTCCAGCTCGCCCAGCAGGCGGTAGAAGTTGCCTGCTACAGTGATGCCGCGCACCGGCTGCAGTCGCACCCCATCGCGGCAGAGGAAGCCCGACGCGCCAAAGGAGAAGTCACCGCTCACCGCATCGGCACCCGAATGCAGACCGTCCAGCTTGACCAGCTCCAGATAGTCGCCGCTCTGCACCTCCGCTTCACAGTGAGGGCCCGCGCCAAACACCAGATGGCGAGCGGTCACATCGAGGGCGCTGCGGGCACCGCGGGCGGCCGAGCCGTTGCTGGCCACACCAAAGTGGCGGGCGGTGGCGCTGTTATGGAGCAGGGTCTTCAGCTCCCCTTCGCCAATCAGCAGCAGATCCGAGCTGGCCGCCCCCTCGCCATCAAACGCCTTGATGTTCATGCCGCCCGGCATATAGACCCTGCTCTCCAGAGTGAGCCAGCGTGACGCCACGCTCTGGCCGACCTTGCTGCGCCAGGGGTTGATCCCCTGCTGGGCCCACTTGCCCGACAGCACGCCCTGAAAGCAGCCAAACAGGCTGGCAAAGCAGTTGGTGCTGAAGATGACGCTGTAGCGACCGCTCGGCACCGCTTCACCGGGCAGCAGTCCATCGGCGATGGCGTAGATCTGCTCGATGAGTCGCTGGCTATCCAGCTCGTCGAAGCGACGGCCATACTGCCCCTGCGAGTGCATCGACTGGCGGCCATCCCGTTCCACCAGCGCCGAGGTGTAGCAGCCGACGCTAAACTCGCCGTGCTGGCAGAGGGTGCCCTGACTGTTGGCGAGCCAGAGCTGGCTCTCCCCTTCAAAGAAGCTGTTGTAGGGGGCGCCGCTCACATCGGGCATGGCCAGCATGTCAGATTCGAGGCGCAGGGCCAGGGCGATCTTCTCCTCAACCGGCGTGGTATCGGGCTGGTTGATTTCGGCGCAATCTGTGGTGATCCGGCTATTGGCCACCGAGATGCGCTGATCCGGATCCACCTTGGCAAAGCGGCTGGCATCGAGCGCATCTTGCAGCATTGCATCCAGCGCCAGCTCATCGAGGGATTCCGAGTAGGCGATGCCGACCCGACCCTCTTTGATCAGGCGAATGCCGAGCTGCTGGCTGCTGGTGACCTTGTATTCACCCAGCTCGCCCTTGTCTGCCTTGAGGGAGAAGGCCTTCTCCTGATTGGCGATGATGTCTGCCTCGGCGTTGAGGTCGGCCACCTTGTCGAGCAGGCGGGTGAGCAGTTGGTTCATGTCGAGCTGGCTCATCAGGCGTTCCCTCCCACCAGAATATTGTCCACTTTCAGCGCCGGCTGGCCCACCGAGGTGGGCACCGAGCCCGAGACCGAGCCGCACATACCGGCGGCCAGTGCCAGGTTGCGGCCCACCATGGAGATCTCTTTCAGCACCTGCGGGCCGGTGCCGATCAGGGTGGCAGACTTGAGCGGCTTGGTGATTTTGCCGTGCTCGATGAGGTAGGCCTCCTGCACATTGAAGTTGAACTCGCCGGTGCCGGGCTGTACCGAGCCGCCCCCCATCTTCTTGGCGTAGATGCCGTGCTCTACCGTGGCCAACATGTCGTCGAGGCTGTGGTGGCCCGGCTCGATATAGGTGTTGCGCATGCGCGAGGTGGGGGCGTACTTGTAGGATTCGCGCCGCCCGGAGCCGGTGCGTGCGTAGCCTGTTTTGAGGGCACCCATTCTGTCCACCAGAAAGCCGGTCAGTACCCCGTCCTTGATGAGCTGGGTATGCTGGGTAGCCATCCCCTCGTCATCGACGTTGATGGAGCCCCAGGCGTTGCTCTGCAAGCCTTCATCCACCGCATTGACCACCGGATTGGCGATAAGCTGGCCCATCTTGTCGTGGAACACCGATGCCTTCTTGGCCACTGAGGTGGTCTCCAGCAGATGACCGCACGCCTCGTGGAAGATGACGCCGCCAAATCCGTTCTCCATGATGACCGGCAGGGTGCCGCTCGGGCAGGGAGCCGCGCCCAGTTTCACCAGTGCCTGACGGGTGGCGGTGAGCGCCAGCTCGCGCGGATCGATGCGATCGGCATGCTCCCACCCCATCAGGGCGCCGGGGGCCTCGTAACCGACGCTCTGCTCGCTCCCTTCCATGGCGATGGTCTGGGCCATGATGCGGTTGTAGTGGCGGCGATCGGCTACTTGCACTCCTTCGCTGTTGAAGATTTCCACCTCCTGCTCCCAGCCCAGCACGTTGCCGGAGAACTGGCTCACCTTGTCGCTCTCGGAGCGGGCCGCTGCATCCATGGCGTGCAGATAGGCGATCTTCTGCTCCAGCAGCTTGTCTGCCGACAGGGGCAGCGCCACCGGGTTGCGATCGCTCAGGCGGGTGAAATCGAAGGCGGTGGCGGTCACCACGGGGTCGCGGCGGTCTTTGGCCGCCAGCAGGGTGACAATGCGCAGCAGCTCGTCGCGGCTGGCCAGATTGGTGTAGCCGTAGAGCACCTTGTGGCCGTAACAGAGGCGCACGCCGATACCGAAATCGAGGCCGCCGCTGATGTTCTCTATCTGGCTGGAGAGCAGGCTGAGCTGGCTGCGGCGCTTGCGCTCCACAAACAGCTCGGCAAAATCGGCACCCAGCGCCAGCGCGTGATCGAGCACGTCACGGGCGATGGCGGGGGCCAACAGGGAGAATGGAGTCATAGAATATCCTTTTCTGGTCTGTCCGTTTGCTTCCGACATCCGGCTCTGATTGTTATGGGATGTCGAGTCCATTGTTGCAGACCAGCACAAAAAAGTCGCTATAGCGTCATGCGATGATACCGATTGAGAAAATCGGTGCGATAACTGCGCCCGGCGGCCAGGGCCAGGCGCTCAGGGTCGTTTTGCCAAAACGTGGGAAAGGTCAGAGCAGGGCGTGGATTTCGCTCAGGATCTGCTCGACCCACTGCTCGATGCGCGGATCGGTCTGGTCATATTGGTTGGCATCGTCCAGCGCCAGCCCGACGAAGTGACGGCCATCGTCGATCAGTGCCTTGGAGGCATCGAATTCGTACCCTTCGTTGGGCCAGTAGCCCACCAGCTTGACCCCTTTTGGCACCAGCTGATCGTGCAGCATGCCGAGGGCGTCCTGGAACCATTCGCCATAACCGAGCTGATCGCCGAGGCCAAACAGGGCCACGATGCGTCCCTCCAGATGGAGATCGGCGATATCTTCCCAGCGGGACTCCCAGTCCTCCTGCAGTTCGCCAAAATCCCAAGTGGATATGCCGAGGATCAGGATCTCGTAATCCTCCATCCGGCGCAGGGAGACATCCTTGATATTGTGAATATCCACCAGCTCGGGGCCGATGAGGGCGCGGATCTTCTCGGCAGCCATCTCGGTGTAGCAGGTGGTGGAACCGTAAAACAGACCAATCTTCATCGCTCTACTCTCTGTTGGCGCTTTCTCGCTTGCTTTTGGCGCGTTCTCGCATGCTCGTGTGGGCTGCGCCATGTTGGCAACACGATGGGTAACGTAAGGGGAGGGCGCCAGTCTAGCAGATTGCCATTCGACCTTCACCGCCCGGCAAGGTGCGTGGCAAACGTGCCTTATCTTTCCAATGAAAGTGCCTTGTCTTTCCAAGGAGTTGGCGCGTTACAATGGGCCATCGATCCCCTGATTGCAGCGCACCATGAGCAAACCCGACCCCCATCCCCTGATTGAACCCTTTCTCGACGCCCTCTGGCTGGAGCGGGGATTGTCTGACAACACGGTCAGCTCCTATCGCAGCGATCTGGAGAAGTTCTCCCTCTGGCTCGACGAGCAGGGGAGCTCGCTGCTGCTGGCGGGGATGGACGAGATCCAGCACTACCTCGCCTGGCGGGTCGATCACCAGTTTGCGGCCAGCAGCACCGCCCGCTTCCTGTCGGCCCTGCGCCGTTTCTATCAGTATCTCAACCGTGAGAAGCTGCGCAGCGATGATCCGACCGTGCTGCTGGAGGGGCCCAAGCTGCCGAAAAAACTCCCCTCAGATTTAAGCGAAACGGAGGTGGATGCGTTGCTGAGTGCGCCGCTGGTGGATGACCCGCTGGAGTTGCGGGACAAGGCAATGCTGGAGCTGCTCTACGCCACCGGGCTGCGGGTTTCCGAGCTGGTGGGGCTCACCGCCGAGCATATCAGCCTGCGGCAGGGCTTGGTGCGGGTTATTGGCAAGGGTAACAAGGAGCGGTTGGTGCCGATGGGCGAGGAGGCGATGCACTGGCTGGAGCGTTACTACCGCGAGGCCCGCACCCTGCTGCTGGGGGGCACCAGCTCGGATGTGGTGTTTCCCTCCAAGCAGGCCCGTATGATGACCCGCCAGACCTTCTGGCATCGCATCAAACTCTATTCCCTGCGGGCCGGGATTAATGGCGAGCTCTCCCCCCATACCTTGCGCCACGCCTTTGCCACCCATCTGCTCAACCACGGCGCCGACCTGCGAGTGGTACAGATGCTGCTGGGCCATGCGGATCTCTCCACTACCCAGATCTACACCCATGTGGCCAACGAGCGACTCAAGGCGCTGCACGGGGAGCATCACCCCAGAGCTTGAGTGGCTGTCCTCCCAAAAACAAAAAACCGCCAGCAGGCGGTTTTTTTATCTCTACACGACAGGAGATGGCGCTTATTTCCCTTGCTGGGATTTCAGCAGATCACGGATCTCGGTCAGCAGCTCCTGATCCTTGGTCGGGCCTGCCGGAGCGGCGGCTTCTTCTTCCTGCTTTTTCTTGAGGGTGTTGATGGCCTTCAGTCCCATAAAGATGGCAAAAGAGATGATCAGAAAGTCGATGATGGTCTGAATGAACTTGCCATAGGCGATGACCACGGCGGGTGTTGCACCTTCAGCGGCCTTCAGGGTGACCGCCAGGTCGCTGAAGTCCACGCCGCCCAGGATCAGGCCGATGGGCGGCATGATCACGTCACCGACAAAAGAGGAGACAATTTTGCCGAAGGCGGCACCAATGATGATACCGACCGCCATATCGATGACGTTGCCGCGGGCGGCAAAGGCTTTGAACTCTTGAATCAGACTCATTATTTCCTCCGAAATTAAACAAGATAGCGCGTTGATTACCCTTGCCAAAGGGCGAACTCTTGTCAGGAAAAACAGAGGCTAAGCCGCGTTGTTCCTGTCGTCCTGACTAGCTTGCGGGCGTTATGAGTCCTTGGCAATCGGGGGGAACCTTTTTTTTGGTACAAAGTGATATTAATTTTTTGATAAGTAGCTGATTGAATGATGAGCTGTGCTGCTGTAGTTTGCTGGGTCGATTCATTCATACCGCGTGAGTAAACAAGTGAAGTATTTACTACTGGGAATGATGCTTTTGTGCACATTTGCTGCCAGAGCGGGGATGGATACCCAAACCTTGAAACAGACCATTACCGCCCGGTTAGGGGTCTCTGTTTATCTGGTGGAACAGACCCCCATTCCCGGGCTCTATATGCTGGGCACTTCGCAAGGGGTGCTCTACAGCGATGCCAAGGGGAACTATGTGGTGCAGGGGGTCATGCTGGATATGACTCATAACATGAAGAACCTCACCATCTCGGGCATGCGCGAGCAGCGTCGACTGGGCTTGTCCCAGGTGACCCATCCACCGGTCGTGCTCCAGGCCAGTAATGAGCGTTATCGGGTTGCGCTCTTTTTCGGTGAGCAGGATGCCGCTCGTCGCCAGCTGTCCGGCACGCTGCAACATCTGCAGGCGTCCGGGGTCAGTGTCGAGCTCTACCCCGTGATTGAACATGCAGGACAGGCTTCCCACTGGTGCAAGGATCCCCTGCTACAGAATGATCCCTTCAAAGCCTATTTGCCTCAAAAGGAATGTAGTGAGACCCTTATCGAGAATATTGGCCTGAGCCAGTGGTTGGGGGTCAAGGTACTGCCTGCCTGGGTCTCCTCTGATGGAGATCTGGTAAGGGGCTACCAGAGCCCGGAACAACTGCTCAAGATACTGGATCACATTGATGCCCCTGCAAATCCGTCGTCGTCCGCGAGTTGATGATTCCCATCTCCCCGCCACCCTGCACCCCCTGCTTCGTCAAATCTTCGCCAGCCGTGGCGTAGAGGATCCCGCTCTGCTCGAGCGCAGCGCCAGCCAGTTGCTGCCTCCCCAGCGCCTCTATGGGATGGAGCGTGCGGTGCCTCTGCTGGCGGATGCCCTGACTACCCAGAAACGGATCCTTATCGTCGGCGACTTCGACTGCGACGGCGCCACCAGCTCGGCCCTGTGTGTGCTGGCCCTGCGCGCCATGGGGGGGCGCCATATCGATTTTCTGGTGCCCAACCGCTTCGAGTTCGGTTATGGCCTCACCCCCGAGATCGTCGAGCTGGCGGTGGCCCGCGGCGCCGAGTTCCTGATCACGGTGGATAACGGCATCTCCAGCATCGCCGGGGTGGCGGCGGCCAAGGTGGCCGGAATGCAGGTACTGGTTACCGATCACCATTTGCCGGGTCAGGAGCTGCCTGATGCCGATGCCATCGTCAACCCGAACCAGCGCGGTTGCGATTTTCCCTCCAAGTCCCTGGCCGGGGTGGGGGTAGCCTTCTACCTGATGGCGGCCCTCAACACCCATCTGCGTCAGCTCGGCTGGTACGAACGGCAAGGGTTGCGCGCCCCCAATGTGGCGGATTACCTCGATCTGGTGGCCCTCGGCACGGTCGCCGACGTGGTGGCCCTCGATGGCAACAACCGCATTCTGGTCCATCAGGGGTTGCAGCGGATCCGGGCCGGGCGCTGTCGCCCCGGCATTCAGGCGCTGGTGGATGTGTCGGGCCGCGATGGTCGTCGCCTCACTGCCTCCGACCTCGGTTTTGCACTGGGGCCACGCCTCAATGCGGTAGGGCGCCTCGATGACATGTCCCTCGGGGTCGCCTGTCTGCTTTGCGATGATCTCAATCTGGCGCGCCAGCTTGCGGCCGAGATGGACAGCCTCAATCAGGAGCGCAAGGAGATCGAGCAGGGGATGCAGCAGGAGGCCCTCGCTACCCTGGAGCAGATCCGGTTTCGCGATGGCGAGGTGCCGTCGGGCATAGTGCTGCACCGCAACGAGTGGCATCAGGGGGTGGTGGGGCTGGTGGCCTCCAAGGTGAAGGAGAAGTACTACCGCCCGGTCATCGCGTTTGCCGAGAGCAGCGAGAGCGAGCTCAAGGGCTCTGGCCGCTCCATCCCCGGGGTGCATCTGCGCGATGCGCTGGAACTGCTCGACACCCGCCACCCGGGGCTGATGGGCAAGTTTGGCGGCCACGCCATGGCGGCGGGGCTGACCCTGCCCAAGGCCAATATCGAAGCGTTCGGGCGGGCCTTTGAGGCGGTCATCAGCGAGCTGGTGACGCCGGAGCTCTTGACCGGGGTGCTGCTCACCGATGGAGAGCTGCTGCCGGACGAGCTCACTCTCGAGCTGGCGGAGCTTATTCGCGCCTCCGGCCCCTGGGGTCAGGCCTTCCCCGAGCCGCTGTTTGACGGCGAATTCGTGCTAGTGCAGCAGCGGCTGGTGGGGGAGAAGCACCTCAAGATGATGCTGACTACCGATTCTGGCCACGCGGTGGATGCCATCGCCTTCGGCGTCGATATCAAGCGCTGGCCCGATGCCTCGGTCAAGCGGGTGCGGCTTGTCTACCGGCTTGACGTCAACGAGTGGCGCGGCAACCGCAGTGTGCAGCTGCTGGTGGAGCATCTGGAGGCGGCCGGTCTCTGAGCAGGTAGGATTGCTGCTCTGATCGTTGACATCGCTGACAACGGCCACCCTCGGGTGGCCGTTTTACTGTGGGCCCGGGGGTGACTCTACCGCCTTGTTATGTTGGTATTTAATTGCTGGCTTTCTTAGAAAGAGGGTTTTTAGTATCGTTTTACGTCAGTTAGTACGGTTTCAAATTCAAGAAAAAGAGGCGTTGTGATACATTCATCCCCGCATCATTTTGTTGTTTGAACGGGACTGACTCTTTGCTGCCTTTTGGCCGACTATCGACCTGGGCGATGGTCCTCGCTATCGCCAGCCTGCTGTGGTTTGCCGCTTTCGCTGCGGTAGGGGTCACTGCAACACCTCATCAGGCGTCGGTCAGGCAGAAGGTCTCGATGCAGTTGCATGAGCAATCCGATCCGGGATTGGTCAACAGTGTCGGCCTTCCTCCTGCCTCCCAGTGGCGACTCGGCTTCGAGCCGGGGCGGCGACTCGAAGGGGCCACTCATTCCGAGCGCTATCAGATGGTGCTGGCCTGGTTCCAGCACGATATCCTCGGCCTGCTCTGCGGTCTGCTACTGGTTCTCCCTCTTCTCTATGTCAGGCAGCTCCCGGTCTACTTCGGTTATTTGCACCGACGGCTGCTGCGCTGTCGCCACCTGCAATATCGTTTCTGTCACGGCGACTAGCCCACCCTGCTGGCGGGCGCCCATCCACCTTTTCACTCGGTTTGTAACGCTCCTGATTGACTGACGGGCAGGCTGATACCTGCTGCCTGCGCTCTATCGTCTGGTGCTGCGTCCGCGCTTTCTGTTGTGTCGTCCATGCTGCTGGCCATCGGCCAGAGGCAGACTTTTCTTTGCGCAAACATCTGGTGAGCACACCCTATGGACTACTACTTCAACCTGTTTATTCACTCGATCTTTGTCGAGAACCTCGCCCTGGCCTTCTTTCTGGGCATGTGTACCTTTCTGGCCGTTTCGAAGAACATCAACACTGCCTTTGGCCTTGGCATGACAATCCTGGTGGTGATGGTTATCGCCATTCCCCTCAACAACTTGATTTACCGCCATATCTTGCGGGCAGGCAGTACCTTTTTCGGGGAATTCGATCTGGGATTTCTCGATTACATCATCTACATCGGGGTGTTGGCGGCGTTGGTGCAGGTGATGGAGATGCTGCTCGACAAGTACGTTCCGGCGCTCTATCAGGCGCTCGGCATCTATCTGCCTCTGTTGACGGTGCACTGCGCCATCTTTGGCGGGGTGATGTTTATGGCGCAGCGGGATTACGATTTTGTCGAGTCGCTGGTCTACAGCGCAGGCTCCGGGCTTGGTTGGCTGCTGGCCATTGTCGCCATGGCCGGTTTGCGCCAGAAGCTAAAATACGCCGATGTCCCCGATGGGCTGCGGGGCATCGGCATCACCTTTATCGTGGCAGGGCTGATGTCCCTTGGTTTCATGTCCTTCTCCGGCATATCACTTTGATTGGAGATGAAAAAAACGAGGCGCCTGCGGGCGCCTCGTTGTTTATCAGGGATTGCGGATGGCCATTACAGCTCGCGGGCCCAGGGGTGAGCCTTGGGACGCAGGGCCAGCGCCAGACCCAGCAGCAGTACGGTCAGACCGTAGAGAGGCCAGCTGCCAAAGCGCAGGTAGGGGGTCTCGCCGTGGGCGGGACGCACTTCGCTGCGCAGCACGCCCGCTTCAAACTGCGGGATCTGGCCGATGATGCTGCCGTCGATTTCGGTAACGATGGTGATGCCGGTGTTGGTGTCCCGCAGCAGCGGACGAGCCAGCTCCAGCGCGCGCATCCGGGCGATCTCCATATGCTGCCAGGGGCCAATGCTGGTGCCGAACCAGGCATCGTTGGAGACGGTCAGCAGGAAGTCGGTATCGGCATTGACGTTGCGGCGCACCTCCTCCGGGAAGATGATCTCGTAGCAGATGGCGGCGGCGAACTTGAGCCCCTTGGCGATCAGGTTTGGCTGCACTTCGTCACCCCGGCTGAAGGAGGACATCGGCAGGTTGAAGAAGGGGGCGATGGGGCGCAGCAGATCTTCAAACGGCACGAACTCGCCGATGGGCAGCAGGTGGTACTTGTTGTAGCGGTTGGAGTGGTTGTAGAAGTAGGACTCCTTGCCATCCGCATCCTGCACCCCCATGCCGAGCACGGTATTGTAGAAGCGCTGTTGCTGCTCGTCGTAGTGAATAATCCCAGCCAGCAGGCCGGTATCGTTCACCTTCATCGCCTTGTCCAGATTCTCCAGATAGGGGCCCATCGCCTTCTCGATGGCCGGGATCGCCGACTCCGGCCAGATGATGATGTCAGCATCCTGATTCTCGCGGCTCAAGTCCTGATAGGTGCGCACCGTGGGGGCCAGCGCCTCCGGATCCCACTTGAGGGACTGGGCGATATTGCCCTGCACCAGTGCCACCTTGACCGGTTCGCCACGGGTCACCCAGTTGAGTTGCATCAGGCCGTGAGCACCGGCAACCAGCAGGGCGGGCACCGCCAGCCAGAGCGGGGAGCGGGATTTCCACACCTGCCAGATGGCGGAGGCAGAGAGCAACAGGGCGAGGGTGATGCCCTGCACCCCAAGGATTGGGGCGAAGCCCCTGAGCGGGCCGTCGATCTGGCTGTAGCCAAACCAGAGCCAGGGGAAGCCGGTCATTACCCAGCCACGCAGCCAGTCCGCCAGCAGCCAGAGTGTCGGGAAGGCGAGCAGCCAGCGGCTCCAGTGACGGCCGCCAAAGAAGCGGGCAAAGACCCAGCAGGCGAGCGTCGGGTAGAGCGCCAGATAGGCGGAGAGCCCGGCCAGCAGTACGAAGGCCATCGGCAGCGGGATGCCGCCAAATTCAGTCATGCTGACGTGGATCCACCATAGCCCCGGCAAAAAGAGTCCCATGGCGTAGCCAAAGCCACGCCAGGCGGCCTGCTTTGGCGTGGCTTTGTCCAGCAGGGCGTAGAGGCCCAGCAGGGAGGGGATCACCAGCGGCCAGTAGCCAAAGGGAGAGAAAGCCAATATAGCGATGGCACCACTGGCCAGTGCGCCGAGGCTCAACAGGATTTTGGACGTAACGGGGGATAATCTCACGGGCGATGGTGCTCGTCTTGGTCTGAAACTGGGTCGAATGGCCGGTATCTTAACCTGTAAGCGGGGCAACGGCGAGCCTCGATGCCGGTGGCAGAGAGCACAACGCCCCGAGGTCGGGGCGTTGTTTCACACATTGAGCGGATCTGCTTATTGCGGCTCGGATTGCGCCGCCGCGTGGTGCTCGGGGATCTTCACCTGCAACTGCTGCAGACGACGCCGGTCGGCATGCATCACCTTGAACAGGTAGCCGTCCAGCTCGATCTCCTCGCCCTTCTTGGGCAGATGACTGAAGGCGTGCATCACCAGACCACCCACAGTATCCACCTCTTCATCGCTGAACTGGGTGCCGAAGAAGTCGTTGAAATCCTCGATCTCGGTAAGGGCACTAACCGAGAAGACCCGTTTGCTGATGCGGCGGATCTCGTCCGGCTCATCCTCGATGTCATCGAATTCGTCATCTATCTCGCCGACGATAAGCTCGAGAATGTCTTCAATGGTCACCAGACCGGAGACGCCACCAAATTCGTCGACCACGATGGCCATGTGGTAGCGCTCTTCACGGAACTCCTTGAGCAGACGGTCAACCCGTTTGCTTTCCGGCACGATCACCGTGGGGCGCAAGATTTTCTCGAGCTGCAGCGGCTCGCTGGCGTGATGGCCGCCAAACCCGAAGGGGAGCAGATCCTTGGCGAGCAGAATGCCCTCCACATGATCCTTGTCCTCGTTGATCACCGGGAAGCGGGAGTGGCCGGACTCGATGATCACCGGCAGGATTGCATCTACCGGTTGGGACTTCTCGATGGTCACCATCTGGGAGCGGGGGATCATGATATCGCGCACGCGAAGATCGGCGATCTCCAGCACCCCCTCGATCATGTCCTTGGTGTCCTGATCGATGAGGTCGCGCTCTTCGGCATCGGCTATCACGTCTACCAAATCATTGCGGTCTTTTGGCTCGCCCTGGAAGAGTTGGCTGAGTTTGTCGAGCCAGGTTTTCTTCGGCGAGCCGGTACTAGGGTGATCGTCGGTCATTTTCTCTCTTGGTTACTCGTATGAACACACTTGAAATAGTTCGGGTTATATAAGGATGGTCATCTGCTGTTTCAAGACGATGACCGTCCGGCGTTTTACTCTTCGTCGTTCAGATAAGGATCGGCAAAACCGAGCTCCTGCATGATGTCGCGCTCAAGCGCTTCCATCTCTTCGGCTTCCTCATCCTCGATATGGTCATAACCTAGCAGATGCAGACTGCCGTGCACAACCATGTGGGCCCAGTGGGCCATGAGGGGCTTGCCCTGCTCCTCGGCCTCGCGCTCTACCACCTGACGGCAGATCACCAGATCGCCGAGCAGCGGCAGCTCCAGACCGGGTGGCGCCTCGAACGGGAAGGAGAGCACGTTGGTGGGCTTGTCCTTGCCGCGATAGGTGAGGTTGAGCTCGTTGCTCTCCGCCTCGTCGACGATACGCACCGTTACTTCTGCCTCCTGCTGGAAGCCGAGAATGGTGCCGTCGAGCCAGCCTTGCAGTTGGGCTTCGGTGGGCAGGCCATCAGTGCTGGCACTGGCCAGCTGCAGATCCAGGGTTACGCTCATTGCTCGCTCTCTTTGCTGGCGTTTGTTTGGCCGGCCACCTTCTCGGCGGCCTGTTTGGCATCGAATGCCTCGTAAGCCTGCACGATGCGGGCCACCACCGGGTGGCGCACCACGTCTTTGGACTCGAAGAAGTTGAACGACAGACCATCGACCCCTGGCAGCACTTCCAGCGCGTGACGCAGGCCGGATTTGGCGTTGCGCGGCAGGTCTACCTGGGTGATGTCACCGGTGACCACTGCCTTGGAGTTGAAGCCGATGCGGGTGAGGAACATCTTCATCTGCTCGGTGGTGGTGTTCTGGGCCTCATCGAGAATGATAAAGGCGTCATTGAGGGTTCTTCCGCGCATATAGGCGAGCGGCGCCACTTCGATGATGTTGCGCTCCATCAGCTTCTCGACCCGCTCAAAGCCCAGCATCTCGAACAGGGCGTCGTAGAGCGGGCGCAGGTAAGGATCTACCTTCTGGGAGAGATCCCCGGGCAGGAAGCCGAGCTTCTCACCCGCTTCCACCGCCGGACGGGTCAGCAGAATGCGGCGAATTTCCTGACGCTCCAGCGCATCCACCGCCGCTGCGACCGCCAGATAGGTCTTGCCGGTACCGGCCGGGCCTATGCCGAAGCAGATGTCGTGGCGCACGATATTGGCAATGTACTGAGCCTGATTGGGGCTGCGTGGCTTGATGAGACCGCGCTTGGTCTTGACCGTCACCTCCTTGCCATAGGGGATGCTCGGCGCCGGTTCGTCATCCTGCTCCAGCACCCGCGACTCCTGAATGGCCAGATGGACCATGTCGGGGGTGATGTCGGTCACCTTGCCACCCTTGAGGGGCTGGGTTTCCACATAGAGGTGCTTGAGGATGACGGCGGCGGCATCCAGCTGGGCCGGTTTGCCCACCAGCTGGAAGTGGCTGTCACGGTAGCTGATCTCGACGCCGAGGCGGCGCTCCAGCTGCTTGATATTGTCATCGAAGGGGCCGCACAGGCTGGCAAGGCGCTGGTTGTCGGCGGGCTCCAGATGCAGATTCAGGGTCGAGATGTGTCGGCTCAAAATATCCTCGTCTCAAGGCGCTCCCCATCCGCCGGGCGAATGGGGAGGAGGGGATTAATGGGGTGTGAAGGCGGCCACGCCCAGCTCGTCCGGTACGTTATCCGGGCGACGGGCTAGGATTTCGCTCGGTGCTGTGGCGATCCGCAGGTTCATCTCGCTCTCGCCGCGGATGAACTTGCCGCGCAGGGAGTTGGGACGCACCTCGGTGATCTCCACGTCGGCAAAGCCGCCGATCAGGGTGTGCTGGCCTTCGAAGTTGACCACCCGGTTGTTCTCGGTGCGGCCACACAGCTGCATCGGGTCGAGCTTGGAGGGTCCTTCCACCAGGATGCGCTGGGTGGTGCCCAGCATGGCGCGGCCAATCTGCATCGCCTGGTTGTTGATGACGTGCTGCAAGCGGGCCAGACGGGCTTTCTTCACTTCCATGTCGACATCGTCGGGCATGTCGGCGGCCGGGGTGCCCGGGCGCGGACTGAAGATGAAGCTGAAGCTCATGTCGAAACCCACATCCTCGATCAGCTTCATGGTCGCTTCAAAGTCTTCGTCCGTCTCGTTCGGGAAGCCAACGATGAAGTCGGAGCTGATGGTGATGTCGGGACGGGCGGCACGCAGGCGACGGATCTTGGATTTGTACTCCAGGATGGTGTGCGGGCGCTTCATCATGGTCAGAATACGGTCGGAGCCGCTCTGCACCGGCAGGTGCAGGAAGCTGACCACTTCCGGGGTATCTTTGTAGACTTCGATGATGTCGTCGGTGAACTCGATCGGGTGGCTGGTGGTGTAGCGAATGCGATCGATACCGTCGATGGCGGCCACCAGACGCAGCAACTCGGCGAAGGTGCAGATGCCGCCATCAAAGGTCGGGCCGCGGTAGGCGTTGACGTTCTGGCCGAGCAGGTTCACTTCGCGCACGCCCTGCTGGGCGAGCTGGGCGATTTCGTAGAGCACGTCGTCCAGCGGTCGGCTCACCTCTTCACCGCGGGTGTAGGGCACCACGCAGTAAGTACAGTATTTGGAGCAGCCTTCCATGATGGAGACGAACGCGGTAGCCCCTTCGGCGCGCGGTTCGGGCAGGCTGTCGAATTTTTCGATCTCGGGGAAGGCGATATCAACCTGGGCACCACGGCCCTCTTGCACTTCCTTGATCATGGTGGGCAGGCGATGCAGGGTCTGCGGGCCGAACACGATATCCACATAGGGAGCGCGTTGGCGAATCGCATCGCCCTCCTGAGAGGCAACGCAGCCACCCACGCCGATCACCAGACCGGGCTTTTTGGCCTTGAGCTTTTTCCAGCGTCCCAGCTGGTGGAACACCTTCTCCTGCGCTTTTTCGCGGATGGAGCAGGTATTGAGCAGCAAGACATCTGCCTCTTCGGGCTCTTCGGTAAGCGTGTAGCCATTGCTGGCATCCAACAGGTCGGCCATTTTGGACGAGTCATACTCGTTCATCTGGCAACCCCAGGTTTTAATGTGAAGTTTCTTGCTCATTGCTTCTCTTGACTTGTTTTGAAATCGGCATGGTCAAAGGACCGCGCATTTTACTCCGCAATCTGGATACTGCCTAGCTAATATCCAGCTGGCAATGGTGCTCACCCGATACCTGTTGCCAGCAAGCTCAATAAGCTTTCTCCTTGATTTGACGCAGCAATTCCCCGTTTGTCTCACTGTTTATCAGTCGCCCTTGCGCTATCATGCAGCCATCCGGTTCACGTCCGGGCGCTGTCGCCGGACGCACCCTTTCAGGAATACATGTATGGAACAGTGTGATATCGCCATCGTCGGCGCCGGCATGGTGGGCGCCGCCACCGCCTGTCTGCTTGCGGCTCAGGGTCTCTCGGTGCGGGTCATCGAGACCCAACTGCCGGAGCATTACGCGCCGGAGCAGCCGCTGGATCTGCGGGTCTCCGCCATCAGTCAGGCCTCGGTGGCGCTGCTGGAGCAGGCCGGTGCCTGGCACCATCTGCAGCAGATGCGGCTCTGCCCCTATCGCCGGCTGGAGACCTGGGAGCTGGATGGCTTTGCCACCCGCTTCAATGCCGCCGATCTCGGTCTGCCCCAGCTTGGCTACATCATCGAAAACCGGCTCGTGCAGCTCGCCCTGCTCAAGCGGATGGAAGAGTTTCCTACCATCCAGACCCACACCCCGGCGGCTGTGACCAGCCTGCGCCAGAGTGCGGATGAAGCTGTGCTGACTCTGGATGACAGCTCCGAGCTGGCCGCGCGCTGGGTGCTGGCTTGCGACGGCGCCGAATCCCACACCCGCAAGCTGGCGGGTATCGGCGTATCGCGCTTCGAGTACCGCCAGCACTGCATGCTGATCAATATCGACACCGATTTTGCGCAGGAAGATATCACCTGGCAGCAGTTCACCCCGAGCGGCCCGCGCGCCTTCCTGCCATTACCAGGCCAGCACGGCTCTCTGGTGTGGTATGACAGCCCGGCCCGGATCCGCGCTCTGGCGGCCATGAGCAACGAAGGGCTTGCCGCCGAAGTGCGCCGCCACTTCCCGAGTCGGCTCGGCGGGTTCACCGTCACCGGCAAGGGGAGCTTCCCGCTGGTGCGCCGCCACGCCAACGACTATCACGTCGGTCGGGTGGTGCTGCTTGGCGATGCTGCCCACACCATCAACCCGCTGGCGGGGCAGGGGGTCAACCTCGGCTTCAAGGATGTCGCCTGCTGGGTCGACTTGCTGCAAGGTGCTGGCGCTGACTGGCATCAACTTGTGCTGGCCGAGCGCTACGAGCGGCGCCGTCGTCCCGACAACCTGCTGATGCAGTCGGGGATGGATCTCTTCTACGGGGTGTTCAGCAACGAGATTGGCCCGCTCAAGCTGGCCCGTAATCTGGCCCTCAATCTGGCGGATAAAGCTGGCCCCTTAAAGGAGATGGCGCTGCGATATGCACTGGGGCTGGTTTGACAGATAGAAACCAGATAGCACGGGCTGAATGCGCTAAGGAGCAAAGGTGATGAACAAGGCACTGCTGGTGATCGATTTTATCAACGATATTGCCCACCCCGACGGGCGCATTGCCGCCTCCGCAGCCCATGTGCTGGAGCAGGATGCCATCGCGCATGCCAATCAGGCGCTGGCCCATGCCCGCGCCAACGGCTGGCTGGTAGTGCTGATCAAGGTGGGCTTTGACGGCGGCTATCAGCTGCAGCCCAAGGGGTCTCCCATGTTTGGTCGCGCTCACCAGTTGGGGGCGCTCTCCTTGGCTGACAGCGGCACCGACTTTCATCCGGATCTGGATGTGCAGCCCGGCGATCTGGTGCTGACCAAGCCCAGGGTCAGCTCCTTCTATGGCACGGCGCTGGAGCCTGCGCTGCGGGCCAATCACATCGACCACCTCTATCTGTGCGGGGTGAGCACCAGCTGGGCCATTCAGGCGGCAGCGCGGGATGGTCACGATCGCGACTACGCCATCACCATTCTGGATGATGCCTGCGCCGCCGCAGATGCCACCGAGCATCACACCTCGCTGCGGATGCTGGGTCGCATCGCCGAGATCATCAAGGTGTCCCAGCTGGCTTGATCCTTAACGCAGGCTGCGCCCGATCACCGTGTTGAGATTGACTCTGCAGATCCCTGTTGGGCCGCTGCGCTTTTGGGCAACATGATTGTCGGGCAAGATAGTGCTCACATGGATAACAACAAGGATGGACAGATGCGTTATCAGGGACGGATCGCGAGCTGGAACGAGGCGCGCGGCTTTGGATTTATTACGCCGGAGCAAAATGGCGCCGAGCAGGCAATCAATGGAGCACGCAGTGCAGGGCTGTTTGTGCATGTTACGGCGCTGCAATCAGATGGCCGAGTGCCAGAGCCGGGGGAGCGTGTCACCTATCTGATCGGCAGTGGCCAAGATGGCAAACCGAGGGCGTTACAGGTCTTTTTCCCCGATCGCCCGCTCACGTTGGCGGGTGTTGTGCCGTCGGTCGCACCATCAGCAGCAAGATCAGCCGCATCATCGGCGGCGCCTGCATTTCGGGCGGCAAGTCAGCCGCCAAGACCCACTTCTACCAGAGAGCGGAGTAACCCCTATCGACGTCTCAAGAGCAGCTGGAGTGGTAAATTGCTCCCCCTGTTGCTGCTCGTCGGCCTCTTTTCCATCTATTCCCGCTTCTTTGCCAATTTGTCGCCCGCATCGCCAGTTACTCAAGAGGAGGTTAGTTCCATCTTCAGTACGCCACAGGCAGCGACCTTTACTCGCCAGTGTGATGGTCGGCAGCATTGCTCCCAGATGACCTCCTGCGAGAAGGCAACCTGGTTTTTACAAAACTGCCCTGGTACCAAGATGGATGGGGAAGGAGATGGCATCCCCTGTGAAGATCAGTGGTGTGTTAATTGAAATGCTTTGATTCACAAAGGCCCGATTAATTCATCTCGATTGCTGAGCGCTATCTTCTCCTGGTTCCGTCTGCGGGAGTTTTTGGCTGGGTCAGCGATCGATTGTGGCTGGGTGCGGTGCGGGATGGGGATCGAGGACCAGCTGCACGAAGCGATCGCGGATCGGGTCGGCAAAGGCGGGGTTCCACACCAGACTTATCTCCCACTCGGAACAGGGGCCAAAGAGGGGATAGAGGGTGACGTCCGGGCCCGCGATAAAGCTGACGCTGTGCGGCAGGATTGCATTACCTATGCCTGCCGCAACCAATGCCACCAGAGTCTGAATATCCTCTGCCTCTTGAACCATGCCGGTCAGCCGGTTGGCGCCGAGAAACCCGGCGATCTGCCGGGTTAGGCCGGGACAACGGTAGCCCACCATCTGCAACAGGGGTTGACTGGTCAGTGCCTGCTGGACGTCAAACGATGACGGATCTGGCTGGGTCATCCGGGTTGGCACCGCCAGTACCAGCCGGTCGGTCAGCAGCCGATGCTCCTGCAACAGCGGAGTCTCTGGCCGACGCATAAAACCAAGTTGCAACTGGCCGGAGAGCAGCTGCTCCTGCTGGATGGCGGAGGGCATATCCTGCAGATGGACCATTACGTCCGCGACCTGTTGTTTGAAACGGGCCACCAGCGAGGGGGCCAGCGCAAAGCTCGATAGTCCAAAGCCAATCTTGAGCCGACCGGCGACCCCGCTCGCCACCGCCAGAGCATGGCTCTCGAACTCCCGCCCATGCTCGACCAGTGCTCTCGCCTGGTTGAGCAACTGGGCGCCGAGCGCCGTCAGCTCGGCACCGTGGCGGCCCCGCTTGAACAGGGTGCTGCCGAGAGTCTGCTCCAGCCCCTGGATCTGCTTGGTGAGGGCCGGCTGGGTAATGAAGAGGCGGCTGGCCGCTTCCCGGTAGTTGGCGGTCTCGGCCAGCGTCACAAACGCCTGTAGTTGCCTCAAGTCAAATTTCATTCCAATTGGTTATCCAAAGTGGCTATTTATTGATTATAAATTATCTAATCGCCTTGTTCTAATGGCTCGGCAAGGGGGGAATCGCCCTCCTCTGAACCGGAACAAGGAGCCATATCATGTCTACCCAGCGCTATCTCTTTTTGATCAAGGGCACCCTGGTGCTGGCCCAGCCATTGGCGGCCCCGGAGACTGGGGAGCTGCTCGCCAGCCTGCTGCAACAGGGTTTTGTGGTCGGCCCCTTGCAAGTGTGGGCTGGCAGTGCCGAGCAGGCGCTGACCTGTTACGAGCGGGCAGCCCAGCAGCAGGCCTTTGCCGATGCACTTTCTGGCGCTGCCCTCGAGCCTGCCGGTGATCCGGCATGAGTTCCGCCACGCACTCACTCACCCTGTCGGTATCCGCCCTGCTGTTCGATATGGATGGCACCCTGGTCTGCTCGACCGGCGATGTGGAGCAGGTATGGCGGCTCTGGTGTCGTGAACATCTGCGCGATCCCGAGCCGGTGTTGGCGATGTGTCACGGTATGCGTTCGCGCGAGGTGATCCGGTCGCTGGCTCCGCAACTGGATGTGGAGCGAGAGGTCGCGCGGCTTGATGAGTTGGAGATGCTGCATACCGGCGGCGACGCCATCGCAGGAGCTGGCGAGTTGCTGCGCCACCTGCCGCCACAGCATTGGGCCATCGTGACCTCCGCTGGTGAGCGGGTTGCCCGCCATCGCCTGAATTGTGCCGGTTTGCCGCTGCCGGCCGTGTTGGTGGGAGCCGAAGCGGTGATCAATGGCAAACCCGATCCCGAGCCCTATCTGCTGGGCGCTGTACGGCTTGGCGTGCCACCCGCTCGCTGTCTGGTATTTGAGGATGCCCCGGCCGGTATTGAGAGCGCCCTGCGTGCAGGCTGCGCCGTGGTACAGGTGGGGGGCGATGCACCGCTCAACCCTGCGGTGGTGGCGGTGATCCGCGACTGGCGCGAGGTGAGAGTGGTGTCAGGGAAAGGCGAGTCCTTGCTGGTGATGCTGTCGATGCAGGGCGCCAACCAAGAATGACGGCACGAGAGCTCTGGGAGTTGAATTAGGGGGCTGAGCCTGATGGCTGGCGGTCAGTTACTCAGGCGCATGTGGCTCTTGGTCGTAAAAGTTATAGACGATCCCCACCGATTATCTTCCGGGCGTTTACATGCAGTGGGTTCACTTTCAACCGGAGGTAAAAAACCGTCTGCAGGCGACCGGATTGATCGCCTGCAGATGGAGCTGGTTTAGCTGAACAGCAGGTAGGAGAGGGTCATGCAGCAGATGATGCCCGAGATGATGGGCACCGAGGTGCGCTTGATGATCTCGATGGGATTGCTGCCGGTGATCGAGGCGATGACGATGATCACCGCGGCGACCGGCGACATGGATCGGATCAGGTTGGCAGTGAGCTGCATCGGCAGGGCCACCGCGACACTGTTGACGCCGACCTTCTCAGTGATCTCGGGAATGATGTTGATAAAGGAGTAGAAGACTGCCAGCCCACTGCCGCTGATAAAGCCGATCAGCGCCGCCGTACCGGAGAAGAATAACATCAAGATGGAGCCGACGCCGTCGATGTGTTTCACGCTATCGACCAGGGTATCGATGATGCCGATGGCTTTCAGTCCCTCCACCAGCATGCTGGCCGCTACTATGAGCGAGACCACCTGAGCCAGACCCGTCCCCATGCCGGTGAAGAAGATGGCGAACTCCTTGCTGGTCTCCTTGATATTGCCTTTGCGCAAGAGTTCTACCCCTATGGTGAGCAGCAGGCAGACGAAGGTGATCTCCACCAGCCCTAGGGAGATATGGGTGAAGCAGATGCCGAACAGCAGTACCAGCACCAGCGGCAGTACAGGGAAGAGGCCGTAGTAGGCGGGTGACAAGCCGGTGGGCACGGCGAGCGATTCCTCTTTTTCCTCTAGTCCGCTGCGCGACTGCTGCCGCTTGTCCATCGCCTTCTGCCAGAAGTAGTGCACCACTGCCATCAACGCCAGTGTCGGCAGCGAGATGGGGGCGTGGTAGGAGACGATGTACTCCACCAGCGGGATGCCCAGCTTCTGGGCGGCCAGCACGTTATCGGCCCCCAGCGGGCTGGGCATGATGGTGGCAGTGGTGGCAATGACGGCCCCCGCGGTGAGGGAGGACATGTTCGATGCCTTCAGTACCGGATAGAGGGTCGCCATCAGCAACACTGCCAGACTGGCAGCGCTTGGCACCACCAGCGAGAGCAGATTGCCCAAGAGGAAAATCACCGGCACCAGCAGGTAGGGGGAGCGGATGCGACTCAAGGGGCGGGTCAGCAGCATCACGGTGACGTCGTTGGCGCCGATGTGGCTCATGTAGCTGGAGAAGCCGAACAGCACCATGATGGTGAGGCCGACATTGCCCATCTGGCTGATGAAGATCTGCTTGATCTGGACGAAGGGATCAAGCCAGCTGAGGCCGCTGCTCTGCGCCGCAGGCAGCAGGGGGTGGCCCAGTCCGACGGCGGCAAACATCAGCAGCAGCCCGGCGCCAAACAGCACTATCTTGGCATCGTAGTTTTTGGCGATGAGATAGCCGCAGATGACCAGGATCAGGGTGCTGACAATTATTTCCAGCATGTTTCCAACACTCTCTTCTTGATGTGAATGGGCCAGCGGGCTGGCGGTTCGGGATCAGATGGCGCGGGCAAGGGTCTCCATGCACCAGGCCCTGAATCCGGGCACGTCGATATCGAGACACACCTCGGCGTTGGGCGGGCGTTTGAGCCGGTTGTTGATATCCACCGAGGTGGTGCCGAGGGTGTGCTCACCCCGGGTCTCGATGGCCACATGGCAGGCCCGGGTGATAAAGAGATCGGGGCGCACCAGATAGGCAATGGCGCAGAGATCGTGCATCTTGAGCCCGGTCTGCATACTGCCGCCGCGATAGTGGCCGAACAGGGCGTGGAGCATGGCGCCGGTGCGGTTGAGGGCGGGCAGCGCCGCAATCATCTCGCCGGTCAGGGTGGCCCGGCTGGTGACATCGAGTCCGCACATCACGATGGGCAGACCGCTGCTGAAGACGATGTGAGCCGCCTCCGGATCCACGTAGATATTGAACTCGGCATTGGGGGTGTGGTTGCCCCGACCGGCCGAGCCGCCCATCAACACGATCCGCGCGATCTTCTCCCGACACTCGGGGTGCAGGGTGAGCAGCAGGGCGATATTGGTCAGCGGCCCGATGGGCACCAGCGTCATGGATTGTTCGCTGGCGAGCAGGGTGCCCTTCATGGCTTCGACGGCATGCTCCGGTATCGGCTGTTGCCCGGGCTCGGCAAACTCGTAACCATCGAGGCCGGAGTGGCCATGGATATGGCTGGCATTGTCGAGGGGGCGCACGAGGGGCTGGCTGGCCCCCTGTGCCACCGGCACCTCTTGGCCGAAAAAGTGCAGCAGGCGCAGGGCGTTGCGGGTGGTCTTGCTGACATCGACGTTGCCGGCGACCGTGGTGATGAGCGCCAGCTCGATCCCGGGGTGAAACAGGGCGGCGGCGATGGCAACGGCATCGTCGATGCCGGGGTCGGTATCCAGAATAATGGCGACAGGGTTCACGCTGTTCTCCTCGAGGTTAATCGGCTTGGCTGGCATCGTGGGGCCAGCAGCAGATAAAGGGGTCGACAATCTCGCGGGTCAGGCCATCGGTGAGGCCGAGATCGGTCAGATGGGGCCCCGCATTGCAGGCAAGGCCGGTTCCCTCGATGGCCTTGAAGACACGGTAGGGGGGCTCCCACTCCACCACCTTGCCGCTCACTTCGCGCAGAGCGTGGAAGCTGGCGGCCAGCTCGCTGGCCGGCAGGTCGGAGAGCATGCCGGCGATGGGCATGGCAACGTGGGCCAGCACCTCACCCTGCTGGACGACCGCCATGCCGCCCCCGCTGGTGATCAGAGTGTTGGCGGCCAGCATCATCTCTTGCGGGTCGCGCCCCAGCACCACCAGATTGTGGGAGTCGTGGGAGTAGCTGGTGGCGATGGCCCCTTGCAGCTCGCCCCACCCCTCCAGCAGCGCCAGCCGGGTGCCCGCCTGATGGCGGCCATGGCGGTGTTGCACCGAGATGAGGCTAAATCCCGCAGGCACGATGACCTGACCATCCCGAACCTCAACCTCGGTTTCACTCCACTGGGTGAAGCGAGCCCCCTTGATGGTCTTTAAGCGGGCCCGACCCGCAGTCAGCCCGGGCACCCGGATGATGAACTCCTCCAGCGTGCGCAGGGGGATCTGCATGGTATCGCGTGGCGCCTGACAACCTGCGACAGGCTCGGAGGGGCTGAGAATGGCGCCATGGCGGGCGACCCGCTGGCCACCGCTGTAGACCCAGATCGGGTTGAGATCGGTGAGGTTGTCGAACACCACCAGATCGGCGCAGCGGCCGGCGGCAACCAGCCCCAGATCGTTGCGCTGCAGCCGGATGGCGGCATTGAGGGTGGCCATTCGCAGCACATCGGGCACCGCCAGCCCGAGTTCAGCCAGCAGCTTGACCAGCGCAATCATGCCCCCTTTCTCCAGCAGCATGTCGGGCGGCACATCGTCGGTACAGAGGGTGATTTGGGAGGAGAGGTGGGGCAGCTGTTTCAGCGCCGCGACGATCTCCGGCAGCAGGTAGGGGTGGGAGCCGCGCAGCTGCAGGGTGAGCCCGGCCCGCAATTTTTCCAGCGCATCGGCAGCCGAGGTGAGTTCGTGATCCGAGCTGACCCCGGCAGCCAGATAGGCTTGCAGCCGGTGACCAGTGAGGCCCCGGGCGTGTCCCTCAATCAGGGCATTGCGTTGCAAACCGGCGTGCAGAATGCCGGTCATCCGCTCGCTGCCGCCCAGCACCCCCTGCATGTCCATCACCTCGGCGATTCCCGCCACCTCCGGCCACTCCAGCATGGTGGCCATCTCGGGGCCGTGGAAGTCGGCGCCCGACATCTCGAGACCCGGCGTCGAGGGAACGCTGGAGGGGGCGGCGCAGATGACCCGCAGCGGCAGATTGCGGCTGGCGTCGATGGCGTAGCGCACCCCCGCCAGCCCGAGTACATTGGCCAGTTCGTGGGGATCCCAGAAGATGGTGGTGGTGCCCTGTGCGACCACCACATCGGCGTAGCGCTCCGGCGTCAGGTGGGAGCTCTCCACATGGACATGGCTGTCGATAAGACCGGGCGAGAGATAGGCGCCGGCCAGATCGTGGGTCTCGCGTGCCTGCTGGAAGGAGCCGACCGGATGGACGCTGGCGATCAGCGGGCCGACCAGCCCCACGTCGACGGGGCGGATCTCGCCGGTCACCATGTCGATCAGGTTGGCGTTGGTCAGCAGCAGATCGAAGGGGGCTTCGCCGAGGGCAGCCTGCACGACGCGGCGGCGCAAGTTGAGGGATGCATCTTGTTCACACATGAAGGAGATGGCCTGACAAGGGGAATAATGGGCCCACTTTAGGGAGGGGATTGGTCCGTGCATAGCGCAAAGAATTTATAACTGGATAAGAAAGGGTTATGCTGCTGCAAACGTTTTTCTCCGGTTGTCGATTTCATGTCCGAACCTTGGCGCCGTCTGCCTGCGCTCTCTCTGAAGCAGATCCAGTATTTTGTCACGCTGGCCCAGCTGCGCCACTTCACCGAAACGGCCAATCAGATGGCCATCAGCCAGCCCGCCCTGAGCAGTGCCCTGCGCCAGATTGAATCTGTACTAGGCGGCAAACTGTTTCACCGCACTGCGCAGGCGGTCACCCTGACCGAACAGGGGGAGGCGATCCTGCCCCACGCCAAGGGGCTGCTCAATGTGGCCCACGCCGCTTTTGCCGATATGCAGCAGGTGATGGTCGAAGGGGGCGATGGCACCCTGCGCATCGGTCTGATCCCGTCGGCCTGCACCCTGATGTTTCCGCTGGCGGCCGCCCGTCTGCAGCAGCAGTTTCCGGGCTTGCTGGTCGAGTTTCAGGATCACACCAACGACGGTCTGTTGCAGGCGCTGGCCGAGGGGTCTCTGGATGCGGGGATTGGCGTGCTGGATGGCGAGTTGCCCGACTCGCTGGAGGTGACGCCGCTGCTGGACGATGCGCTGGTGGCGGTGATCAACCGGCAGGATCCGCTGGCAGGGGAAGAGGCCATCAGCTGGCATGAGCTGACCCGCCGCGACATCGCCCTTTTTGCCAGAGGCAACGTCAGCCGGCAGGTCAACGGACTGGCCCAGAGCCAGTTGCCCGGGCTCAAGCCCAGATACACCACAGATTATGTCGAGACGCTTTACGGCTTGGTGCGCTCAGGGTTGGCAGTTGCTATCCTGCCCGGACTCTATGCCGCGAACCTGCGCGATCCCCAGCTGAAAGTCGTGGCGCTGCACGAGCCAGTGCTGAGTCGAACCCTGGCGCTGATGTGGGCGAAAGGACTCTCCCGATCAACTCGCATCGACGAAGGGCGAGCCCTGCTGCGCGCCACCATTATCGAACAGCTAAGTAGTCAGCACGGCTGAGGCTGGCACGAGGTGAAGGTGGAACCTGGAGAGACATCCCTGCTGGTGACGCTGCCCGCCTGAGCTGTGGTGCGAGTGCGTGACGACCGCAGATTGCGGTATGAACCATCGCTATCCGAACTCTTGATGTCGCAATAAAAACGCCCCCGAGATGCGGGGGCGTTTTGCTATCTGGCCGTTATTTGAAAACGCGGAAACGGGTGGCATCGTCGATGAAGGTCTTGTCGCCGGCCGGTTGCTGGATGCTGCCAAAGGGCATCTGGGCACGCAGCAGCCAGCTGGCTGGCAGGTTCCACTCCTTGCGTACCGCCTCGTCGATGAGGGGGTTGTAGTGTTGCAGGGAGGCGCCGATCTTCTCCTGGGCCAGGGTAGTCCAGACCGCAAACTGGGCGATGCCGGTGGCATGTTCCGACCAGATGGGGAAGTTGTCTGCATAGAGGGCAAACTTTTGCTGCAGATCCTTGATGACGTCGGTGTCTTCGAAGAACAGCACAGTGCCGAAACCTGCGCGGAAGCTGCCATCCACCTTGGCCTCACTCTGGGCGTAGGCCTCCGGCGGCACGATCTTTTTCAGCTCGGCTTTGACGATATCCCACAGCTTATGGTGCTGGGCGCCAAACAGGATGACGGCGCGGGAGCTCTGGGAATTGAAGGAGGAGGGGCTGTGCCTGATGGCATCCTGGATCAGGGCCGTCAGTTGTTCCGGTGTATGGGACACCTGGCTGCCCAGGGCATAGATGGTACGACGTGCTTTGATCTGTTCGATAAACGGACTGCTCATAACATCTCCTTGTTCTGCTTGGCGTTGCAGCCGGTGATGGACGGTTTGTCCAGCGCCGGCCGCGTCAGGTATAGACTATAACACCCGCAATGCAGAGCGGGGTTAACCCGGAGTAACTAGCGTTTTTCCTGTCAGTTGATATTCGTTTGCGAACCTTGATGTTTTGTTAGTATTGGAAATGTCATTAAAGGGGCGTTGAAGTGATATTAATCAATGATTCACTCTCCTTTCTCTCGCACAATCCCGCTATGTTTTCCCCTGTTCGGATGTCATGTGAGCCGCTCGTATCTCAACAAGCGTTACTATGTGCTGGCCCCCCTCTCCGCACTGCTTGGCTTGTTGATCCTGATCGTGACTATCATCATGGCCATTGCCAGCTATCTGCGGGATATCGACATGACGGTATCCGGCTTCGGTCACATGGCTTCCTCCGTTGAGGCGTCCTTGATCCACGAGATGGTGAAGGTCAATGAGCGGCAACTGGCAGTGCTGGAGGGCTCCCTAGACAAGGAGAAGATAGCCCGCGGCGAGCCGGCCGACTCTCCCATCTGGGCTATTGCCCATCAGATCAAGCCCGGCAACCACTATATCTACTTTTACAACCTGAAAGCGGATCGCATCGACAGTTACCCGGAGTGGCTCGCGCCCCCAGGTTATAAGGCAGCGCTGCGCCCCTGGTATCAGGTGACCGCCATGCCGGGCGACGAGCCCGTCTGGTTTGGCCCCTACCCTGAATACAATACTCAGGAGCTGATTCTCAGCCTGATCAAACGGGTGAGGGATGAGCAGGGGCAGTTGCTGGGTCTGCTGATGGTTGACATGTCATTCGACTCGCTGCAGCAGGCGCTGCAGCGCACGGTCGGTAGTAATCAGGCGGCACTCTATCTGACCTTGCGTGACACTGATCAGCTGGTAGTGGGCAGCAATATGGATCTGCTGGCGGCCAACACCATCAAGCAGCATCAGAATCAGCAGTGGCTCGGCCTGGATGTGCTGTGGCATGGGACGTATATCAAGCGCGAGCTGGCGGATATTGGTTGGGATCTCAACATCTATCTGCCGCCAGTACTGTTTCGTGACAGCCTCTACGATGCGTTGCAGATGGTGGTTTTTCCACTGCTCTCTCTGTTTGCCATCTGGTGTTGCAGCCTGAGTCTGCTGGTGCGGATCTTCCGCCAGGAGCAGGAGCTGGTGTCGGGCTCATTGACCGGCATCGTGCGCGATCTGGAGCGTTCAGCGCCTGTCAGTGAGCCCAAGACCTGGTTCGTGAGGCGTAGCCTGAACGAGATCGATCAGGTCAGGGCCAGTTTTCTCAAGGGGCAGGATGCGCTGTTGCGGGATCCCCTGACCGGTATCATGAACCGACGAGCCTTCGAGCAGCACAAGGCGGCACTGGAGCAGAGGGGGGCGTGCTTCTGGCTGCTGCTGTTTGATGTCGATCACTTCAAGGGGATCAACGACAGCCAGGGCCATGCCTTCGGCGATCAGGTGCTGTGTCGGGTGGCCAACTGTCTTGCTGATGTGCTGGGGGTGAGTACGGTTTACCGGATAGGTGGGGATGAATTTGCCGCTCTGCTGCAACAGCCACAGGATGAGTTGGCGGAGAAACTCGGTTGTCTGCTTGAACTGGTGCGTCAGCAACAGTGGCGTGAACACCATGGGCCGATCACCCTGAGTGCCGGCGGCGCCTGCCATTCTCCTGCCGCCGGCCCTATCTTCGAGCGGGCTGATGCTGCCCTCTACCGCAGCAAGGAGGCTGGCCGGAACTGCTGGCATCTGGCTGAAGGGGGTGGCAGGGGCCCTTGACTGACAGCTTTTGTCCCAGCGCGCTGACTATTCGACAGGACGCGGCTGCCAGGTTATCGGTCACTTTGTCGTGACTGTCTGGTTCAATGTTAATTTTCACGTTTTAATTCAATAGGTTGATTCTACTCTTCCTGTGTTGGCTGTGACTGTACTGCCATTGACTGTCGCATCCCTGTTTTCTGCTGGCTGGCGAACCTGATAGCTCTTTGTATAGTGCTGCTGATTATTAATCAGGTTTGACAGGAGTATCCATGGATATGAGTACGCGTGGCATCGGTGCTCTGGCTCTGTTGGGGGCGTCATTGCTGGGCAGCACTGCGGCCCACGGTTCGGAAACTCTCAACACCATTCTTGGTGGCGGGGCGGGCGGGGTGGCGGGCTCCATGATCGGCAAGGAGTTGGGGGGAGATACCGGTGCGCTGGTAGGTGCGGCCATTGGCGGCGCAGCCGGTGGTGCGGCGACGGCCAACAAGGGCAACAAGAATGAAGCGGCCCTTGGCGGCGCGGTGGGGGCGCTGGGTGGTGCCGCCATCGGAAAGAGTGTCGGTGGCGATACCGGTCAGCTGATCGGCGCCGGGGTCGGCGGGGCGAGTGGTTCGGCCATCGGTGCCAAGAGCGGCGATGGCCACAAGAGCCAGGATCGCTATTACGATGATGACGATGATCATCACCATCACAAGCACCACAAGAAGTACAAAAAGCATAAGAAGCACAGATGGCACGACGACGATTGATGTGCGCTGAGTGAGTGCGAAAGATGCAAAACGGGGCCTGTTGGCCCCGTTTTGCATTGTGTGGTGACTCGCTCGTGCGGTTACACCAGCCGGTGCTGGCGGCGACCGGCGGCAAAGGCGTTGATGTTGTCGATCAGCTGGTCGGCCAGTCGCTGCATCGACTCTTCGCTGGCCCAGGCCACATGGGGGGTCAGAATGAAGTGAGGGTATTGCAGCGCCTTCATCAAGGGATGGTCGGTGGGCGGGGGTTCGACGCTCGCTACATCGAAACCGGCGCCACCTAGGCGGCCGTTGGCCAGCGCTTGCAGCAGCGCCTCCTCATCCACCAGCCCACCGCGGCCGACGTTGATCAGCAGGGCGCCCGGTTTCATCAGATCCAGCTCCCGCTCGCCAATCAGGTTGCGGGTGTAGGGGGTGAGCGGGCAGTGCAGGCTGATCACATCCGAACTTTGCAGCAACTCGTCGAGGGGCAAGCGATCCTCGTCGTGACTGGCGCCGACCTGGCTCTGGGCGTAACGCACTGTCATCCCCATCCCTTTGGCCCGCTCGCCGAGCGCCTGTCCGAGCGTCCCTTTGCCGATGATGCCAAGCTGTTTGCCGTGCAGATCCATGATGTTGTGGTCGAAGAAGCAGAACTGGCCGCTCTGTTGCCAGCGCCCCTCCAGCAGCGACTGGCGCCAGCAGAAGAGGTTGCGCGACAGGGCCAGCATCAGCGCCATGGCGTGCTCTGGCACCGAGGGGCCCGAGTAGTTGCGGATATTGCACACCCCAACGTTGGCGGCGCGGCACGCTTCCAGATCCACGTTGTCGCTGCCGGTTGCGGCCAGGGCGATGAGTTTGAGCTCCGGCAGCTGGGCCAGTTCGGCGGCGCCGATCCGTACTTTGTTGATGATGGCGATGCTGGCATCTTTGAGCCGTTCCACCACCTGTTCCGGGGTAGTACTTGGATAGCTCTGCCAGTGGTGGGGGAAGTCGGGGTGATGCAGGGTGATGCCCGCATCCAGGGTATCGCTGTCGAGAAACACAATCTGCTGCATGAGCCTTCCTGCCATTGTTCAGGTTCGAGAGGCCATGATGCCAAAGAGGATGCAGTTAGGGCCAGCCTGCCGCTGTGTCATGGCTGGGCTTTATCCGGCAGATGTGAGCTTGCGCGCTTTATTGCGCCACGCTAGCGGCCGGTTTAGAGCCAGCCCAGATGGTTGAGCCAGCCCTGAATGCGGGTGGGGGTCTCCTCCAGCTCAATCAGGGCGTAGGGGCGATAGTTGAGCTTGTTGCTGCGCCGGCTCTCGCTTTTGCGGGCCTCGGCGGCCAGCAGTGGCCAGCGACCGCCATCCTCCTGATAGAGGTCCAGAGTGGGGATGGCCGCCTGAGCCACCTGTTTGGCCAGGGTCTGGTTGCTCTGCTGGTTAGGGAAAAAACCATCGAGCAGCACCAGCGCGTCGGGGGCGGGCAACTGTTCGCTGGCGATGAGGTTGGCAGTCCAGGCGGCGCCGGTACCTTGCGCCAGGATCAGCTTGAAGCCCCCCTCCTGCAACTTGGCATCCGCCAGCTTGCTGATCCGCTCGGCAAACTGCTTGCGAAACTCATCGCTGTTTTTCGCTTTTTTCTCGGTGGCTGGGTCCAGTTCGGTCTGCTGGGGAGAGGGGAGCAGAAGCAGGGTATCAAAACCCAGTCGGCCGAGGGCGCGAGTCAGTTGCCAGAGCTGGCCGCTGCGCTGCCAGTCGGGCAGTAAAATGGCGAGCCCCAGATAGTTTTCACTGTCGTGTTTGGCGAACAGCACCGTCTGTTTGTCGATCTGGGTGGCATCGGGTAGCCCTTTCCAGTCGCTCGCTTGCCAATGGTCGAGGGGCAGTGGCTCGGCAACGGGGGGGGCGACCTCGCTCGCCTCTGCCCCATGGCCAGCCAGCAAGGTCAATAACAGCAGTGATAAGGATAATCTGGCCATAGTGTGCTCCCCCGATTATCTGGGTTAGCGGCTGCGGCGGGATTTTCTGAAGGCGGGCGGTGTGATGGCAACTTGGAGGCAATAAAAAAGCGAGCCGGTGGCTCGCTTTTTTGCAATCAATTCAAAGCGGTCAATTAGTTGACGCGACGCTTGAATTCGCCGGTGCGGGTATCGATTTCGATCTTGTCACCGATCTCTACGAAAGCGGCAACAGCCAGCTCGTAGGTAGTGCCTTTCAGACGGGCAGGCTTGGTCACTTTACCGGAGGTGTCGCCACGGGCAGCCGGTTCGGTGTACTCAACTTCGCGCACGATGGTGGTCGGCAGTTCTACGGAGATGGCTTTCTCGTTGTAGAAAGTCACTTCACACAGATCTTCCATGCCGTCTACCAGGTAGTTCAGCACGTCACCCAGGTTGTCTTTCTCTACGTCGTACTGGTTGTACTCGGTGTCCATAAAGACATACAGGGGATCGGAGAAGTAGGAGTAGGTGCACTCTTTACGTTCCAGCTGAACTACGTCCAGCTTGTCGTCGGCCTTGAAGACGGTCTCGGTAGCGCTGCCGTTCAGCAGGCCCTTCAGCTTCATTTTGACCACGGCGGAGTTACGGCCGGATTTGTTGAATTCAGCCTTCTGAACCACCATCGGCTCGGTGCCGATCATGACTACGTTACCAGCGCGGATTTCCTGTGCGGTTTTCATGTAAAAAATTCCTGTTCGTGAAACGGACGGATAAAAACTGCCAGATTATATACGGCTTTCTAAAAATTTCACCAACCGTGTGACGAGATCCCCATCCCGGAGCAACTTCTTTGACCAGCTTCGCCCATGTTGCTGCCAAATGGCGCTATATCGGGGCCATTGGGCCCAAAGTTCGCCGCAATCTTCGCCACAGTTGAGGGCCAGATTAAAGCGGTGCAGCCATTGAGCGCACTCGGCGGGCAGATCGGATAAGTAGTGGTCAAGGAACTGCTCCAGCTTGACCAGATGGGCTTCCTCCTCCTGTTGGTAGATATGCCAGAGGAAAGGACGAGCGGCCCACTGGGCCCGAACGAAGGAGTCCTCCCCACGCACCAGATTGAGATCGCAGCTCCAGAGCAGTCGATCGTAACCGGCCTGATCGGTCATCGGCAGCAGCTTGATGGTGAGGTTGCCCGAGTGGAGCAGATCCCCCGCTTTGGCTGCAGGGATGGCATCAGTCAGACCGGCACCGGTGAGCACATCGTTGAGAGAGCGCCCCAGCGGCAGCAGTAGGGTGACGGGCGTGGCGCTATGGCACCAGCTCTCGACCAGGCTTTGCAGTGCATCGCTCTCGTAGGTAAAGAGGCTGACCCGCAGCTCGTGCTCTTGTTTTGGCGGCAAACCAAGGCTGGCCCAGTAGGCGGTAAGTCCCGCATCATCTTGCTGCCACTGTTCCCGTTCGGTGATGAGGTCGCGTTCGCACAAAAGGCCGCCGGTTTTAGCGGTAAAGCCCGGGAAGAAGAAGTATTTGTTGAGGCTTTTATTGCCAACCCGCTGGGGCGAGGCGAGGCCGTGGCAATCCTCGACCCAGCTCTCCGCCGAGAGGTACTCCAGATTGATCCAGCAGGGGGGCTTGGGTTGGCTCGCCATCAGTTCGGCCATTCGTTCAATGAAGGGGGCGGGCAACTCGCAGGCAAAGGCCTCGATCACCACCTTGGCCGGTGCCATGTCGCTCGGCAGGGTCTCATGCCAGTGCTGGATATAGATGCCTTCGACCCACTGGCCATCCTGCGCCGGGTCGAGCCCGGGGCAGATGCGGGCGAAACTTGCCAGATCGTCCACCCAGAGTCGCACCTGAACCTCATCGCCATGTGCCGCAATATTCCCCTCCCGTTTTAGCTGGCGGGCGAGTCGCCAGGTGACACCGATGTCGCCGAAGTTATCGACGACGCAACAGAAGATATCCCAGTCAAACGGGGGCAGGTGAGTGGTCATGGCTCGGGATCCCAGATGCAAAAAAACCGGTGCGCAGGGTAGCACACCGGTTGACTGGCTTCTAACCGTCAGCGCGTGACGGTCGCTGCGGCAGCTTACTCCTTGCCGTAGACGTTGTTCTCTTGCTCGCGAACCCGGATGAAGGTGGTGCGCTTGGTCAACTCTTTCAGTTGGCTGGCTCCGACGTAGGTACAGGTGGAGCGCACGCCGCCCAGAATGTCGCGCACGGCGTTCTCGACCGGGCCGCGGTAGGGCAGCAGCACGGTTTTACCCTCGGAGGCTCGGTACTCGGCGACGCCACCGGCGTGCTTGTCCATGGCGCTGGAGGAGCTCATGCCGTAGAACTTCATGAAGGGTTCGCCGTCTACATCGACGATCTCGCCACCGCACTCTTCGTGGGCTGCCAGCATGCCACCCAGCATCACGAAGTCGGCGCCGCCGCCGAAGGCTTTGGCGACGTCGCCCGGGCAGGTGCAGCCGCCGTCACCGACGATCTGGCCGCCGAGGCCGTGGGCCGCGTCGGCACACTCGATGATGGCGGAGAGCTGCGGGTAGCCGACGCCTGTCTTGACGCGAGTGGTACAGACCGAGCCCGGGCCGATACCGACCTTGACGATGTCGGCGCCGGAGAGGATCAGCTCTTCGACCATCTCGCCGGTCACTACGTTGCCCGCCAGAATGACGTGGTTGGGGCAGGCTTCACGAATCTTGCGTACGAACTCGACGAAGTGTTCGGAGTAGCCGTTGGCCACATCGACACAGATGAAGCGCAGCGCTTCGGACATGGCGAGGATCTGGCGGGTCTTGGCGAAATCTTCAGCCGAGGTGCCGGTGGAGACCATCACATGGCCCAGCAGCGCCGGGTCGGTCTCGTTGACGAAAGCTTGCCACTGCTCAAGGCTGTAGTGCTTGTGTACCGCGGTCATCATCTCGAAACCGGCCAGCGTGCGCGCCATGGCGAAGCTGCCGACGGTATCCATGTTGGCGGCGATGACGGGTACGCCTTGCCATTGGGTCTGAGTATGTTTGAAGGTGAACTGACGGGTCAGGCTTACTTGGGAACGGCTCTTGAGAGTAGAGCGCTTGGGGCGGAACAGGACATCCTTGAAACCGAGCTTCAAGTCTTCTTCGATACGCATTACAAATTCCTTATTGAGCCTTGTTGAAAGTCACTTTTGCAGTGGCAAATTTTCGGCAGGCGCAAAAAAACCGGTGGTTTTCAGGCCCTCCGGTTTACAACAGTGTAGGCAAAAATCCCTTCAGAACAAGACTGATAATTTGTAAATCCTTGTGGTAGCCTTTGGCGTCACAACCTGAGGTTAACCACCAGTTTCATCCAGCACCGTTCGGTGCCTTGCTCTCCTACGATATTCCCGCCCGCTTGGGCCGCCGTTCGGCCACTCTTTGTCCTCTCTCTCCTGACCCGCCAGATATTATCCAAGTAGCTGAAATAAATCGGATTGACCCACAATGGGACTGTGGTAGATCTGGGCGCAGGATTGACAAGGCAGGGCAGTAAAATGGGCAAGATGATGGTGGGGATCACCCTGATGCTGGCACTGTGTGGCAGTGCGCTGGCTGAGACCCCGGCCAGCTATGGCTGGATCGAGAAGGGGCTTATTTTGCCTACCGGCGTGGCGGTGAAGATGAAACTCGACACCGGGGCGCTCACCTCTTCCCTCGATGCACGCTCCATCACCAGATTCAAACGGGATGGCAAGCCCTGGGTGCGCTTCATGCTGGTGGTAACTGATGCCGACAGCGGCAAGCTGGTCAAACAGCAGTTCGAGCGGCGGGTCGAGCGCAGCGTGACGGTGCGCGGGGCGGGCGGCATGGAGCAGCGGCCAACGGTGACCATGTCCATCTGTCTGGGGGACAAGGTGTATGAGGAGTGGTTTACCCTGCGGGATCGCAGCAAGATGATCTATCCGGTGCTGCTGGGCCGACGTCTGCTGGCGGAGCTGGGCCCGGTGGATGCCAGTCGAACCTTTACCGTGCAGCCAGATTGTCATTGAAAGTAAAGAGCCCGCATCGCGGGCTCTTTACTTATCGCTTATCTTGCCGGCGGGAGCGGGAGTAACACGCTCACCTCCAGCCCCCCTTCCGGCCGGTTGTGGACATCGAGGTCGGCGCCGTGCAGTTGGGCGATGCGTGAGACGATGGCCATGCCGAGCCCCACGCCATCCCCCTGCTGGGGATTGACCCGAAAGAAGCGTTCATACAGCCGGGGCAAGGCACTGGCGGGAATGCCGGGGCCGTTGTCGCTCACATCCACCCTCACCCGGTTGCCCTCTCGCAGTACCCGCACCCTGATCTCGCCCTCTGGCTGGGTGTAGCGCAGCGCATTGTCGATGAGATTACTGAACAGCAGGTCGAGCAGGGTGGCCTGCCCCATCACCAGCTGCGGCAATTCACACTCCAGCGACAGCTGCTGATCCTTCTTGAGCGCGATGGGTGCCAGGGTCGCGAGGGTGCCTTGCAGCAGGTGACCCACCTCCAGTTCGGTCAATACCAGCCCCTGCTGGTTGTCGATGCGGGCCTGGGTCAGTAGTTGCCGGATCAGCCGATCGCTGCGATCGAGGGCCTGCAGCATCTTGTGCAGGGATTGCTGGCGGCTCACTTCATCTTCGGCAGCCAGGGCATTTTCACTGTGGATCCGCAGTACCGCCAGCGGGGTGCGCAGCTCGTGGGCCGCCTCGTTGGTGAACTGCTTCTCCCGCTCTATGGTCTCCGCCAGCGCCTGCATCAGCCGGTTGATCTCGTTGGTGAGGGGGGTCAGCTCCTGCGCGCTTATCTTGAGGCTGAGCGGGCTCAGGTTGGCGGGGTGACGTTCGCTGATGGCCTGGGCCAGCTGGCGCAGGGGGGCCAGCCCGCGGGTGATGAGCCACCAGAGCAGGGCCAGCAGGAAGGGGAGAGTGATCAGCAGCGGCAGCATGGTGAGGGTTGCCATCTTGCTGGCCAGTTCGCTGCGCTCGTCGTCCCGCTCGGCTACAACCAGCCAGGTCTGCTCCTGCTGGTTGTAGAGAGTGAAGGTGCGCCACTGGTGGTTATCTTTTTCGACCGTGTCAAAGCCGATGGCCAGGGTGACCAGCGGCTGCTCCGGGGCGCTGGGGGCGCGCAGTAGCAGGCCGCCCTTTTCATCGAGCAGCTGGAAGTAGAGATTGCGTTCGAACTCGTGGCCGTAGGGGGTGATCTCCCGATCCTCGCCGGTCAGGTTGAGGCTGGGGTCTTTTTGCCACTCATCGGGATTTTGCGCCTCCCACTCCTGATAGACGGTGCCGTTGGCGGGCAGTTGCCCCTGCTGGGCCATGTAGCGGGCCAGCAGCTGGTTGGTGATGCGCGCCGACTGGGCTAGGCGGGCATCAAACAGCTCCTCCATTTCGTGGCTCGCCTCCATGTAGCCGATAAAGGCGCTGATGGTGAGACTCAGGCTTACCAGTGTCAGGATACCGGTGAGCAGAAAGCGGCGAATGGAGCGCGGGCGTTTCATCGTGCGGGTGTCCGGCTTGGCTGTTCGAGCTGGGGAATGATGTAGCCGACCCCGCGAATATTGCGGATGAGGTCGCTGTAGAACTTCTTGCGCAGATGGTGGATATGCACCTCTACCGCGTTGCTCTCGGCCCCTTCATCCCAGCCGTAGAGGCTCTGTTGCAGCTGATCCTTGCTCAGCACCCGGCCGCTCTGGCTGATCAGCTCCTGCAGCAACTTGTATTCGTGGGGGGTGAGTTTGACCGCCTCCCCCTGATAGGTGACCTGCTGGGATTCGGGATAGATAAGGATGTCGCCATACTCCAGTACCGCCTGAGCCTGCCCCTTGCTGCGGCGAACCAGGGCGCGCAGGCGTGCGTTGAGCTCCTGCAGGGCGAAGGGCTTGACCATGTAGTCGTCGGAGCCAGCATCGAGGCCAACCACCCGATCGTCCAGCGCATCGCGGGCGGTGAGGATCAGCACCGGCAGCTGGTGTCCTTCACGCCGCAACTTGCGCAGCAGGCTGAGGCCGTCGATGTCGGGCAGGTTGAGATCGAGGATCAGGGCGGCGAACTCGTCGCTCTTGAGGGCTGCCAGAGCGGGCAACCCCTGTTGCAGCCAGTCCACCGTGTAGCCGCTATGGCGCAGTGCATCCTGCATACCATCCCCCAGCATCACATCATCTTCCACCAGCAGGATCCGCATTCTTTTCTCCCTTGGTTTGTTGGGTGTGGCGATCTGGCTCAGCGCCAGGGCGTGCCGTGGCATAAACAACCCTGCCCACCAGTATGCAAGCTGGTGGGCAGAGTTTAAATAGTTCTTTGATCCATCAGGGTTTTATAGCTTGGCCAGCCGATCGCGGATCTCCATTCTGCGCCCTTCGTCGGCCACTTCGCGACCCGGGCGGGCTGGGGCGACCAGCGCCTTGTCGAGATAGGTTTTGGCCTCGGCCTTGCGACCCTGATCCAGCAGGAAGTCGCCATAGAAGAAGTTGGGGTCGATGCCATCCGGATTGATGGCCAGCGCCTGCTTGAGCAGCTGCTCTGCCTTTTCGTCATCGCCAAAACCGACCGGCCAGCCGGGCACCTGATAGTAGAGGGAGCCCAGGCTGGTATAGGCGGAGCCGTCCAGCGCCTTGGGATCCTGTTTGAGTGCCAGCTCCAGCTTGGCTTTGGCCTCTTTCACCAGACCCAGTGCCCCCAGCCCCCCTTTGGCCCCCGCCCAGGTGCTCTTGACGATGGCCGACCAGATCAGCAGATCGGCGCGAAAAGGCTCCTTGGCGCTGGCCGCTTCGGCCTGGGTGCTCAGGGTTTCGAGGCAGCTCTCTTTCGCCTTGCCGGTCTGTTGATACTGGCAGACGGCCCACTGTTGCTGGATGGGGACGAGGGCATCACCCGCGGCCATGACCGAGGAGGATCCCAGCAGGATGGCGATGGCACAAGAGGTCACTGATTGACGGAAAAAGTTCATATTAATGCTCCTTCTTGGTCGGGATCGGGCGGGACAAGTCTGGTTGTGGCGCGCTGTTGGCGCCAGCATCAGCCGTCCCTGGCTGAAGATGACGGGCATAACGTTTGATGATCGGCAGCTGTCTGGCCAGCGCCTTGTCGACAATGCCGGGCAGCAGGGCATTGAGCCGCACGAACAGTTTTTCCGGCCAGCCGAGCCAGCTGCGGCGGGTTTCGTTGCACAGGGCGATGACCGCCTCTTCGGCCACCTCCTGCGGGCTGTCGGTCTGGGTGCCGAGCGCCGCATTCATCTCGTAGGCGGCCTCGGAGTTGAGTTTGGTGCGGGTGGCGCGTGGGGCAAAATGCAGCACCTTGATGCCGCTCCCCTCCAGCTCCCGTCCCAGCGCTTCGCTAAAGCCGCGCAGGGCAAATTTGCTGGCGCAGTAGACGCTGTAACCGGGGTAGCCAATGCTGCCCAGGCTCGACCCCATGTTCATGATGATCCCCGGCTTGCGCAATCTGGGCAGCAGGGCGCGGGTGAGCTGGATTGGCGCCTCGATATTGAGCAGCAGCTGGCGCTCCACCTGCTCGAAGCTCTGATCTTCCAGCCAGGCAAACTGGTTGCAGCCAGCGTTGTTGATCAGGATGTCGAGTCCATTCTCCAGCGCCGGGTGTTGCAGCAGCTTGGCTCGCTCCTGTGCAGAGCCGAGGTCGGCGAGCACCACCTGATGGCGCTCGGGATGCGGCAGTGACTTGCACAGCCGTTCCAGCACAGGAGCACGGCGACCATGCAGCAGCAGGTGGGCCCCCTGGGCCGCCAACTCCTGCGCGAGCTCTTCACCTATGCCACCGCTGGCGCCGGTGAGCAGCACGAGTTTCCCTTCAAGGTTCATGGTGTGGGTTCCCTTTTTGCTGTCTGCTGCCAACTTATACAGTGGCGGTGAGGTTGTAGAGCATCTCGCCATAGAGACGATAAACCACCTTGGCCCCGTGAATGATGGCGGCTTGATCCGCCGGGCTCTCGACCCGATCCATCAGGGATTCAAAGAACTTGAGGTGCTCCTGATCCAGGGCGCCGTGGGAGCTCAGGTAGCTCATCGCCTGGGGTGGCAGGCCGAGGCCCTTTTTCAGCTGGTCGGCGACGGTGAGGGCGATGGCCACGCTGGTGCCTTCCAGCACCTGTACCATGCCGAAGAAGCCCATGGGGTTGCCGCGCTGGATCTGGTCGTAGAGGAAGGCGACCATCAGCTCGATGGACAGCCCGGGCTGGCCGTGGCGCACCGCCTCGGCATCACCGCCACAGGCGCGGATATCGCTTAAGATCCACTCCTGATGGCCATACTCCTCGTCGATGTATTCGGCAATGGCGCCGCGCACCCACTCGTACTCCTGACCCAGCTTGCCGCCGGTGGCCATCAGGAGCGGAACTGTGTGGCGCACGTGGTAGTAGGCCTGCGCCAGAAAGGCGAGATAGGTGTCACGGCTGATATCGCCACGGCGACAGGCTTCGATAATGGGGGCGTTGAACAGATGCTCACGCTCACTGGCAGTGGCTTGTTGCAGAGTCTGGTAGAAGCTCATGACGATTCTCCTGTAAGGCATTGGCTGATTTGCCGGGAAAAGTGTTGGTAAATCTCGTTGCGACGGGGGCGCCCGTTGGCGGTCAGCAGCCCGGGATGTTGATCCAGCGCCACCGGCAACCAGTGGTGCAGCCGGGCATAATCGGGCAGCCGCTGGTTCAGACCGGCGATCTGGTGGGGCAGATCCGCCTCTTTGCCCGGCAGGGGCTGGATCAGCGCCACGTTGGCAGGCTGGCCATCGCCAAACACCACGATGCGGGCGATGGCGGGGCAGAGCTGGGCCTCGGCTTCCACCCACTCGGGGGAGAAGTTGCGGCCAAAGGCGGTGATCTGGACATTCTTCTTGCGCCCGGTGATATGGAGGTAGCCCTCATCATCGAGATGACCCAGATCGCCTGTGGCGATCTGCATGGCAGAAGGTTCGCCAGTGGCGATCTGTTCGGGAGTCGGTTCGTTGCTGCCGAGATAGCCCAGCATGGCACTGCCGCTCACCATAATTTCGCCGTCGCTGGCGATGGTGACCTGACAGTGGGGCAGGGGGCGGCCGACGCTGCCGGGCTTGTCAGCATCCGGGCTGTTGAGCGCCACCACGGAGCCACACTCCGAGAGGCCATATCCCTCATACACCGGCAGGCCGAGCTGGCGGGCATGTTTGATCAGGTCGGGGGCCACCTTGCCGCCACCGACGGCAATAAAGCGCAGGCTCTTGAGCTGTTGGGCCAGCGTTGGGGTGCTGATGCAGAGCGCCAGTAGCAGGCGCAGCAGTTCGGGCACCAGCACCAGACTGTGGGTCGACCAGCGCAGCAGCGCTTCCCCCAGCATGGCCGCATTGAGCGAACTGGAGCCGGTGAAACCGAGCTCCCCGAGGGACGGAATGCGGCTGCAGGCGCCGGTCAGCAGCGGCACATAGAGGCCGGTGATGTTCTCAAGCAGGGTCGCCAGCGGCAGCAGGGTCAGGTGTTTTTCCACCTTGGCTGGCGCAACCCGCTCGGCCAGCGCATGGCTTACCGCCATCATCTGGGTCAGTAACAGGCAGACGCCCTTGGGCTGGCCCGTGGTGCCGGAGGTGTAGGTGATCTTGGCAGTGCCCTTGGGAAGCGCCGGTCGATTGGCCGGGATATAGCGCCAGAGCGGCAGCTCGCCGGTGATCAGCGAGAGCGGCTCGGCGGCATGCCACCCCTGATGATATGGCCCCACCAGCGCATCGGCGCCGCTGCTCTCCAGCAACCAGGCCTGCTGGGCCTGACTGAAGAAGTGGGGCACCGGAATGACCACGATACCGGCACGGGTGCAAGCGAGATCCAGCAGCGCCCAGGGCAGGCCGTTGTCCAGTTGCAGCGCCAGACGGCTGATGTCGAGCTGTTGCAGCTGGCTGGCCAGACGCTGGATCTGTTGCCACAGGGTCTGGTAATCGAGACGCTGCTGGCTGCTCAGCAGCGCAGGGGATTGCGGATCCTCGTGGGCATGTTTGGCGATGGCGTCGAACAGGCTCATTGGGCGCACCTTTTTTGATGGGTCTGGTTATCACTGCTCTTGCTGGTCTCGTCAAACAGGGTCGGCATGGGGGCCAGCAGATTGAGCAGCAGGCTGCGCTGGGCGAGCACCTCGCGCCCCTGATTGATGTCACCCACCATCACCTTGGGTTGGCAGCGGTAGTACTCACCCCAGGCATCGGCGTCGGCTCCCACCTGATGGGCCTGTGCGGGGGCCAGCTCCACCGGATTGAGTTGCAGGCGGGCAAAGCTGTTGCGCAGCTTGGCTGTGCCGGTAAAGACCACGTAGTCGAGGGCGTTTTCACATAGCAGACGACACAGGGCCGCGAACATCAGGCGGGCATTGCCCGGTTCGCTGCAGGCCAGATTGCCCACTTCGATAATGCGGTTGCGTGCCGGATAGACTCCGAGGCGGGTATTGATGGCGGCCTCGATGGGTTGCTCCAGATACTGTTCCAGATAGAGAGGCCCCTCACTGGCATGATTGAGACCACAGGCACCGACCAGCGTCCCGTCCGCCCGATAGAGCCCCAGCAGACAGGGGAGGAAATGGGGGATGCGGGCGTTGAACTCGAGGGTGTAGGCTGCCTGGATATAGGTTTGCAGCGCCATGACCTGCTGCGGGGACTTGGCTAGCAGCAATCGGTAGGGGGCCTGGATCTCGATGGTCATGGGTGACTCCTTCTCTTGCGATGGTTTGAGAGTAAAAGGGCAAACTTAAGAAACCCTTAAGGAGCAAAAAAAGTTGTCAGCGAGCCAGCGGGCAGGCAATCTGCGCCGCTGTTATCCAACAGGAAGCCCCCAAGAGGAACCGCCATGTCATCCACCGTCAGCTGCCCCCTGTGTGCCAGCCATCGCAGTTATCCCCTGCCGGTGGCGGGCAAACGCTATCATCGCTGCCTCGCGTGCGAGCTGGTCTGGCTGGATGAGGCGGATCATCTGGATGAGGCGGCGGAGAAGGCGGTCTATGACGGTCACGACAATCGGGTGGATGATCCCCGTTATCGCACTTTTTTGATGCGGGCTTTTGGCGAAGTGCTGGCGCGGGTGCCGCTACCTGCCAGTGGTCTCGATTTTGGCTGTGGCCCGGGCCCGGCGCTGGTGGCGATGGGGCGTGAGGCGGGTTACCAGATGGCGGGGTATGACAAGTTCTACGCCGATTTTCCAGAGTTGCTGATGCGTCAGTATGACTTCATCACCAGTACCGAGGTGATCGAGCATATCGCCGAGCCGCGCACGGTGCTGGCGCAGTTGTGGGATTGCCTCAAGCCCGGTGGCCTGCTGGTGCTGCAGACCCAGCGGGTGCTCAGTGACGAGCGGTTTAAAAACTGGCGCTATCGCCACGACCCGACCCACATTGTCTTCTTTGCCGAGGCATCGTTTCAGGTGTTGGCCGCCAGCTGGCAGGCCGAACTCAGCTTCCCCCACGCCGATGTGGTGGTATTGCAGAAAGGCACGCCCTGAGGCGTGCCTTCGTCTGTTACTCGGCTGTTTCTTGCTCGGCTCTCGGTTACTCCTTGTAGCCCTTGTCCTGCCACTGGTAGTACATCAGGGCAGATTTGACGCCGATTGACTTGAACGGCTCTGGCGGCAGCCACATCGGCAGCGTCTGCTCCGCGTGGTTGAACCAGGGATGCTCCTTGCCCTGATAGAGGCTGGCCACGATGTCGCCAAACAGGAAGGAGAGGTTGATGCCGTGGCCGTTGTAGCCGAGGGCGTAGTAGATGTTCTTGTGATCCCCCATTACCCCCACCGCTTCAGTGCTGTCGCCGGTCATGCCGAGCACCCCGTCCCACACCTGCTCAAACTTGATCCCCTTGAGGGCCGGATAGAGGGTCACCAGCTCGGTCATCATCATCTCGCTGACCCGATTGAGATCTCCCTTGTAGTTGAGGCCATCGTTGAAGACGTACTCGGCATTGCCACCGCCGATGACGATGCGGTTATCCGGGGTCAACACCAGATGGAACAAGATGTTGCGGGTGTCGTAATAGGGCACCCGACTCTGCCACTGGATGGCGGCCAGCTGTTTTTTGGTAAGCGGCTCGGTGACGGCGCTCTGGGCGTGTACCGGAAAGACCCGCCCGCTGAAGTAGCCAAGTTTTGAGGTATAGCCGTTGGTCGCCAGCACTATGCTGTCGGCGGTCACCTTGTACTTGTCGGCTACATTGAGCTCGATCTGCTTGCCCTCCTTGATCCCCATTACCGGGCTCTGCTCGTAGATGGTGACGCCCGCCTGCTCCACCGCCTTGCGCAGGGCATTGACCAGTTTCATGGCGTGTACTTGGCCGCCATTGGGGTCGTAGACCGCCCCCACGTAGCGGTCGGTGCCGAGTTTTTCCTCTGTGGTATCGGCGTTCCAGTACTGGAGCGGGATGCCGAGGCGATTGGCGGTTTTCACATAGTCGCGGTACTCGGCGATATCCTCCTCATCGAGGATCGCCTCCACATAGCCATCGAGCTTGAGGTCGGCCTCGACGCCGGTTGAGGCGACCAGCGCCTGCAGCTTGCGCATGCTGGCGACGGTGAGATCGTAGTGACGTTTGCTCGCTTCCCCCTCTTCGTAGAGGTCCATCACCTCGGAGCCCGGCAACACCATGCCGCCGTTGCGGCCCGAGGCACCGCTGCCCACCTGTTTGGCCTCGAAGATGGCGATCTTGAGCGACGGATTGGCCTTGGCCAGATGCCAGGCGCTGGAGAGGCCGCTGTAGCCGCCACCTATGATGGCGATATCCACCTTCAGATCTTGTGCCAGCGGGGCACTCTCCTCTGCCGGTTTCTCCTTGAACCAGTAGCTGGTGTTGGGCTCAAAGTCGCTCATCTTGGGGCCGCAGGCGGCGAGGAAAAAACAGCTGATGCACATGGTCAACGCTCGTTGGCAAAGGGTGGTCGGATTCATCTTCTACTCCGGTTACAGATACAAAATATCAAATCATTTCATCGGGTTGGGCGGTATTGACCCGGCGGCCTATGTCTCGCAGCCGGGCCAGCTGATCGGCAAGACCGGGCCCCTCATCCAGGCTGGTGACAAAGTTCCAGAGGTAGGTCATCACAGCATAGACATGGCCTGCCGAGACCTGGGGTTGGGCCATCAGCATGGTGATGGCCAGCAGGAACAGCAGGGAGGCGCTGATGCCGACCGCCAGAAAAGCGAGTGCCTCCCGATCCGAAATCCGGATTCGGAGCCAGGCCAGCGCGCGGTAGTGGCGGGCGAGGCTGGTTGATTGGGCATGGGTGACCAGTTTGACCTCGTGTTCCAGTCGATCGTTGAGCCGCTCGTGCAGCAGCTGGTTCTTGCGCGAAAAGCCGGGCAGCAGCAGGCCGAACAGCAGCAATACCCCCATGCAGGCGATGCCGACCCAGAACTCGATCACCATCAGCATCACGGCCGCCCCGACGATGGAGATCAGGCTGGTGGCCAGGATCGGGATATGTTTCTCGAAGAAGTCGACAAACTCCCGCGCCAGGGTGACCCGCGCCACTATGGTATATTGCCCCTCCTGCTGCTGGCGTTGTGTCAGGATCACCGGCACCGCCAGTGCCGCATAGATATGGGTAAAGGTGCGGGTATCGACCGCCCGGCGCAGGGCGCCGATGAGCCAGAACAGCAGCACGATCAGGGCGTAGCTTGAAGCCTGCCACCACTGGCCCTTGACGATGGCGTCGATGGCAAAGCCGGCAAACAGGGGATAGACCACCAGCAGGATGTTTTCGAGGGCCACCAGCGAGAAGGTGCCCGCCAGCTTGAGTGGATTGGCCCGCGCAATCGCCCCCAGCGAACGACCGGCCGAGTGTGGCAACGGCGTGGCCTGCTCGTCGCAACTGGCTGCCGAAGTGGTTGGTGTTGTCATGGGTTATCTCCTAAGATGTCGGAAACGCTAAGTTTGAGCGAGTGCTCAAAGCTTGTTTGAGCGACTGCTCAAAGTCAAGCAGAACGATGGATATCGCAGGAGGTCAGATGGCACGCCCATCAGCAGAACAGCGCAAAGAGATGATCATCGAGGCAGTACTGGCCCTGTTTCGAGAGAAGGGGATGGCGGCATCGTCAACCCGTGATATTGCCGAGCGCACCGGTCTGGCGCGCAGTCACGTCTACCACTACTTCAAGGATTGGAAGGAGCTCTGCCTCTGTGCCGTGGAGCGTTTCACCTATCAGGAGATCGCCGAGCAGCGGGAGTGGCTGTTGCCGCTGCCGGCCCGCGAAGCGTTGCCGCTCTTTGTGCGGGACAACCTGCCGACCAGTCAGGATGCCTCCTGGGCCATCTACCTCGATGCCTGGAACGAGTCACTGCGCGACCCTGTGTTTGCCGAGAGCTACCGCAAAATCATTCTGGCGTGGCGCGAGGTGTTGGAGCAGATCCTGCAAAAGGGGATCGACAGCGGCGAGTTTGTAGCGGGCGATGCCCGGCGACTGGCGCGCCAGGTCACCTCCCTCATCAACGGCTATGCCGATGACCTTATTCTGGAGCCGACCCCCGAGACGGTAGAGGCCACTTATCAAGAGATCATGCTGGTGGTCAATCAGCTGGTCTTGCCCCCGGCCCACTCATAGCGGCGCTGGCACACAAGGGAGGGGAGGCATGCCAGCGTGGTACCTCCCCCGGTTTTGTTGGCTATCCGTCGGGCGTGCGATGGTCAGATACCAGGGAGCGGTTGTTGATGTCGATTACCCATTTGTCACTGCAAGATGCCCGTCATCTGCAACTGGCGGCGCAGGGGCTGCTTGCCCCCCGTCGCAGCAAGGCGACCCCGGCTGATCTGCTGGCCACTATTCGCCGCATGGCGCTGCTGCAGATCGATACCATCTCGGTGGTGGCGCGCAGCCCCTATCTGGTGCTCTTTAGCCGCCTTGGCCAGTACGAACCGCGTTGGCTGGAGCAGCTGTTGGCCGACGGCGAGATCTTCGAATATTGGGCCCACGAGGCCTGCTTTGTGCCCCGCGAAGATTACCGATTGCTGCGCCACCGGATGCTTGACCCTGCCGCCATGGGCTGGAAGTTTTCGGCCAACTGGCTCGCCACCCATCAGCAGGAGATTGGCCAGCTGATCGAGCGCATTCGCCGGCACGGTCCGGTGCGGGCGGCTGACTTTGAACGCACAACAGGCAAGGGGAATGGCTGGTGGGACTGGAAACCGGAGAAGCGCCATCTGGAGGTGTTGTTTACCACCGGTCAGCTGATGGTACGGGAGCGGCGCAACTTTCAGCGAGTCTATGATCTCGCCGAGCGGGTCATCCCCGAGTGGAGCGACCAGCGGGATCTGCCAAGCGTCGAGCAGGCGCAGCGGGATATGGTGCGCGCCAGCTGCCGGGCGCTGGGGCTGGTCAAAACCGGTTGGGTGGCGGACTACTACCGGCTGCGGCGCGGCAAATACGATGACCAGCTCCATCAGCTGGCGGACGAAGGGGAGCTGTTGCCGGTACGGGTGGAGGGATGGCAGTACGGCGCTTTTGTGCACGCCTCGCTGGCCGATGAGCTGGCAAGGGCACAGGCGGGCACCCTCAAGGCGACCCATACCACAGCCTTGTCGCCGTTCGATCCGCTGGTGTGGGATCGCAAACGGGCCAGTGAGCTGTTCAACTTCGACTATCGCATCGAATGCTATACCCCGGCCCCCAAGCGCCAGTATGGCTACTTCGTGTTGCCCTTGCTGCATCGTGGCAAGCTGGTGGGCAGGATGGATGCCAAGGCCCATCGCCAGCAGGGGATCTTCGAGATCAAGAGCCTCTATCTGGAAGCCGGGGTGAGAGTGACCCGTACGCTTGCACAGGATCTGGTGAAAGCCCTGCAAAAGCTGGCTGACTGGCACCAGACGCCGCAGCTTCGTTATGGTGCCATTCCGGCCAATTTGCTGGCGTTGTGGCATGAAAGCGCCCCTGCAAAGTGAGCAAAATCTCTTCTGGGCTAAGCTGCAAGAGGGATAAACAGTCCGGGAGCGGGAGATGAAACGAGCGGCAACATGGTGGGCGGGATTGGCGATGGCCATTTTGTCCCCCGCGCTATGGGGGCAAGAGCCACCAGTGAAGATCTGTCTGGGGGAGGGCAACGAGTGGGCCCCCTTTACCTACTGGGAGCGCAAGGACGGTGTGCCCGATACCAGCCGCCTGACCGGTTCGGCGACCACACTCGTGCTCGATGCATTGGAAAAGAGCGGATTGTCATATCAGATCCGCTATCTGCCCTGGGCGCGGGTCCAGCAGGAGCTGGCAGACTATCGCCAGAATGGTCTGTGCGAGTTGACCTGGGATGCCAGTTACAAACCGGAGCGGGCCGAGTTTGCTTTCTACAGCGTTCCTCTCTATTACACCCGCCTCGGCTTTTTCTATCTCAAGCGTCGCTTCCCCGACGCACCAGATTTACAGATGGTCAATCGCTCACGTGTGTGCGGGGTGATTGGCTATAATTACACCCCCTACGGTTTGGCACAGGAGCCACGCAGGGTGAGGCAGTTACAGCAGGCGCTCGATATGCTGGAGCGGGATCGCTGCGATTTTCTGCCAAGCGAAATTGAACCACTGGTGAGTGGCATCAGTCTCGGGATTTACCAGAGCGAGAGTGGATTGCTCAACCTCGTCTTGCCCAGCCGAAAGCAGTTTTACCTGCTGGTCAGCAAGGGCTCCCCCCGCGCTCACGAGCTGGTGAATAACCTCAATCAGGCTCTGGTGGCGTTTCAGGAAGGAGGGCATGCCGACGAGGTGATGCGCCGTTTCTTGCCGCCGATGGAGTAGGTGCTCATCAGGAAATGCAGCTGAAAAGGGCCAGCCTGAGCAATCTTGCTGGCCCTTTTCAGCTGTTCAGGAGGATAAAAAAACCGGGCAGAGTGCCCGGTTTGGTCTATCAGTCAGATGTGATTACTGGAGTACCAGCACCATCAGCAAGCCGACGCTAATGGCAGATACTAGGAAGGCAAAGCCATAGAACACATAGTGGTGCAGCTTGGTGGTGTGGATCCCCAGATCGTGCAGACCGTGGTAGATACGGTGCATACCGTGCCAGACTGGCAGGGCGATGATCACCAGCAGGATGCAGGCACCCCACCAGGAGCTGGCGAACGCGTGCACGCGGTCATAGCTCATGGTTTCCACGTCCATGATGCCCATGGGCACCAGCAGACCGGTGATGAGGACAATGACCGGCAGCAGCATGGCAACGACCATGCCACCCGCACCAAACAGACCCCAGTAAATTGGTTCGTCAGAACGTCTCATTGTTTTCTCCTCAGGCCACGATGATCAGGACAAGCAGGGACACCACCGCCAGCGCCACATACTGGGCGAGAACGATCGGCTTCTCCGGTACCAAGTCTTCACCACGGAAGATACGCATGGCTTTCGGCGCCAGGGCGAACCAGGTTTTGGCATGGAACAGGCACGCCGCCAGAGCGACGACATGGAACAGGATGGCGATCGGGCTTTGCAGGGATTCCAGCCAGCCGTTGAACGCTTCCTGACCCTGAACCAGGCGCATCAGGCCCCACATCAGCACAACGGCGTAGATGGAGACGAAGATACTGGTGCCTTCACGGATCATGTAACCGGTGTAGAAGGCGTTCTTCAGCCACCAGTCTTTCTTCATTTCGCGGACGTAAGGTTTACGTTTGCTATCAGTGTTGTTCATGGTCTCAATCCTGCTCTCAATCTGGCTTGAACATGGCGATCATGTAGTCCTTGGCGCTTTCGACCTTGCCAAGCTGGATGGCCGCTGCCGGATCGACGCCCTTCGGGCACACTTCGGAGCAGTAGCCCACGAAGGTACAGCCCCAGACGCCTTCGTCCTGGCTGATGATGCGCATACGCTCTTTGGCGCCGGCATCACGGTTGTCGACGTTGTAGCGATAGGCCAGAGCCAGTGCCGCCGGACCGGTGAACTTCTTGTTGATGCCGTACTGCGGGCAGGCCGCGTAGCAGAGACCACAGTTGATGCACTGGGAGAACTGCTTGTACTGCGCCATCTGGGCCGGCGTCTGGATGTACTCGCCATCACACAGGCTGCGCGGCTCGCTCGGGATGATGTACGGCTTGATGCTCTCCAGCTTCTCGATGAAGTCGGACATGTCGACCACCAGATCGCGCTCGATCGGGAAGTTGTTGAGCGGCTCGACGGTCATCTTGCCCGGCAGATAGTCGCGCAGGAACGCCTTGCAACCCAGCTTGGGCACGCCGTTGACCATCATGCCGCAGGAGCCGCAGATCGCCATCCGGCAGGACCAGCGGAAGCTCAGGGTTGAGTCCAGGTGATCCTTGATGTACTGCAGAGCATCCAGCAGAGACATCTCTCTCTGGTATGGCACCTGGAAGGTTTGCATCCAGGGCTCGTTATCCTGTTCCGGACGGTAGCGCAGGATCTCAATTTCAATCATCTCAGCCATTCTTCTTAGCCTCGTCTTGTTTCTCACCCTCGGAGCCGTACACGCGTTTTGCCGGCTGGGACTTAGTGATCTTCACATCGGAGTAATCGATGGAGGGCGTTTCGCCATTTTTGTAGAACGAGAGCGTGTGCTTGAGGAAGTTCACGTCATCGCGCTCTTCGTAACCATCCAGACGCTGGTGGGAACCGCGGGACTCTTTACGATTGATGGCGGAGTGCGCCATGGCTTCAGCCACGTCCAGCATGTAGCCCAGTTCGATGGCGTACAGCAGATCGGTGTTGAAGACAGAGGACTTGTCGTTGATCTTGACCTTCTTGTAACGGGCTTTCAGCTCGTTGATCTTGTCGATGGTGCCCTGCATCAGCTCTTCGGTACGGTAGATACCGACACCGGCTTCCATGGACATGCCCAGCTCGTTGCGGATATCGGCCGGGTTTTCGGTACCGTCTATGTCCATCAGGGAGAGGTGCTGCTTGATGAGCGCCTCGGCCTTGGCGGCCAGCGCTTCGGTATTGCCATGCTTCTGAGTCTTGGCAAATTCACCTGCCTGCTCACCGGCCAGCTTGCCGAATACCACGATCTCGGACAGGGAGTTGGAACCCAGACGGTTGGCACCGTGCAGACCGACGGAGGCACATTCGCCCGCGGCGTAGAGGCCGGGCAGACGGGTGGCACACTTGTTGTCAGTCTCGATACCACCCATGGTGTAGTGGGCAGTCGGACGTACCGGGATAGGCTCTTTGGCCGGATCCACGTTGACGTAGGCTTTGGCCAGTTCGCAGATGAACGGCAGACGCTCTTTCAGGTATTTCTCGCCAAGGTGACGCAGGTCGAGGTGAACCACATCGCCCATCGGGCCCTGAATGACGCGACCTTTCTGCTGCTCTTGCCAGAATGCCTGGGAAACACGGTCGCGCGGACCCAGCTCCATGTATTTGCTCTTCGGCTGGCCGATCGGGGTTTCCGGGCCCAAGCCGTAGTCTTGCAGGTAGCGGTAGCCATCCTTGTTCAGCAGGACGCCACCCTCACCACGACAACCTTCGGTCATCAGGATGCCGGTGCCCGGCAGACCGGTCGGGTGATACTGGACGAATTCCATATCACGCAGCGGTACGCCGTGACGGTAGGCGAGTGCCATGCCGTCGCCGGTGACGATGCCACCGTTGGTGTTGTAGCGATAGACACGGCCAGCACCGCCGGTTGCCACGATCACGGATTTGGCCTGGATGAAGCGGGTGATACCGTTCTGGATGTCGAAGGTCAGTACGCCCTGGACACGGCCGTCGTCCACGATCAGATCAAGGCAGAAATGCTCGTCGAAGCGCTTGATGCTCGGGTATTTGACGGAGGTCTGGAACAGGGTGTGCAGAATATGGAAACCGGACTTGTCTGCGGCGAACCAGGTACGCGGAACCTTCATGCCACCAAACGGACGCACGTTGGCTTTACCATCCGGCTTGCGGCTCCAGGGGCAACCCCAGTGCTCCAGCTGGATCATCTCTTTGGTCGCGTTGTTGACGAAGTATTCCACTACGTCCTGCTCGCACAGCCAGTCACCACCGGAGACGGTGTCGTTGAAGTGGTTTTCGAGGGAGTCGTCATCACGGACGACACCGGCGGCGCCGCCTTCGGCAGCAACCGTGTGGCTGCGCATCGGGTAAACCTTGGAAATCAGGGCGATGTCCAGGTCTGGCTGTGATTCGGCTATAGCGATAGCGGCGCGTAAGCCGGTACCGCCAGCACCGATGATGGCCACATCGGTCTTGATAATATCCACATCTGCCTCCTTAGGGATAGATTTGCTGGGCACGATTTTGCTCTATGAAAAAAATTCAGGCTTGATGCAAGTCAAACTGCTAGGTTTTATTCCCTTTTTATTGGTTATTTTTCTATAAAACACCCAAATCCCTGGATGAAAATGTCGTTATTATCGTCATTTTTTGGTGTTACTGAGCAGTTGAACACCTAGCTACGAGCACTTTAACTTCTGGATTGTACGTAGTTTTCTTTCAATAAAATGCGAATCACCTCTCTTTTTAGGTACTCGCGAAAAAAATTTTAAGTTTTTTATTGTAATTTTTTAATGAGAATTATTGGCATTTATCTATTCGGATAGAAATAGGTAATCCGAAATGCTGCGGTGACCACGGCGGTGATCTGATAATTCCAGACGAATTACAAGGATTTCAAGGCGGGGTATTTGGCGGGTAATGTGAGATTACTCACTGAAAATTAAGCGCTATTTAGAAAAATAAAAGGGGCCTGTACGGCCCCTTTTGCTCATCCTCAAATGCGGAACATACCGACCTGATTGCTCAGTTCACCCGAAATATTTTTAAGTTGTTCAGAGAGATGGCGTGAGCTGTCTGCATCCACTGCCAGTTCGTCCGAGACATCTTTCACCGCCTGAATGTTGCGGCTTACCTCATCGGTGACGGCCCGCTGCTCTTCAGCCGCGCTGGAGATCTGGGTCGCCATGTCGGAGATCTGGTTGATCGAGGTGGTGATCTGCTCCAGCGCATGGGTGGCGTTGTTGGCGTCATCCACGCTGTTCTGGGCCAGCAGCTGGCCTTCGTGCATGGTGCTGACCGCCCCCTGGGTATTGCGTTGCAGGGTTTCGATCATATTGCGGATCTCGACGGTGGAGCTGTGGGTACGCTGTGACAGGACGCGCACCTCGTCGGCAACCACCGCAAAGCCGCGACCCTGTTCACCGGCACGTGCCGCTTCGATGGCGGCGTTGAGTGCCAGCAGGTTGGTCTGTTCGGCGATGCCCTGAATGGTGGAGAGGATGGTGTTGATCTCCTGAGCGTTTTTCTCCAGTTCCTGAATGATGTTGGAGGCCTGTTCCACCTGGGTGGCCAGATCGGTGATGGAGCGCTGGTTGCGGGCGATCACCTGCTTGCCATGTTCGCAACTGCTGCTAGAAGAGCGGGCTGCTTCGGCGGTCTGTTCGGCGTTGCTTGCCACTTCAACGGCTGTGGCCGACATCTCGTGTACTGCAGTAGCGATCTGGGAGATTTCGTTTTGCTGACGTGCCAGCCCCTGATTCGCCTTCTCCGCCATGCTGTGGGAGGATTTGGCCTGCTGATTAAGCTGGGTCGAGGAGTTGGAGATATCCTGCACCATCACATGGATCCGGTCGATGAAGGTGTTGACGTGCTTGGCAACCGCGCCCACCTCGTCTTCCCGCTCGATCTTGATGCGGCGGGTCAGATCACCGTTGCCGCGTGAGAGATCGGCAATCGCTTCGCCCAGGGTTTTCAGGGGTGCCAGTGAACCATTGATGGCGACATAGGAGAAGCCAGCCACGATCAGTATGGTGATAAGCCCCTGGATGAGGGAGGAGGTGACCATGCTGCGCACCGACTGATAGGCGGTCTCCTCATCCACCATCATGCCGTAATACCAGTTGGTATTGGGGATTGCGTTGAAGTCAAAGACCTCTTTCTTGCCACTGATCACCAGCTCGTTGATCATGCCGTCATGGGCGATCTGGTTGATGTAAGAAGCGGTCAATTCAGGGGCCAGTGCGGTGGCAGACTTGAGACTCAACGAGGCATCCGGGTGGGCGATGATGGTGCCATTACTGTCTACCAGAATGGCGTAGGTGCCCTCGGTAGTGACTGCCAGAATATCCGAGATAAGGGCGCTGATGGATACGTCACCGGCGATGACGCCCTGAGTGTTGCCGCGCTGGAACGGCTCGGCAATGGTGACAATCAGTTGTCCGGTAGAGATATCCGCATAAGGGGCAGTAATGACCAGTTTGCCAGCTGCCATCGCATCCTTGTACCAGGGGCGTTGACGGGGGTCATAACCGGCAGGGAGGTTGGTGGGCTTGCTCTGGATCATCTTGCCATCGGCAGTACCGGCATAGACCAGGTCGAATCCACCTGCATTCATGGATTGGGCCAGATGGCTGATGGGTTCATCCTCTTTGGTGAAAGCCTCCTTGGTGGTGCTGACGATGGCGATACGGGAGTCAACCCAGCGGGAGATCCCCTTGACGTTGGCCATGGAGCTTTCGTCGATGATATTCCAGACCAGCCGCTGGGTTTCGCTGCGCAGTTGCGAGGTGTTGTACCAGACCTGTATCCCGGTGATCACCAGAATGATGACCCCGATAGCCAGGACCAGCTTGTTTTTAATCGATAAGTTCATAGTTACATCCTTGTGAGCGTCAGTCTGAGTGTGTGGAAACTGGTTATTGTTATGTGCCTGTTCTTATCGGCTGAAGTTGAACTCTTTGTATCCCGATCAGCTATTTAAAGTTAGTGCCTAAATCAGAGCTTATCCATATGTGTATCCTTGTCAGGTGGCTACAGGAAACGATCTGGACGATTGGTGAAGATTCCATCGACCCCCATGCTGGCTAGTTTTTCATAATCTTCATGATAATCAACGGTATAAACTAGAACCCTTAATCCGCGTTGATGTGCATCTTCCACCAGTATCCGGTCGACAAAATCCACGTCGCAGTTAAGTGACCAGGCCCCCAGCTCATCAGCAAACAGCGCCAGGTTGAGTGGCAGATTGGCGGTCAGGGCGCCGAGGCGGATATCGGGCCGCAAGGCGGCAAATCGGGCCAGCTCCGGGTGATGGAAGGACGAAACCACCCACTGGCCGGGAGTAAAGCCCAGCTCGGCCTCTGCCCGTCGGGTCAGGGCTGCCACCGCATCGGCGGTATGAGCCCCCTTGAGCTCGATGTGCAACTCGCAGCGTCCGGCTATGATCTCCATCACCTGCCAGAGGGTCGGGATCACCTCTCCTTCACCGGCATCAAGCTGCTCCAGATAGGAGCGGGATTGCTCGGTCAGTACCCCCTTGCCATTGGTGCAGCGCTCCAGCCGCCGGTCGTGGAAGACCCACAACTCGCCATCGGCCGCCTGCACGTCGATCTCGATGGCTGATGCTCCCAGCTCCAGCGCTTTGGCCATCGCCTTGAGAGTGTTTTCGGGGGCCAGACCGCTGGCGCCACGATGGGCAATAATCTGCATGTTCTGCTCCTTTTACCTCGCGGATCAGCCGCGGCTCAGGTGAATGTCGATCTGTTGATGGGGCAGAGTAAGTCCCTGCTGCTGCATCTTCTCCAGCACCAGCGAGTGAACCTCGTGAGTGATGGGCATCCGGTGATCCATGTTGTTGACGTAGAGGCGGATCTCGTAGATCAGCGCCGAGTCGGTGAATTCGATCAGGAATACTTCCGGACTGGGGGTCTCCAGTACCAGAGTAGAGGCATGGATCGCCTCCTCAAGAATACGTTGCACCAGTTTCGGATCACGGGTCAGACCGATCCGGATCCGCAGTTTGACCCGGGTTATCGCATCGGAGAGCGACCAGTTGATGAACTGCTCGGTGATAAAGGCCTTGTTGGGCACGATGATCTCCTTGCGATCCCAATCCACTATGGTGGTCGCCCGGGTTTTGATCTTGGTTACGGTGCCGGTGAGATCGCGAATGGTCACAGTGTCACCGAGCCGGATTGGTTTCTCGAACAGGATGATGAGGCCGGAAACAAAGTTGGCGAAGATCTCCTGCAGGCCGAAACCCAGCCCTACCGAGAGGGCGGCCACCAGCCACTGGGTCTTCGACCAGTCGATACCGAGCATGGAGAAACCGGTGAGGGCGCCAACGAGGATCACCAGATACTTGCTGATCGTGGTGAGTGCAAAGCCGGTTCCGGGAGAGAGGCTGAGGTGCTGAAGCAGGGTCAGCTCCATCAGCCCCGGCAGGTTGCGGGCGGTCACCACGGTCAGGATGAAGACGAAGGCGGTCAGCATCAGATCCTGCAGGGTGATGGCGGAGAGCTGCTCGATGCCACCAATCTTGCTGCTCACCTGCCATACCTCGATATTGCTGAGGAAGCTGAACGCCGAGTTGAGATCCGACCATTGCACTACCACCAGCATGGTGAAGCCGAGCATCAGCAGGGTGCGCACCAGCCCCAGCGACTGGGCGCTGATGGTGTCGAGGTCCAGCTCAGTCTCTTCCACCACATCGGGGATCTCCGAACTTAGCTCCTCCTGATTGTCGTCACGGCCGCGCTGGGCCAGCATCTCGGCCCGCTTGCTCTTGGCACGCTCGAAGGCAAGGCGGCGGCGCTGGATCAGCATCCAGCGTCTGGCCAGATAGTAGATCAGCAGGCAACCCAGCCCCATCAGCAGGCTCAGCTCCAGCTGGCGCAGCAGGGTGCGCGAGGTATAGAAGTAGCCAAACAGGGCGCCGATCACCGCCAGCAGCGGCGCCAGCATCAGGCTGTTCCAGATGAAGTGGTGCAGCAGATGGGGCTTGGTCATGTCGGTCTGGCCCCAGGTGAGCGGCAGCCGCTCCCGGTTGAGGCGGGCAAAGAACAGCAGCAGCCAGAGTGCACCGATCATGAAGGCCATCCGGCCGAGGGAGTCGTAGAAGGCGTGCTCCTGATAGCTGTTGGCCATCCCCTGCACAAAGAAACTCGGGATCAGCACCAGCAGCAGGGTGCGAAACTGCCCCCATACCTTTTGCACCTGTTCCCGGGGCCAGCGGAAGTGGTGGATCAAAATCCCCCGCTCCAGCGTCAGATGGCGGGCCATCACCAGTGCCAGCAGCAGAAACCAGATCTCGCCAAGGCCGCGTGCTACCGCCACCGCAAACGGGTATTGCCAGGCCCCTTCGAGCAGGCCGCGCACCATCAGCACCATGGCGGGCAAGGGGAGGGCGGCAAGCAGGGAGCGCAGCAGCAAGCGGCTGGTGAGGCTGAATTTGTCCTGGGTCACCTTGCCGATCCGCGGCGCAATATGGTCGCAATAGAGGCTCAGGTGACGGGCCAGCTTGAACCAGCTCCAGGCCAGCACCAGCAGACCAATACCGGCTAGCGTGAGGCTCAGCGGGCTGTTCTCGGCGATGGCATAGGGCAGTTGCAACCAGTTGTCCGGGTTGAAGGCCAGGGTCAGCGCGGCAGGAATACCGAGCATCACCTGTGGGGTAAAGGGGCGCACATCCGGCATCCAGAACAGGTGGCTGGCGCTTATTTCGCGGATCTCGTCGATCTTGCTGTTCTGGCGGCTGTATAGAAGCTTGAGACGAGTCTGCTCCTGAATGAGGGTGTCTGAGGCGTCGTTGAGCCGGGTCAGCAGTTGGCGCCGGGCCTTGAGCAGGTTGTCGAGCACCGCTTGCTGTGGCCGATCGAGCGTCACCTCCTCTTCGGCCATCAGCTTGTCGCGCAACTGGCGGGTATCCTTGAGCCCATCCTGCTCGCTCTCGTACTGGTACTTGGCCATGCGGGCGCTGACGATGGCGGACTCCAGCTTGTCGAGGGGGAACTGGGGAGGCAGATCGGAGAGTTTGCTGCGCAGGTTCTCGCCGTAGGCATTACTGATCTGCAGCCACTCCAGCTGTTCGCGCACCGAGTTGACCAGCTCATTCAGCTCAAACAGATTTTTGTCGACGCTGCGCTGCTCATCCTGCACCCGCTCAATCTGATCTTCCAGTGTGCCGAGCTGGATGGAGAGCGCCTGATTCTGCTGTTGTTGCTCCAGCAGCAGCGGCATGTCGGTGGTGAGCTGTTTGCGCAGCCGTTCGCTCTCCTCCAGCGCCTGCTCGGTCTTCTCCCGCCGCAGTTGGTTCTGCTGGGTCAGCAGGCTGGCTTGCCACTCATCCTCGTCGGCGATGGCCAGATTGAGCTCCTGCAGTTTCAGCTTGCCGAGATCGTTGCGCTGCTGGGCAGAGAGCTGCTCCAGCTCCAGCATCTGGATCCGGTCGGAGAGGCTCTGCTCTTTCATTCTGGTCAGCAGCAGCTGTGCCTCCTGCTGGCGATCCGATTCGCTGCTGAAGCTCAGTCGCTCCAGCTGGCTGCGGGTCAGTTGCAGCTGTTTGCGCAGATCATCCACCCGCAGGTGATACTCCTGCCCGGTACTCTCTAGCTGGTTGAGGCTATCCATCACCCCCTGCCGCTCCTTGCGCAGGTTGAGCTGGCGGTTGCTGCTCAGGCCTATGGCCTGGCGCAGCGCCTCCTCCTTGAGGCTCGCCAGCGGCGGGCGAGCGGCGGGCTGATAGTTGTGCAGGCTCTCCTTGAGCCGTGCCGACTCCTTGGGGTAATCGATAAGGATCTGCTGATAGGCTTTGCTCTGCTCCCGGTAACGCTCGGCCTCTCTGGCAAATTGCAGCGCCTGCTGGTAGCTCTCCCGCAGCTTCTGGTTTTCCGGGGTATCGCTCTTGGGCACGCTCTGCAACAGGGATTCGGCCTGGGCAATGGCATCGTCGGCGCGCACGGCTGGCGGCAACAAGATAAGGGAGAGCAGCAAGAGGGTGAGCAGGCGTTGCAACATGAGGCTCGTTTCCGTTCAGAAGAGGTGGCCCTAGCCTAAAACAGGGCAGGGAGGCGGGTAAAGCAGTCTATATTAATGATTCATAACACAAATAACAGGAAGTCGTGCTGCCGTTTCGCTATGATCCCGGCCGCTTTCTCTCCACCGAGTCGAATATGTCAGCTGTTGATCTGGGCACAGCCCCGCTATCTCGCCTTTTCTGGCGTTACGTAACCCCGACCGTGGCGGCCATGCTGATCACCGGCATCTATGTCACCATCGATGGCATCTTCGTTGGCCATGTGCTGGGTCAGGATGGCATGGCCGGTTTGATGCTGGCTTATCCCATCTGCGCCGTGCTCTATGCGGTGGGGGCGCTGATCGGCATGGGGGCCTCGTCGCTGGTCTCCTTCTATCTGGGGCAGGGCAACCCGGCCAAAGCCCGCCATATCGTCGGAAATGCGCTGGTGATGGTGTTGCTGGCCTCGGCACTGCTCAGTTTTATCGGGATCCGCTATGGCGAGCCCATGCTGGCCTGGATGGGGGCGGAGGGGGAGATCTTCACCGCCGGGCTCTCCTACCTGCAGGCCTACGCCTGGCTTGGCGTCTTTGCGGTGCTGTCGATGGCGTTCAGCTCGCTGCTGCGCAACGATGGGCGCCCCGGATTTGTCACCCTCATCATGGTAGTCGGGGGGCTGCTCAACGTGCTGCTCGACTATCTGTTGATGGTGGTGTTTCCGTTCGGACTGGCCGGGGTGGCGACGGCCACCATGCTCTCCCAGGCAGTGACGGGCCTTGCTTGCCTGTGGCACTTCTTCACACCGCGTAGCCAGCTGCGGATAAGTTGGGACACCTTGCGCCCCGATCTGCGGCTGATGGGCGAGACGGTGCGCCTCGGGGTCTCCAGTTTTCTGATGTACCTCTATCTCTCGGTAGTGCTGGCGCTGCACAACAAGGCGTTGCTGGCGGTCGGCACTTCGCTGCATGTGGCGGCCTACGGGGTGATCAGTTACACCGAGGCCTTCTTCTATCTGGTGTTCGAGGGGATCGCCATGGGTATCCAGCCCATCGCCAGCTTCAACGCAGGAGCCGGTCACTGGCGGCGGGTGCTGCGGATCCGCAACCTGGCACTCGGAGTGACGTTGGGGATCGCCCTGTGCGCCATGTTCCCGCTTTATCTGTGGCCGGAGGCGGCGGTCTATCTGTTTGCCGGCGACAACGCCACCCTGCTGCCGGTGGCGAGCCTCGGGATCTGGCTCTACTTCTGGGGGCTGCCGATGGAGGGCTTGCTGCTGGTGGGGGCCACCTACTTCCAGGCCATCAATCGGGCTCGCATCGCCTCCCTGCTCACTGGTGGCAAGCTGGTGCTGATCGGCGGTTTCTTGTGGGGATTCTCGACCCTGTGGGGCGTGCCCGGGGTCTGGCTGGCATTGCCAACGTGCAGCTCATTGCTGGTGTTGGTGATGTGGCGGGCGATGCGTCGGGAGTCCGGCGCCCACGCGCTGGCCGGATAGGTAATCAGGTTCGACGTGCAGATAGCAGACAGGCAGCCATGGGCTGCCTGTTTTGTTAGAGGATGTTTTGTTAACGGGCTCTGCCGATTCAGGGCTTGAAGGCACCGATAAAGATGGCGGGATCGACCCGGGTGTCGTTGAGGCTGACGTTCCAGTGCATATGGGGGCCGGTAGCGCGGCCGGTCGAACCGACTCGCCCGACGATGCCGCCACGCGGCAGGCTCTGGCCGAGCTTCACATCGATCTTCGACATGTGGCAGAACATGCTGATGAGCCCCTGACCGTGGTCGACAAAGACGGTATTGCCATTGAAGAAGTAGTTGCCGATCAGGATCACCTTGCCGGCGGCGGGGGACTTGATCGGGGTGCCGGCGTCCACGGCGAAGTCGAGGCCGGAGTGGGGATTGCGCTCCTCGCCATTGAAGAAACGACGCAGGCCAAACGGGCTGGAGAGGGGGCCGTTGACCGGCTTGTCGAACAGCAGGTTGCTCGGCTGGTTGGGGCTGAAGGTCTGGTAAGCCCGGGTCTGCTCCGCCAGCTCTCGGTTGATGCGGGTCATATCCTCGGCGAGCGGATTGACCTGACGGCTGTTCTTGAGCTTGATGTGCTGCTCGCGGTAGTGCTTGGGGGTCACGGTGAAGCCGAGAGTACGGCCATCACCTGTGGTCAGTTGCTGGGCGCCGGGCGTGCTTTTCAGAGAGACGCCGACGATGGCGATCCACTGGTTGTCTTCGCGCACTACCAGCACGGGCTTGTCGTGATAGCGGGCCGTGGGGGCAGTGGGTGACGCGCCAAGAGGGATCACCGCAACGCCACCTGGTACCGGATGGTTGAGCAGGCGACTGATAAAACCCTCGGCCAAGGCCGACTGGCTGGCCAGTAACAACAACAGACAACACACAACTCTCATGACGATACCACTCGATGTTAAAGCGCCCGGGATGGCGGGATGACAACCCCCTGTCCGGCATTCGTCGATCACTAAAGGGTGATCACGGCACGCTGGCCACGACAGGCGCGGCTGGGGAAGGGGGCAGATTGTGCCTCGTTATGGTCGGGGCAGCCAGTGGCGGGGCGTGGCTGATGCCCCTTTTGTGCATAGTTGCGTCAGGTTTTATGTCGTGCTCGGGTTGCTTCGCCATTGAGTCGCCCCCGCCCTGGCTCTAGAATCGGCTTCCGGCACTTATGCCACCGACACTCCGAGGAGACGATATGAACGGATTACCCCCTTTGCGCACCACACCGGCCCGATACACGACAGGTCGTGGCTGGCTCTGGGTTCGCAGCGGGTTCGATATCTTCAACAAGGGGATGGGGATCAGCGTAGCCATGGTGCTGGTCTGGTTTATGGTGGGCATGCTGCTGGAGCAACTGCCGGCGGGGGGCCTTATCTCCCAGCTGCTCTACATGGTGTGGGGCGCGGGTTGGGTGGCGGTCGCCGCTCGGGGTTATCGGGGGGAGCCGCTGCAGTTTGCCGATCTCTTCGCCGGTTTTCGCCACAAGTTGACCCCGCTGATGCTCGGCGGTCTGCTGGTGTTGCTGCTGTTCAGCCTGGTTGGCCTCGTCTGTCTCGGTCTGCTCTCCGTGTGGGGGCTGCTCCCGCTGTTGACGCAGGATCCCGAGAGCATGGTGGTCTCTGCCAGCCAGTTGCAACAACTGCTGCTGGTGTTGCTGGTGGGAATGCTGCTCATCATTCCCGTGCTGATGGGGGTCACCTTTGCTCCTGCGCTGATCTACCACCACGATATCGGCATCATCCAGGCGGTGCGTCTGAGCTTCTTCGGCTGCTGGCGCAATATGTGGCCCTTCTTCTGGTGGGGGCTGCTCTCAGCCATGTTGCTGCTGTTTGGCGCGGCGCTGCTGCTGGTGGGTCTGCTGGTGGTGATCCCGGCGCTCAACTACTCCATCTATGTGGCTTATCGGGATATTTTCCTGGACGAGAGTGCGCAGCAGGAAGCGCCTCACTCAGAACCATTCGGATTTGAAGCCTGATCAAGGGATCGGAATGAAGAAGGGGCACGCAGCGGCCCCTTCTCTTCATGGTCGGGTTTGAGGTGTGCTTACTCCTGCCAGATGGGATCCGCCGCCATGCGGGCTAGCAGAAAATCGAGGAAGCTGCGCAGCAGTGGCGACATCTGTTTGCGGGTAGCATACACCCCGTAGACCCCGAGGCGCTTGGGCTGCCAGTCGGTCAGCAGGGGCACCAGTTCTCCGCGCTCCAGATAGGGTTGGGCCGAGTAGCGTGGCTGCAGGCTGATCCCTGCGCCTTCCAGCGTTGCTTCCAGCAGCAGGTTGGAGATATTGGCGCTCAGGTTACCGCTGACCGGCACTGACTCGGGACCGTCCGGTCCATTAAACTCCCACAGGCTCTTGCCGAAGTAGGTGTAGGTGAGGCAGTTGTGCAGCGCCAAATCCTGCACCTTGTGTGGCATCGGATGACGGGCCAGATAGGCCGGGCTGGCACAGACTACCGAGTGGCAGGTGCCGAGACGGCGCGCCACCAGATTGGGGTCGAGGTCGTTGGTGATGCGCACCGCCAGATCGATCCGCTCCTCTACCAGATTGACGGTTCTGTCGAGCAGCAGAATGTCGATGGCCGTCCCCGGGTATTGCGCCAGATAGTCGTTGGCAGCCCCGACCAGCAGCGCTTCTGACAGGGAGTAGCTGCTGGTGATCCGCAGTTGTCCCTTGGGGGCGTCATCTCCCTTCACGGCGATCTGCTCCATTTCTTCGCCGAGGGCCAGCATGGCGCGGGCCCGGTTCAGCGCTTCCTCTCCCGGCCCGGTCAGGCTCAGACGACGGGTGGTGCGGTGCAGCAGGCGAGCGCCCATCCAGCTCTCCAGCTCGGCCAGATAGCGTGACACCATGGCGCGCGACATATCCAGTTTCTCTCCGGCGCCGCTCAGGCTCCCCTGTTCGACTACGCTGACGAAGACCCGCAATGCGGTCAGTCGATCCATGTATGGCTCTCTATATGTTCGATAAGTGCAACAGTGATGTGCTTTTTATGCTGTATTTGCACCTTATGTGATCCAATACACTCTGTCCATCAAATGAACCCCCGAATACTTAATGAGGAATAGATGATGAACAACACCCTGATCCGCAACCTGACTCTGGCGACCACCCTGCTGAGTGGCGCCGCACTGGCAGCCCCCCTGAGCGTGACCGTCTATAACCCTGGCGAGAAGGCGATCTTCCCGGTCTCCTCCTCACTGGTGACCGGTGACAAAGAGGCCATCCTGATCGATGCCCAGTTCGACGTACAAAATGGTCAGGCGCTGGTCGACATGATCAAGAAGAGCGGCAAGAAGCTGACCACTGTCTATATCAGTGCCGGTGACCCCGACTTCTACTTCGGTCTGGAGCCGGTCATGGCTGCGTTCCCGGATGTCAAGGTGCTGGCCGACCAGCATGTGGTTGACCACATCAACCAGACCAAGGATGCCAAGCTGAACTACTGGAGCCCGATCCTCGGCAAGGGGGCACCGAAGAGCCTGACCGTGCCGCAAGTGATGACGGCCAGTCACCTGACGCTGGATGGCGAGAAGATTGAAATCAAAGAGATGAACACCCCGAATGCCTACCTCTGGGCCCCTTCCATCAAGACTGCTTTTGGTGGTGTGCCGGTTTACCACGGGGTGCATGTCTGGATGGCCGACAGCCAGACCAAAGCGGCCCGCAGCAACTGGGTCAAGGCGCTGGACAACCTGCTGGCCCTGAAACCCGAACGTGTAGTACCGGGCCACTTCCTGGGCACTGCGCCCAAAGGCACTGCTGCTGTGACCTTTACCCGTGACTATGTAGAGCGTTTCGAGCTGGAGCTGGCCAAGGCAAAAAATTCCGGCGAGCTGATTGAGGCCCTGAAGAAGGCCTATCCGGCACTGCCGGTTGACGATGGTCTGGCCATCGGTGCCAAGGTCAATACCGGCGAGATGAAGTGGTAAGCCACTGAGCCTGCTCTCCCTGTGTTTTTTTACCGGGCCTCAGGGCCCGTTTTTTTATCCGAGATTGAAGCGAGAATGAAGATGAGCGAACCACAAACCATCCTCCATTATGTCTATGACCCGCTCTGTGGCTGGTGCTACGGTGCCGCCCCCCTGTTGCAGGCGGCAGCCACCATTGACGGGCTCGAGATCGAGCTGCATGCGGGCGGTCTCTGGCTGGGTAGTCGCCGTCAGCCGATGGGCGAGGCATTGCGTGATTATGTGCGCCCCCATGATCAGCGGATCGAAGCGCTGACCGGTCAGCATTTTGGCGAGCGCTACTTCAACGAACTGCTGCTGCGGGAAGGGGCTCTGCTGGACTCCGAGCCGCCGATCCGCGCGGTCTTGGCCGTCACGACATTGGGGGGCGATGGGCTGGCCATGTTGCACCGGATCCAACAATCCCACTATAGGGAAGGGAGCTGGATTGGTGAGCCGGCGTTTCTTGCCAGGCTGGCGGCAGAGCAGGGGATTGCAGCGGAGGCATTCCAGCAAGCTTATCTGCAGGCCCCCTTGCTGCAACATCTGGCAGATAGCCAGGGTTGGATGAAATGGCTGGGTGGTCAGGGTTATCCTACCCTTGGGCTGATGCACAAGGGGCGGGTCACGCCTGTACGGGTTGCCGATTTTATGGGGGAGCCGGATGCTCTGAGCACGCATCTGCTGGCTCTAATGACATGATGGCTGTTATTTGAACACGAGACCGCTTCAGGAAAGGTGTCCAGGGCCGATAGGCAAACAATCACAGAAACGGTATGAAATCCTTCTGTTTTCCGGGTGCAGGCTATGCTCTATATGACCATTCCCGGTGGATGTTGCGGGAGTGAAGACTCATTTCAAGGAAGCCCTTATATGTTCAAAAACATGTCCATCGGCCAGAAACTGAGTGCCGGATTTGCCATCCTGGCCTTGTTGGTACTGGGCTTGGCCTGGTTTTCAATCAGCCAGCTGGCAAAGCTCTATGGTGATACCGAAACCATCACGGGTAATTTACTGCCTTCTACTCGTCTGGCGAGCCAGATGCATGTTGCCGTGCTGGATGCGCGTCGTTCAGAGTTGGCCCAGGTCATCGGTGGCCTGAACAAGGATGAGCAAGAGGTAAGCGATCGCACCCTGACCTTCAATAAGGCCAAGCAGGAATTTGAGCAAGCAGCCCAAAAATATGGTGCTTTACCTTTCACTACTGGTGAAGAGAAGCAGGTTTATGAGCAGGTGGTTGCGGCGGGGGCCAAGTATTTTTCGGTACATGACCAGCTGTTAAATGCCTTTGCTGCTGGCGATCTGGATAAAGTCAGAAGTCTGCGCAAAAACGAGACTCGTGCCGCATTGGAAGAGGTTGGTGCCAAGTCATATCGTTTGCGGGAGATCAATAACGAGATTGCCGATGAGATGGTGAAAGACATTGCGGCCATGTATAGCAATGCCAGAACCATGAGCATTATTGTCAGCCTGGTGACGCTGGCTTTTGTGGTGGTGATTGCCTGGCTGTTGACCGCCCAGATCCGCAATCCGGTGATGGCCCTGCTGGAGCAGACCCGCCGTGTCTCCTCCGGTGATCTTACCTCCCGCATCGATATGCAACAGTTCAACAATGATGAACTGGGGACTCTTGCCAAAGGGTTTGGCGAGATGCAGACCAATTTGCGTACCCTGGTCAGTGAAGTCTCGGGCTCAGTGGTGCAACTGAGTTCGGCCACCGAAGAGATGAGCTCGGTAGCAAGGCAGTCAGCGGCCAACATGAGTGCCCAGCAGCATGAACTTAATCAGCTGGCAACCGCGATGAACGAGATGCAGGCTACGGTTCAGGAGGTTTCTCGCAACACTAGCGATGCGGCCAGTGCCGCCACCTCGGCCAGCGAAACCGCAGAGATTGGGGCCAAGACTGTTAATGACTCTATTTTGCGCATCGAGCGGGTAGCGGGGGCCATCGAGAGCACTGCAGTGGTGATCCGCCAACTGGGCGATGATAGCCGCAATATCGGCATGGTGCTGGAGGTGATCCGCGGCATTGCCGAACAGACCAATCTGCTGGCATTGAACGCGGCGATTGAAGCGGCCCGGGCCGGTGAGCAGGGGCGGGGTTTTGCGGTGGTGGCTGATGAGGTGCGTACTCTGGCCAAACGAACCCAGGACTCCACCTCCCAGATCAATACCATCATTGCCGAGTTGCAGCAGCGTGCCGAACAGGCGGGCAGTACCATGCAACAGAGTCAGGAGCTGATGAACACCACGGTAGCTACCGCTCGGGAAGCGGGCGAGTCCATTTCCCAGATCAGTGGCTCGGTCAGCAGCATCTCCCACATGAACATCCAGATTGCGACAGCCACCGAAGAGCAGGGGGCGGTGAGTGAGGAGCTCAACCGCAACGTGGTCAATATCAGCCACGCCTCCGAAGAGGTGGCTGCCGGTGCCACCCAGATGGCTCAAGCTTGCAATGAGTTGAACCATCTGGCCAGCCAGTTGCAGGATATGGTGCGCCGTTTCAGGGTGTAATCCCTTGTCGAGTCAAACAGCCCGATTGCCGCGAGGTGATCGGGCTGTGTTATTTCCGAGGGCCAGAGCGAGCCGATGACTTGTTCCGCCGGGTGATATTGTGCATGCTGATGGCCCATTTTCCAGGCAGGACTCTTGCTGTATGAATCTTCGCGATCTCGAATATCTGGTGGCGCTGGATGAGGAAAAACATTTTCGCAAAGCCGCTGAACGCTGCTTTGTCAGTCAACCCACCCTGAGCGGCCAGCTGCGCAAGCTGGAGGATGAACTCGGGGTCATTTTGATCGAACGTACCTCGCGCAAGGTGCTGTTTACCCCGGCTGGCGATGCCATGGCCCATCAGGCTCGTCGGGTGCTCAAGGAGGTGCGCGAGCTCAAGAGCATCGGTCAGCACTTCTCCGAGCCGATGTCCGGGGAGATCCATATCGGTTTTATTCCGACCGTGGGCCCCTACCTGTTGCCCCGCATTATCCAGACCCTGCGTGAGCATTTTCCCCAGCTGGAGTTCTATCTCTATGAGGAGCAGACCCAAACCCTGCTCAAACGGCTGGAAGAGGGGGAGCTGGATTGCGTCATTCTGGCCGAGATGCCGGGGATGGAGGGGTTTGGTTCAATCCAGCTCTACCACGAGCCGATGTGGTTGGCTGTGCCTTGCCATCACCCCGAAGCACAGGCCAGACAGGTGCCACTCGGCAATCTCAAGGGCAAGAAATTGCTGATGCTGGCCGATGGCCACTGTTTGCGGGAGCAGGCGATGGGATTCTGTTTCGCCGGCGGGATAGGTGAGGATCAACGCTTCAAGGGGACCAGTCTCGAGACGCTGCGCAACATGGTGGCCGCCGGTAGCGGCATGACCCTGGTGCCAAAGCTGGCCGTACCCGCCGATCATGATGAGGGAGGTGTGAGCTATCGTCCTGTGGTTGACCCTGTGCCGGGTCGTACCATCTCGCTGCTCTATCGCCACTACTCGGTACGTCGCCCCTGTTTCAACGAGCTGGCCGCCTCGATTGCCACGCTGATGAGCAAGCAGTTGGCCCAATAAAAAAACCGGCAGCCAAGGCTGCCGGTTTTGCTTCTGCCGCGAGAGCAGCTTAGAAGATATCGTCGGTTGAGACAGGCCCTTCCACATCGGGGTTGTCACCACCATAGACCTGATTGCCGTCCGAACTGGGCGCGGCGTAACGGGTCGGCTCGGTCCCTTCCTTGAAGTATTCGTCGGTTCCGCCACTGGTCGCCAGCAGTCCGGTTTCGCTGTCAATCTTCACCGTCATGATCCCTTCGGGAACCGGCATCTTGTGCTCCGGCAGCTTTTTGAGGGCGACTTTCATGAAGTCGATCCAGATAGGCTGTGCAGCGCCACCACCAAACTCGGCACGGCCAAGGCCACGCTGGTGGTTGTCAAAACCGATCCAGGAAGTAGCTACGATGTCCGGGGTATAGCCGGAGAACCAGGCATCCCGCGATTCGTTGGTGGTACCGGTTTTGCCGGAGATATCGTGACGTTTCAGGTCACGGGCTGCACGCCAGCCGGTACCACGCCAGCCGTTGCCACCCCAGATGGCTGTGCTCAAGGTGTCGGTGATCAGGAACGCGCTCTGGGCACTGATGGTATGCGGGGCGATGGTTGGCGCGAGAGGGGTCTGCGTGCCATCTTGTGCTGCGCCATCAACAGTTGGCTCCGGCAGTGTGCTCTGCTCGGACGCCGTCTGCTGTTCGCAATTGTTGCAGGCAATGGCAGGATTGGCCTGATAGAGGGTGTTCTCCAGGCTGTCGGTGACTTTGTCGATGAAGTATGGGGTCACCAGGAAGCCACCGTTGGCCAGTACCGAGTAACCACGCACCACCTCGAGGGGGGTAAATTCGGCTGCGCCCAGCGCCAGTGACTCATGGGGCGAGATGAAGTCGCGGGGGAAGCCAAAGCGTGTCAGACCGTCGATATAGGTATCCAGACCGATGGCGCGCATCAGTCGAACCGACATCACGTTCTTGGACTTGGCCAAACCCAGACGCAGCGGGGTGGGGCCATCATAAACGGCCGGGGAGTTCTTGGGCTGCCACATGGGCCCTTTTGACGGATCCCACTGGTTGATTGGCGCATCGTTGATGAGCGACGCCAGGGTATAGCCGTGCTCCAGCGCGGTCGCATAGAGGAAAGGCTTGATATTTGAACCGATCTGGCGACGCGCCTGATCGACCCGGTTGAATTTGGATAGTTCGAAGCTGAAGCCGCCAACTACTGCTTCCAGCGCGCCATTTTTCGGGTTCATGGCAACCAGCGCGGCGTTGACGTCCGGGATTTGGGCCAGCAGCAATTCTTCGCCCTCTTCCCGCACCCAGATCTGGGCGCCGACTTTCAGTACATCGCGTGCCGATTTCGGGGCATAGCTTTGGCGGTCGTCGGTAATAAAGGAGCGAGCCCATTTAATGCCGTTCCAGCCCAGCTCTGCTTCCTTGCCATTTTTAAGTACCAGTGTGGCGCTACGGTCACCGAGCTTGGTCACGACTGCCGCCATCAGCGGATCATAAGTGGGTTGCTTGCCAAGGTGGGCCACGATCTGCTCGTAATCCCAAGCTGTTTCGCCTGCCTTCCACAACTGGGCCGTCGGGCCACGATAGCCGTGACGCATATCGTAGGCAAAGACGCCATCCAGCAGAGCCTGTCTGGCGGCCCTTTGGCGTTCGGCAGAGACGGTAGTGTAGACGTGCAGGCCCATGGTGTAGGCATCTTCACCAAACTGCTCTACCATCTTCTGGCGTACCATTTCACCCAGATAGGGAGCGTGCAGGGTCACTTCGGCGCCGTGAAAACGGGCCTTGATCGGCATTTTGGACGCTTCGTCAAACTGGGCCTGGGTGATCTTGCCGGTCTCCAGCATCCGACCAAGCACAACGTTGCGGCGCGCAAAGGCGCGCTCGGGGGATCGGATGGGGTTGAGCATGGAGGGGGCTTTGGGCAGACCGGCAATGATGGCGATCTCGTCCAGCCCCAGATCCTTGACCTCTTTACCAAAATAAACCTGAGCCGCAGCACCGATCCCGAAGGAGCGATAACCGAGAGGGATCTTGTTGAGGTACAGTTCGAGGATCTCGTCTTTTGAGAGATTCTGCTCGATCCGCCAGGCCAGGAAGACCTCCTTTATCTTGCGGATGATGGTTTTCTCATTGCTCAGGAAGAAGTTGCGTGCAACCTGCTGGGTAATGGTGCTGGCACCCTGACGGGCATGACCTGATACGGCCCAGACGGAGGCGGCGCGAATGATGCCGATGGGGTCAATGCCGGGGTGCTCGTAGAAGCGGGCATCTTCGGTTGCCAGTACGGCATCGATCATTGGTTGGGGGATTTCATCCAAGCGCAACGGAATGCGACGGATTTCGCCATATTGGGCGATCAATTCCCCATCTCGGCTGTAGACCCTCATCGGGGTTGCCAGTTTGACATCACGCAGTGCGGTGACATCGGGCAGTTGGGGTTTGATATAGAAGTAGATACCGATGAGGCTGGCAACACCCAGCACAGCACCCAGCATCATGACAATAAACAGGCGAACGAGCCATTTCAGCATGGAAGAACTACCAATCGTCTTAAATTTAGCCAACGGGCGCAGAGTATAGCCCTTTTGCCATCTGGAATTCGAGGTTTTCCTGTGGCAAGTCACCCATCGACAGGATGCGAGAGGTTAGCACTACAGTGAGCAATAACCAAGGTGCCTCCCTTTATCTCAAGAAAGCGAGGTGGGTCACTTTTCGGTATAAACTTTATGACATTGATAGTTAGAGCATTTAGGATGGATCAAGCTCTCATCTGATTAGAGTGTCCTACACTCAATTCAGGTATAAAACCCAATAACGCATGGATGTGTATATGTTTGGGCTATTTAATAAGGGATCCCTCCTCCCCCTGGTGGGCATTGATTTCGGTAGCCAGACCATCAAGGCCGTTACCCTCACTGGTCGTCCCGGCAAGCTGCATATTGAATCTGTTGCCGAGGTCGCCACCCCGAAAGGTACGCTGGTTGATTACCAGCTACAGGATATCGAGCGGGTCAGCCCATCTTTGAAAACCCTCAAGCGCCTTATCTCTGGCCACAGCGATTATGCCGCGACAGCGGTGACTGGTTCCAATGTGATCACCAAGGTCATCCAGATTGATGCTCGCCTTGGTGACAAGGAGCTGGAGAGTCAGGTGCAGCTGGAGGCCGAACAGATAATTCCCTTTCCCCTCGATGAAGTCAGCCTCGATTTTGAGGTGCTGGACACCAGCGCCAGTGAAGATCGTCAGGATGTCCTGTTGAGCGCAGCCCGTACTGAGAGCGTCAATGGCCGGGTCAGCGCTCTCGCTGAGGCTGGCATTGCCGTCAAGGTAGTGGATGTGGGAGCCCATGCCTTGGGGCGGGCCGTTGTGGCCTGTTTGCCCGAGTTGCAGGAGAGTGAGCGACCGATCGGGGTGATCGACATTGGCGCCAGTGCCATGACCTTCGCAGCCTTGGTCAAGGGAGAGGTGATCTACTCGCGCTTGCAGAATTTCGGCGGTGATCAATATAGCCAGGCGCTCTCCTCTTTTTATGGCATGACCCTCGATGAAGCTGAGCAAGCCAAGACCAAAGGCACCTTGCCTGTTGACCATGAGTTGGACGTGTTGATGCCACATATCAACTCGCTGTTGCAACAGGTGCGGCGCAATATCCAGCTGTTTTGCAGCTCGTCAGGTTATCGTGATATAGCCAAACTGGTGTTGACCGGGGGAGGCAGCTTGCTACCTGGCTTGTTGGTACAGGTAAAAGAGGAAGCCAATTGCGAGGTGTTTCATCCGGATTTGTTCGCCCTGTTTGGCAAACCGAAAGGAGAGGTTGATCTGGTACATGGCGCTAAATATATGACGGCATTCGGGTTGGCTCTGAGGAGTTTTACACCATGTCAAATATAAACCTTCTCCCCTGGCGCGAGGCTCGTGCTCAGCGGCAAAAGAAACAGTTTGGTGCCCTGCTCGGGCTTTTCGTGTTGGTCACTGTCGCACTGAGCCTCTTTGCCAACTGGCTGGTCGAGCGTCAGATTGCCGCCCAGCAGCAGCGTAATCAGCGTCTGGTTCAGGAGATGACCATCCTGGATGCACAACTGGGAGAAATCCGCCTGCTTAAAGAACGTCGCAAGGAGCTGATCGATCGGATGCAACTCATCGAACATCTTCAAATGCGTCGAAATGTGCCCGTTCGTCTTTTCAACCAGTTGCCCTCTCTGGTACCCAATGGGGTTTACCTCAATACCCTCTCGTTGCAGAACAATATTATCGATGTCAACGGCAAGACAGAAGCTTATGGTCGAGTGGCCAGCATGATGCGTCGAATCGATGGTTCCGGCTGGCTGGGACAGTCGAAAATAAGCACCATTTTTGCAGCGGAGGTCGCGCCGGTATCGTTGAGTCAATTCTCGATGATGTTCCTGATTGCCAATAATACCGCGGCTGCCGGGGATATGGCCAAGGAGAGCAAATGAACCTTCAGCAACTCAACGAGCTTGATCTGAATGACATCGCGAGCTGGCCAAAATGGGCGAAAGCTGTCTTTATCCTGCTGTGCTGTGTGTTGACTGGTGGCGCTATTTATTACTACGTGATTGCCAATTCCTTAGGCAATCTGACCAAAGAGAGCGCCAGAGAGACGGAGCTGAAAGGCCAGTTTGAAAGCAAGGCGATGCTGGCAGCCAATTTGGGCGCCTACAAGGCACAAATGATCCAGCTCGAGCAACTGGTCGATACCCAGCTCAAGCAGTTGCCCAATACCCATGAGGTCGCCGGTTTGCTGGACGATATCAGTTTTATTGCCACCGATAATGGCTTGAAACTCAATCGCATCAACTGGGAACCGGAGGTCAAGCACGAGTTTTCTACCGAATTGCCCATGCGGATCGAGGTAGTAGGTAATTATCATCAGATCGGCAAGTTTACGGCAGATATGGCAGCCCTGCCTCGTATCGTCATACTCGACTCCTTTACCTTGAGTCAGAGCAAGGATGAGGGAGACCTGATTGCTATGTCGATGCTGGCCAAAACCTACAAGTACAACGGTAAAACAGTGGAGCAGAAACAATGAGACGCATCTGCTGGTTGTTACCTGCCCTCTTGCTGACGGCCTGTGGTGGTCAGGAGGAGATGGATTCCTATATTGCCGAAACAAAGGCAAGACCCCCTGTACCTATTGAACCCTTACCCCAGTTGAAGCCGTTTTCCCCCATGCACTATCAACAACGCGATCTGCGTAGTCCCTTCATGATGCCGCAACCAGAAGCAAGTGTCGGGCGCGCGAATAGTGCCCAGGTGAAGCCTGATTGCGCACAGGTTATGATGGACAGAGAAAAAGAGGTATTGGAAAACTACTCTCTCGCCAGCTTGTCAATGCACGGCTCCTTGGGAAAGGCCGGGCAGTTGTGGGCCCTGATCAGCACACCTGATGGAAAATCAATACGGGTCGGGCTCAACCAGTATATGGGGCTCGATCAGGGTAGAGTCATCAAGATTACTCCTACGGCAGTGGATTTACTGGAAACCATTCCGGACGGGAAGGGGTGCTGGGTAACAAGAGAAACCCAGTTGGCGATGGCCAATATGCAAGAAAAACAATAATCAGGGACGAACAGCAATGAGAACAACCATAGACAGTGTAACAAAAGTGGCTTTGCTGTTTTGCGCCAGTGCCTTTGGTCAGGCGTGGGCAGTGGCAACCTTGCAAGAGATAAAAGTTAATCCATTGCTGGCAGACCAGTTGCAACTGGAGCTCAGCTTCAGCGAGCCTGTGAGTGGCTTTACCGATCGTCTCTCCTATCAACCTAACCAGCTCCTGTTGCATGTCCCCGGTGCTGTGGGCGCACTCAAGGTGAACCCGCTGCCTATTCAGCGTCAGGGAGTAGACAACATCAAGGTGGAAGGGAAGGGGGCAGGCCTTGATATCAAGATCGCTCTCGATCAGCTGGCTCCCTATCAGGTGCAGCAACAGGGTAATAAATTGCTGGTTTCCCTTGGTGAAGGGACCTCATCAGCTCTGATTAATGGCGAAAGCGCCCTGATTGCACCTGCCGCAACGGCTTCCTCAGCCATGGTGGCCACTCCAGCTCCTTCGGCACTGCTCAATTCTCAGGTTGTTGCCAAGTCAATGCCTGTTGCACCGGTAACCCCTCCTGTTGCGACGCCTGCTGCCAGCAAACCACTGCTCGGCAGCTATCAGAACAGTGGCGGTGGAGCCTATTTCAACTCGGTGACCGGGGTGGATTTTCGTCGTGGCAAGGATGGTCAGGGGGAGTTTCTGGTCACACTTGACAACAGCTCCGCTGCCGTCGATGTGAGCAGCCGCGGTCAAACTGTGCTGGCCAAGTTTCATGGTACTCGCGTGCCTGATGGTTTGCTTAATCTGATCAATGTACAGGATTTTGCGACACCGGTCTCTCAGGTTGAGGTGTCCCGGCAGGGCAACGATACCCTGTTTGAGCTGTCGGTTAATGGCCAGTTTGATTACCGTTACGATCAGGCTAATAAACTTTTCATTATCGAAGTGAAAAAACGCACGGCGGCATCTGCGTCTTCAAAGCAGTATCAGGGCAAGCCCATCTCATTGAACTTCCAGGATATCCCGGTTAGAACCGTGTTGCAGCTTATCGCTGACTTCAACAACCTCAATCTGGTTACTACCGATTCTGTGGCAGGCAATCTGACACTACGTCTGGATGGCGTGCCCTGGGAGCAGGCGCTTGACATCATTTTAAAAGTGCGCGGTCTGGATAAGCGGCTAGATAACAACATCCTGCTGGTTGCTCCGGCTGAAGAGATTGCAGCACGGGAGAAACAGCAGTTGGAGAGCCGGAATCAGGTGGCTGATTTGGCCCAGTTATATACCGAATATATGCAGATCAACTATGCAAAAGCATCCGAAGTGGCTGCTCTGCTCTCATCCGAGAGTACCAAGTTGCTATCGCCACGTGGCGCGGTGAGTGTGGATGAACGGACCAACGTGCTGGTTGTGAAGGATACGGCTGAGGTTATCAGCAGTATCAAGCGGATGCTGGATATTCTGGATATCCCGGTCAAGCAGGTGGTGATCGAAGCGCGTATGGTGACCATCGATGACGGTTTCGATGAAGCGCTCGGGGTACGTTGGGGAGTGACCAAGAACGATGGTCACGGCAACAGCACTTCAGGCTCTATTGAAGGGAATGATTCGTCCGGTAATAACGACGGTAGTTCAACGATTACCAGACCCTCGGTCGATAATCGGATGAACGTCAATCTGCCGGTGACCAATGCTGCCGGTACCTTGGCATTCCAGGTTGCCCGTCTGGCCGATGGAACCCTGCTTGACCTTGAATTGTCTGCGCTGGAAAAAGAGAGCAAGGCCGAGATTATCGCCAGTCCGCGGGTGACCACTGCGAACCAGAAACCGGCGTTGATCGAACAGGGTACCGAGATCCCCTATGTGGAGTCCTCTTCCAGTGGTGCAACCTCGGTCACCTTCAAGAAGGCGGTACTGAGCTTGAAAGTCACGCCGCAGATCACCCCTGACAACCGGGTGATCCTCGACCTGACCGTGACCCAGGATACCAAGGGCGAAACCGTACCGACCGGTACCGGTGATGCAGTCTCCATCAACGCCCAGTCCATCACGACGCAGGTACTGGTTAACAATGGCGAGACACTGGTGCTGGGCGGCATCTATCAGCAGACTATCAAAAGCGATGTGACCAAGGTGCCCTTGCTGGGTGATATCCCCGGATTGGGCGCCCTGTTCCGCAAGACCACCAGCGAGAACAAAAAGCGTGAACTGCTTATTTTCGTGACCCCCAAGATAGTCACCGACGCCTTCTGAAGGCTTTACATGTGAAGGTAAAACACATATAACCTTACGCCCCAATGAGGCTGGGGCGTAAGGGCTGCGGTTGCCAGTCCCGATATCTATTGAGATAATCCCCCTCCTGATCCATCGCAAGATAAGGTTCATAGGTACCCCGATCCAGTATTTATCGGGGTCGTACAGTTTGTAATTACTAACGAAAAAACATGGCTGAGAAACGCAATATTTTCCTGATAGGTCCCATGGGTGCGGGCAAGAGCACCATAGGTAGACATCTGGCAGAACAACTGCATATGGAGTTTTTCGACTCAGATCATGAGATTGAGCGCCGCAGTGGTGCTGATATCGGCTGGGTGTTTGATGTTGAAGGCGAAGAGGGTTTCCGTATTCGCGAAGAGAAGGTGATCAGCGAATTGTCTGAGCAGCAGGGTATCGTGCTGGCAACCGGTGGTGGAGCCATCAAGAGCCGGGAAACCCGCAACAAGTTGTCTGCTCGTGGCATCGTGGTCTACCTCGAAACCACCATTGAAAAGCAGTTGGCGCGTACACAGCGAGACAAACGCCGTCCTCTGCTACAGACTGAAGAGCCGCCGCGTGAGGTGCTTGAGCGTCTGGCACAAGAGCGCAACGCCCTGTATGAAGAAGTGGCTGACTTTGTTATCCAGACAGATGATCAAAGCGCAAAGATCGTTGCCAATCAGATTGTGAAGCTGATCGGTATGTAATCAAGAGGACGTCCATGGAACGGTTGAAGGTTGAACTGGGTGAGCGCAGCTATCCCATCGAGATAGCTGCCGGTTTGCTACAGCACTCCGAGGTGCTGGCAGCAAGCATCAAGGGCAGGCGGGTGATGATAGTGACCAATACGGTCGTCGCCCCGCTCTATCTTGAGAAAGTGACTTCCCTGCTGGCGGATTTTCAGGTGGAACACCTTGTTCTGCCCGACGGCGAGGCGTACAAGAACCTGGCGACCTTTGAGCAGATCATGTCTGCTCTGCTTGAAACCAACCATGGGCGCGATACGACACTGATCGCTCTGGGGGGCGGCGTGATCGGGGATGTGGTGGGCTTTGCGGCAGCAAGCTATCAACGTGGCATTCCTTTTATCCAGATCCCGACCACTCTGCTCTCCCAGGTTGACTCCTCTGTTGGCGGTAAAACCGCGGTCAACCACCTCCTCGGCAAGAACATGATTGGGGCTTTTTATCAGCCCAAACAAGTTGTTATCGATACCGAATGTCTGAGTACCTTGCCAGCCCGCGAATTTGCCGCAGGGATGGCCGAGGTGATCAAGTACGGCATCATTTGGGATGCTGATTTCTTCAGTTGGCTGGAGCAGAACATGGTGCGTCTGCAACAGCTGGAACCTGCCGCGCTGGCCTACGCCATCAAACGCTGCTGCGAGATCAAAGCCGATGTGGTCGGTCAGGATGAGACCGAGCACGGCGTCCGTGCGCTGCTCAATCTGGGCCACACCTTTGGTCATGCCATCGAGGCCGAGCAGGGGTATGGCAACTGGCTGCACGGTGAAGCAGTGTCCGCCGGCACCATGCTGGCTGCCTGGACTGCGCAGGCACGTGGCGATATGAGCGAAGCGGACGTTGCGCGAGTGCGCGCCCTGCTGCTGGCCGCCAATCTGCCCATTCATGCGCCTGCCGAGATGGATTTCGCCGCCTTTATTCGCCATATGCGCCGTGACAAGAAGGTGCTGGAAGGCAAGCTGCGTCTGGTGTTGCCGGTTGGCATCGGCCATGCGCAGGTGGTGGGGGATGTGTCCGATGCCGAGTTGCTGGCGGTGATCGAGTCTGGTCGTGACGAATAAACTGCTAAAACTTCCTTCCCAGCGGCAGCTGGTTGACCGGCTGCTGCATCTGATTGAATTCAATCACCCTTTCATTTTTCTCTCCGGTAAACCCGGTTGTGGTCGCGGTACCCTGTGCGAATCCCTGCTCGGCGTGTTGCCGGAAAAAGTGCGGGTGGTAAGCCTGATTGGTACGCCTGCCATGAAGATGGTGGATGTGCGCCAGCTGTTGCTGCCACAGGTGGTGGCGCGCCCGCTGTTCAATCCACAGGATGCGCTGGCGGAGAGCTTCTTTCGCATGCTGGAGGGGAGCAAGCCTGCCACCCTGTTGCTACTGATAGAGCGGGCCGACCAGTTGCCGGCCGACCTGCTGGGAGAGTTGTGGGCGATCATCCGTCATAACGATACCCTGGCGGCGCCCCATCAGCTGGCCATTATCGTCTCGGGCAGTGACGTCTGGTGTCGTACCCAACGGCCGCAGCTCAAAGGGCGAGCCATGCCAGCCCTTGAGCTGGAAGTGCCGCCACTGAGCCCGCCGGAGCAGCGCATCTTCTTGTATGAAAAAGCCAAAGAGCTCAAGATCCCGGCGACCCTCTTGCCCAAGCCGCAAGTGGAGGAGATCCTGAAAACGGCGAACGGACATCCGTCCACCATCATGCAGTTACTGGAGGATATCATGACCGACAGAAGGCCCAAGAAGCGTCAGGCGGAGTTGCCCGTCAAGAAGATTGCCACCGCTATCGCGCTGGTCGCTGGCGGCCTGCTGGCGTTGAGCTACCTGCTGCCTGCGCTTTTTGACAATGAAAGCAAACCGGCGCTGCAGGATCCGGCGCAGAACACGGCATTGCCGATCCCGGTAGCGGGAGGCGATCCCCTCACCGCAGGCGGTTCGAATACCGATGCCGCTGCACAAGGCGCGCAAAACCGCGATGCAGCCAACAATCCCAACGGGGTAGTGAAAGATTGGCAGCCGGAGGCGAAAGTGCTTCCCAAATCGGTGGAGAGCGAAACCGTGACCACCGAATCAACCAATTACGAAGGGCGTCGGGTGGTGATCTCTGACGAGGTCGTGCAAAAGCTGATGACCGAACCCAAGGTGAGCGGCGCTCTGCCTACTGACGTGGTGGACGAGCTGACCGGCAAGAACCCGAGTGGCACAGCCCCCAGTGGTGCAATCGCAACCACGGTGCCAGCCAGTACCTCCAAAGTACTGAATCCGGCGACAACCGCAACGCCTGCTGCTACCACCAAAACAGCCAGCAACGAGCCGGTTGCCGCGCCAGCACCCAAAGTGGCCCTGACACCGGTCGCCACCTTGAACAAGAAGCCGCGCAACCACTACAGCGTTCAGCTGATGGGGGCGAGCAACACCAAGGCGGTGGATCAATTTGTCGCCGAGCATAGTCTGGCGGGCAAGGTATGGGTCTATCAGACCAAATTCCGTGGCAGTCCCTGGTATGTGGTGCTGCAAGGAGATTATGCCGGTCTGACCCAGGCCAAGAGTGCCATTCGCAAGCTTCCGCCAGCCTTGCTGAAAGGCCAGCCCTGGCCCAAGTCGTTTGCACAGGTACAAAAAGAGCTGAAGCAATAGCCTTGATACCGGATAAGGGGGTAGAATCGTCCCCCTTTTTGGGTCTTGCCTTCTTACACACCGGATTTCCATGAAAAAAACACGCGCTTTTTTAAAATGGGCCGGGGGAAAATACTCCCTGGTTGAAGAGATTGCCGAGCGCCTGCCGGCCGGGCGTGTGTTGCTGGAGCCCTTCGTCGGGGCCGGGTCTGTGTTTCTCAACACCGACTACGACGCGTATGTGCTCAACGACATCAATCCGGATCTGATCTGCCTGTACAACCACCTCAAGCTGACGCCGGACAGTTTCATTGCCGAGGCGCGCAAGCTGTTTGTGGCAGAGCACAACCACAAGGCGGCCTATTATCGGCTGCGTACCCAGTTCAATCAGACCGAGACCACCTTCGAGCGGGCACTCTTGTTCCTGTTTCTCAACCGTCACGGTTTCAACGGACTGTGCCGCTACAACAAGAAGGGCGGCTTCAACGTGCCGTTCGGTTCCTACAAGAAGCCCTATTTCCCGGAAAAAGAGCTGTGGGCCTTTGCCGAAAAGGCGCAGAAGGCGACCTTTATCTGCGAGAGCTACGCCGACGCCATCAAGCGTGCCGAAGAGGATTGGGTTATCTATTGTGATCCACCCTATGCGCCGCTCTCCACTACGGCGAGCTTCACCACCTATGCCTCCGGCGGGTTTACCCTGGATGATCAGGCGATCCTGGCGCGACTGGCCCGCCACACAGCCGCTCACAAAGGGGTGCCGGTGCTGATCAGCAACCACGATATTGAGCTGACTCGTGAGCTTTATCGCGGTGCCCGCCTCGACGAGATCCTGGTCAAGCGCACCATCAGCCGCAATGGCGGCACCCGCAACAAGGTGGCCGAGTTGTTGGCGCTCTATCCGCCCGGAATCGAACCGGAGCAGGGCTACTATCCCAGCGACAGTGAACTGCTGCCACTGACGTAACAGACCATGCGGCGCCCAGGGGCGCCGTTTTTTATGGGCGAGTCCGCGCCCGTGCCGATGTCCCAAAACCTAGGTGGCTGGGGGAGGGGAGGCGATTGCCCCATTTACCCCGCATTCGAGTCGTTTTCGCCCGCCTTTTACGTTAAAATTGCGCCGCTTTTTCTCCCTGGCTGCCAATGGATGATGCTGATGAAAGACTTTCTGATTGCCCCCTCGATCCTCTCTGCCGATTTTGCCCGTCTGGGTGACGATGTAGCCAAGGTACTGGCTGCAGGTGCCGACGTGGTTCACTTCGACGTGATGGACAACCACTATGTCCCCAACCTGACCATTGGCCCCATGGTCTGTCAGGCGCTGCGTGACTACGGTATCGAGGCCCCCATCGACGTGCACCTGATGGTCAAGCCGGTGGATCGCATCATTCCCGATTTTGCCAAGGCCGGTGCTTCCCTCATCACCTTCCATCCGGAAGCGTCCGATCACGTTGATCGCTCTTTGGGCCTGATCAAGGAGATGGGCTGCCAGGCGGGTCTGGTTCTGAATCCTGCTACCTCGCTCTCCTGCCTCGAGTATGTGATGGACAAGCTGGATGTGATCCTGCTGATGTCGGTCAACCCGGGCTTCGGTGGCCAGAGCTTTATCCCCGGCACCCTCGACAAGCTGCGTCAGGTGCGTCGTCTGATCGACGAGAGCGGCCGCGATATCCGCCTCGAGATCGATGGCGGGGTGAAGGTCGACAATATCCGTGAAATCGCCGAAGCGGGCGCCGACATGTTTGTCGCCGGCTCTGCCATTTTCAGCCAGCCTGACTACAAGGCGGTGATCGACAAGATGCGTGCGGAGCTGGCTCATGTCACACGCTGAGCGCGCATTTGATTTGGTGCTGTTCGATCTGGACGGCACCCTGATTGACAGTGCCGCCCAGCTGGCGCTGGCAGTCAATCTGACTCTGGCAGACCTCGGTCTGGCACAGGCTGATGAAGTTGTGATCCGTACCTGGGTCGGCAATGGTGCCGACAAGCTGATCCAGCGGGCGCTCGCCTATCGCGAGGCTGACCCCGAGCTGTTTGCCAAGGCCAGACCGATCTTTTTCCAGCACTACAACGCCTGCCTGCTGCAAGGGCTGGCTATGTATGACGGGGTTGCCCAGAGTCTGCGTCGCCTGCAAACCCTGGGTTACAAGCAGGCGATCGTCACCAACAAGCCGAGTGATTTCGTGGCACCCATCCTCGATGCCCTTGGCATCAGCGATTGTTTCGAACTTTGGCTTGGCGGCAACTGCGTGCCAGTCAAGAAGCCGAGCCCGGAGCCATTGCTGCACGCTTGCCAGGAGTTGGGGGTGAGCCCGGCTCGCACTCTAATGGTGGGCGACTCCGAAAATGACGTGCTGGCGGCCAAGGCGGCCGGCATGAAGGTGGTGGGCCTGACCTACGGTTACAACTATGGCCGCCCCATTGCCGACTCCCATCCAGACTGGGTATTCGAGCAGTTTGCCCAGCTCGATGCACTTTTGGTCTAATAGCGCAGCTGGGCTGGCTGAATAACAAGGATTAACACTCTCATGACTAAACCAATCGTATTGAGCGGGGCGCAACCCTCCGGTCAGCTGACCATCGGCAACTACATGGGGGCCCTGCGTCAGTGGGTCAACATGCAGGATGAGTTCGACTGCCTCTACTGCATCGTCGACCTGCACGCCATCACCACTCGTCAGGACCCGGCTGCCCTGCGCAAGGCTTGTCTGGACGCAGCCGCCCTCTATCTAGCGGTCGGTATCGATCCCAAGAAGAGCACTGTCTTCATCCAGTCTCACGTGCCGCAGCACGCCGAGCTGGGCTGGATCCTCAACTGCTATACCCAGATGGGTGAGTTGTCGCGCATGACCCAGTTCAAGGACAAGTCCGCCCGTTTCGAGAACAACGTCAACGTCGGCCTGTTCGGTTATCCGGTGCTGATGGCAGCCGATATCCTGCTCTATCAGGCCAATCAGGTGCCGGTCGGCAACGACCAGAAGCAGCATCTGGAGCTGACCCGCGACATCTGTACCCGTTTCAACAACCTCTATGGTGAAGTGTTCACCATGCCGGAGCCCTTCATTCCGACCGAAGGGGCGCGGGTGATGAGCCTGCAGGATCCGACCAAGAAGATGTCCAAGTCGGATGACAACGAGGCCAACTTCATCGGCCTGCTGGAAGATCCCAAGCAGATCGTCAAGAAGATCAAGCGTGCGGTGACTGACTCCGACGAGCCGGCGGTGGTGCGTTTCGACCCGGAAAACAAACCGGGTGTCTCCAACCTGCTGACCCTGATGTCCGGCGTGACTGGCCGCTCCATCCCCGAGCTGGAGCAGCACTTCGAAGGCAAGATGTATGGTCACCTCAAGACCGAGACCGCCGAAGCCGTGGTTGCGCTGCTGGAACCGATCCAGGTTCGTTTCCACGAGTTGCGTCAGGATGAGGCCCATCTGATTGCGATTCTTGCCGAAGGGGCACAAAAGGCGCGTGAAAGAGCTGAAAAAACCCTGACCAGCGTATATGATGTAGTCGGCTTCGTTCCTCGAGCCTGACATACTGGGAAGGTGTAGTAGAAGAGAGCTGGGTATTTGCCTGGCTTTCTTTATTTTCCCACGTTGTATTTTGTTTAATTCTTTATTTCAACCCGGGTTATATCCCCAAGAGTACGCATGTCTGTTCAACCAAATATTTCGATTGAAGAGCTGAGTGATAAAGGTCACTGGCTGCGCAAGTTCCGCAAGGCGAAAAACCTCAATACCCTGCAATTGATGGTCTCCAATGCCATCGATAAACATCACAAGACTGCTGCCATCGCTGCAGCCATCTATCTGGCCGAGTGTCAGCGTGAACGGGAAATGGAACAGGGTCGTTATCTCGATCGTTAATTCTCCACTGTTGGTTATCTCATGCTGTTGTTGATCGATAACTACGACTCTTTTACCTGGAATCTGGTGCAATATTTCGGCGCCCTGGGACAAGAGGTTGTGGTCAAGCGCAATGATGAACTGACGCTTGATGCCATAGCGCAGCTCTCCCCCCGTTTTCTGGTGATCTCTCCCGGTCCTTGTACACCCAATGAGGCGGGGATCTCTCTCGATGCCATCAGCCACTTCGCCGGCAAGCTACCCATTCTTGGCGTCTGCCTTGGCCACCAGTCGCTGGCGCAGGCGTTTGGTGCCCGCGTGGTTCGCGCGCGTCAGGTGATGCATGGCAAGACCTCCCTGATTCGCCATCGCGGCGAAGGGGTATTCTACGGTCTAAAGGATCCCTTGCGGGTGACCCGTTATCACTCACTGGTGGTGGAGCGCGACACGCTGCCCGACTGCTTCGAGGTCACCGCCTGGAGCGAGCATGCCGATGGCTCGTTTGACGAAATCATGGGATTACGCCATAAGACACTTCCTGTCGAGGGTGTTCAGTTCCATCCGGAGAGTATTTTGAGCGAACAGGGCCATTTGCTGCTGGCCAATTTTCTGTCCTGTTCATAAAAATTTGTGATCACCTTCTCAAGTTTGAAAGAAGGTAAAAAATATTTCTCTGACACTTTATTCAGCCCCCTTCCAGCCCAAATTATCTCTTGCCAAGCCCCCCTGAGTCGTTATGCAATGCGGCTGCCTAAAATCTCAAGGTCAATCGAACATTGTTCCTCATAGGTCGTCTTGTTACAGACTTTTTACTTTATTTCTGTGATAATCCCGTCACGTTTACACGGATTTAACTTTTAGGCGGTGGATTATTCTGTCGCCGAATCTGAAGGAGAGCTATATGTCAGAGTTGTTGGCAGTGACACGTGAAGTGTTTGATGAAGTGATGGTTCCCAACTATGCGCCAGCCAAGATCATCCCGGTGCGTGGTGAAGGGTCACGTGTCTGGGATCAGGAGGGGCGCGAGTATGTCGACTTCGCCGGTGGTATCGCCGTTAACGGCCTGGGTCACTGTCATCCCAAGCTGGTCGAGGCTCTGAAAACCCAGGGCGAGAAGCTGTGGCACCTCTCCAACGTAATGACCAACGAACCGGCCCTGCGTCTGGCCAAGAAGCTGGTCGCGGCCACCTTTGCCGACAAGGTCTACTTTTGCAACTCCGGCGCCGAAGCGAATGAAGCTGCCCTCAAGTTGGCTCGCCGCTACGCCATCGAGAAGTTTGGCGAGCAGAAGACCCAGATCATCGCCTTCAATCAGGGCTTCCACGGTCGTACCTTCTTTACCGTCAGCGTCGGTGGCCAGGCTGCCTACTCCGATGGCTTCGGTCCCAAGCCCGGTGACATTACCCATGTTCCCTACAACGATCTGGCGGCACTAGCCGAGGTGATCTCCGACAACACCTGCGCCGTGGTGATGGAGCCGCTGCAAGGGGAGGGTGGCATCATTCGTCCTACCGACGAGTTTGCCAAAGGGGTGCGCGAGCTGTGCGACAAACACAATGCCCTGCTGGTGTATGACGAAGTGCAGTCAGGGGTCGGCCGGACCGGTGATCTCTATGCCTATATGGGGCTCGGCGTCACGCCGGACATCCTCACCAGCGCCAAGGCGCTGGGGGGCGGTTTCCCCATCGGCGCCATGCTGACCACCGACGAAATCGCTTCTTATCTGAAAGTGGGCACTCACGGCTCTACCTACGGCGGTAACCCGCTGGCCTGTGCGGTCGCCGAGGCAGTGATCGACGTGATCAATACTCCCGAGGTACTGGACGGGGTCAAGCGGCGCGAACAGCTGTTCCGCGATGGGCTTGAGGCGATCAACGCCAAATACCACTGCTTTAGCGAAGTGCGTGGCAAGGGGCTGCTGCTGGGTGCCGCTCTGAGCGAGGACTTCAAGGGGCGTTCCCGCGACTTCCTGCTGGCCTCTATCGATCAGGGGCTGATGGCACTGGTTGCCGGTACCAACGTGGTTCGTTTTGCCCCTTCACTGGTGATCCCGGAAGCGGACATCAAGGAAGGGTTGGCCCGCTTCGAGAAGGCGGTTGCCCAGGTGGTCAACGCCTGATTCCAAATTGAGGTGGGGAGCTCTCCCGGCAGGAGCCGGGCCCCCACCTGTCGTCAATGAAAGGGAGTTGTCATTTATGTTGGTTATCCGTCCCATCGAGCAAAAAGATTTTGCCGGGCTCAAGACCTGCGCCATCGAGTCCGGCACCGGCATGACCTCGTTGCCCGTCAACGATGAGTTGCTGCAGCGCAAGATCGATGCTTCTACCCAGACTTTTTCCGACAAGCCCGCCGGCAAGGGGGACTGCCTCTACTTCTTCGTGGCTGAGGATCTGGAGACCGGCGAGATGGTCGGCACCTGTGCCATCGATGCCGCGGTTGGCCTCTCCCAGCCGTTTTACAACTACCACATCGGCAAAGTGGTGCACTCTTCTCCCAAGCTCGGCATCTACAACGTCGTTGAAACCCTGACTCTCTCCAACGACTACACCGGCAACTCCGAGCTCTGCACCCTGTTCTTGCGCGAATGTGCCCGCGAAGGGCTCAACGGCCGCCTGCTCTCCAAGCACCGCTTTCTGTTTATGGCCGAGCACCCCGAGCTGTTTGACGAGACCGTCTTCGCCGAAATGCGCGGCGTCTCCGATGCCAACGGTCACAGCCCCTTCTACGAGTGGCTGCAAACCCACTTCTTCTCGATGGATTTTCCCACCGTCGACTATCTGACCGGCATCGGCAAGAAGCGTTTTATCGCCGAACTGATGCCCAAGTACCCCATCTACGTCAATTTGCTGAGCAAAGAGGCGCGGGCCGTTATCGGTCAGACCCACGAGAAGACTCGCCCGGCCATCAAGATGCTGCAGGACGAGGGCTTCGTGAACCGTGGCTACGTCGATATTTTCGATGCGGGCCCCACCGTCGAGTGCGACGTGAAGAATATCCGCAGCGTGCGCCGCAGCAAGAAACTGCGGGTGCTGGTGGGCGAGCCCATCGGTGGCAAGACCCACCTTATCTGCAACAGCCGTTTCGAGCATTACCGCGCCTGCTACGGCAATATCCGGGTCGATCTCGACAAGCACGAAGCCATCATCCCGCCCAAGATGGCGGCGGCACTCAAGGTACAGGATGGCGACATGGTGCGGGTGGTCGACCTCGACTGAGACAAACAGGACAAGCAAACCGATTATCAGGCAGGCAGCCGAGGCTGCCTGCCAGCGACAGGGAGTGAATGGATGAGCCAGTTAGTGCAATTTATCGACGGTCAGTGGCTTGCCGGTGAAGGCAAGCCGTTCGAGTCAACCGATCCGGCCAAGAACGAGGTGATCTGGCAGGGGGCTGCCGCCAGTGCGGCGCAAGTGGATGCTGCCGTCAAGGCGGCCCGTGCCGCCTTCTACCACTGGGCGGATTTGAGCCTTGAAGATCGTCTGGCCATAGTGCGCCGTTATGCCGACCTGCTCGGCGAGCAGAAAGAGGCGCTGGCCCTGACCATCGCCCGCGAAACCGGCAAACCGCTGTGGGAGACCCGCACTGAAGTAGCCGCCATGCAGGGCAAGATTGCCATCTCCATTCGTGCCCACGACGAGCGCACCGGCACCGTTGAAAATGCCATGCCGGGCGCCAAAGCGTTTGTCCGTCACAAGCCCCACGGCGTGGTGGCTGTGTTCGGCCCCTACAACTTCCCGGGCCATCTGCCCAACGGCCATATAGTCCCGGCCCTGATCGCGGGTAACGCCGTGGTGTTCAAACCCTCCGAGCTGACCCCCATGGTGGCCGAGGCCATGGTCAAGGTGTGGCAGCAGGCCGGATTGCCCAAGGGGGTGCTCAATCTGGTGCAAGGGGAGGTCGAGACCGGCAAGGCGCTGGCGGGCAATCCCGATATCGACGGCCTCTTCTTTACCGGCTCCTCCCGCACCGGCCATTTCCTCCATCAACAGTTTGCCGGCCAGCCGGGCAAAATTCTGGCGCTGGAGATGGGCGGTAACAACCCGCTGATCGTGAAAGATGTGAGCGACATCGACGGCGCCGTCCATGCCATCGTCCAGTCGGCATTTATCACCTCGGGTCAACGTTGCACCTGTTCCCGCCGTCTGTTTGTCGAGCGCGGTGAGCGGGGCGATGCCCTGGTCAATCGACTGATCGAGGTGGTCAGCCAGATCAAGGTCGGCCTCTACGACGCTGCCGAGCAGCCGTTCATGGGCTCGATGATTAGCGAGAAGGCAGCACTGGGCATGGTCGAGGCGCAAGCCAACCTGCAGCGCCTCGGTGGCGAGAGCCTGCTTACCCTCAAGCACCTGGAAGCGGGCACAGGCTTTGTCTCCCCGGGTATTATCGACGTGACCTCAGTCAGCGAGCTGCCTGACGAAGAGTACTTCGGCCCGCTGCTGCAACTCATTCGTTACGATGATTTCGATGCTGCCATCGATCAGGGCAACGCCACCCGCTACGGTCTCTCGGCCGGTCTGCTGGGGGATAAGGAGGCGGACTGGCACCACTTCTTCAAGCGGATCCGCGCCGGTATCGTCAACTGGAACAAGCCCATCACCGGCGCCTCCAGTGCCGCGCCGTTTGGTGGCATCGGCGCCTCCGGCAACCACAGAGCAAGCGCCTACTACGCTGCTGACTACTGTGCGTATCCGGTTGCCTCTGTCGAAGACAGCAAAGCCGCGATGCCGGATCAACTGTCGCCCGGCCTGCGCTTCTAATAACGACACGGGGCATCCAGCGGTGCCCCCATCTGTACCCGCAATCAAAGGAAAGAGAGATGCAAAAGGATATCGACACCCTGTTCAGCCATCTGTGGGACAACTACATCAAGGTGACCCCGAGCGCCCTCAAGGTGCACACCCTGCTGGGTGGCGGCGAGCCCATCGTCAACGATCACGTGGCGTTTCGTACCTACAACCTGCCCAAGCTGGGGCTGGAGAAGCTGGCCGCCCACTTTCTCGCGCTCGGTTACGAGCAGAAGGGCGAGTACGTCTTCAAGGCCAAGAAGCTCTACGCCAAGCACTTCGAGCATCAGGATCCGGACGCTCCCAAGGTGTTTATCAGTGAGCTGAAGGTGGAAGAGCTCTCTTCGGCTGCCCAGGCCATCATCCACAAGCTGGCCAATCAGGTGCCTGATCATCTGACCGATACCCCGGCATTTCTCTACACCGGCGCCCCCTGGCAGGTCTCCTATGCCGATTATCAGACTCTGCTGGCGGAGAGCGAGTATGCGGCCTGGATGGCAGCCTGGGGTTATCGTGCCAACCACTTCACGGTCAATATCAACAAGTTGAAGGATTTCGACACCATCCATCAGGTCAATGCGGCGCTGAAGGCGGCGGGTTTTGTGCTCAACAGCGTGGGTGGCGAGGTGAAAGGGGATCCGCAGGTGATGCTGGAGCAATCCTCCACCATGGCGGACAAAGCAGAGGTGCCGTTCAGCGATGGGGTGCGTACCATCCCGAGCTGCTTCTACGAGTTCGCCCTGCGCTACCCGCAGATAGATGGCGTGCTCTATCCGGGCTTTGTCGAAGCGTCCGCCGACAAAATTTTTGAGTCCACCAATGCCATGTAACAACGGGTGTTGGCCAAAGTGCCACTGTTCATGATGTGACATGACGACAGCCCCATATCGGGGCTGTCGTCATTTGCATATCTGGGGGATATCTAGGGTGCGGGGTAGAGAGCACCCAACACAGCCGGACGGCTGGCGCCGGTGACGGCGGGCAGGTTGCCGGGTTTGTGCTTGATAAAGCGCTCCGCCAGCCAGGCAAAGGCTGCGCCTTCCATCCAGTCGGGCGCAATGCCCAGTTCGGCGGTGCTGGCGATGCGCCATGCAGGCAGCAGGCTGGCCAACTCCTTCAGCAAGGGGGCGTTATGGGCACCGCCGCCGCAGACAAACAGCTCGGCTTTCGGCTGGCTGGCACCGACTGATTCGGGCCGGGCGGGCAGTTGGCGGGCGATGCTGTGGCAGGTGAGCGCCTGCAGGGTGCGCTGCACATCCACGGGGGCGTATGAAGTGCCTGCCAGCTCCCCATCGAGCCAATCGAGGGTAAACATCTCCCGTCCGGTGCTCTTGGGGGAGGGGGCGGCAAAGTAGGGGTGAGCCAGCAGTTTCTCCAGCAGGGCAGGGATGGGCTTGCCGCTGGCGGCCCATTTGCCACCGGCGTCATAGTTGCCGCCGTGGGGCTGATGGCGGCGATACCAGCCATCGAGCAGGGTGTTGGCCGGGCCGGTATCAAAACCATATACCCCGCCCGGATTGCCCGGCAGCACCGAGATATTGGCGATGCCGCCGAGGTTCAGTACCACTCGCAGGGCGCCGGGTTTGGCAAACAGCGCCTGATGGAAGGCGGGCACCAGCGGCGCCCCCTGACCACCGAGGGCCATATCCATGGTGCGAAAATCGGCGATAACGTCGATGCCGGTTAGCGCCGCTAGCAGGGCGGCGTTGCCGATCTGCAGGGTGAAGCCAAGCTGGGGGCGGTGGCGGATGGTCTGGCCGTGGCTGCCGATGGCGCGAATATCGGCGGGCGTGAGGCCCGTCTTGGCCAGCAGGGCGTGGGTGGCGGCGGCAAATTCGCGCGCCACCAGATTGTCGGCCACCCCCATGCGATCGATCTCGTTGTCGCTAGGGGTACAGAGCTCATGCAGCTCGTGGGCGGTGGGCCAGGGGTGGCTGAGGGCCGCCTCGACCCGCAGTTGATCCCCGTCGATCACCACCAGCACGGCGTCAATACCGTCCATGCTGGTGCCTGACATCAATCCGATATAGCGTTCAGCCATTGGCTCTCCTCACTCGCTGGTCGGGATAGTCCGCTTCCCGACACCGATGCAGCATGGCGCCGAGCCATGCGCAGGCAAAATAAAAAGGGCTGGCGGGGCTGCTACCCCGCCAGCCCTGATGGCTTAGTTGCCGCGGCTATCCCGCTTGTTCTGGGCCAGCTGCAGCTCGGGGCTGTCGAGCTTGGCCAGTTGCGGCATCGCCAGCTTTTTGAAGTTGGCCAGCTCGCGTCCGCTCAGGGTCTCTGCCTGCGGCAGGGTGAGGGTGCGCGGGTTCTTGTGAATGCCGCCCACCACGAATTCGTAGTGCAGGTGCGGGCCGGTGACGCGGCCGGTGCCACCCAGAGTGCCGATGGTCTGCCCCTGCTTCACCCGCTGTCCCTTGTTGACGGTGCGTTTGGAGAGGTGCAGGTACTTGGTCACATAGTTGCCGGCATGCTTGATAAAGACGTAGTTGCCGTTGAACTGGTTGTAGCCCGCCGCCACCACGTTGCCGGAGCCCGCCGCCATGATGGGGGTGCCCACCGGCGCCACATAGTCGATGCCGTTGTGGGGGCGGATCTTGCCGGTCACCGGATGGAGGCGGCGCGGGTTGAAGTTGGAGCTGATGTATTTGAAGTTGACCGGCGCACGCAGGAAGCTCTTGCGCATGGCTTTGCCTTCCGGGGTGTAGTAGTTGCCATCTTCATTGAGCACGGCGCGGTAGGCAGTGCCCTGGTTGACGAACTCGGCGGCCAGAATATCGCCGGAGGCGACCCGCTCGTCGTCGCGGAACTTGTCTTCATAGACCACCCGGAAGCTGTCCCCCGGCTGCAAGTCCTGGGCAAAGTCGATGTCCCAGCCGAAGATGGCGGCCAAGTCCATGATCTGATCTTCGGTCATCCCCGCATCCACCGCCGCGCCCCAGAAGCTGGAGCGGATCTCCCCCTTGCTCACCTGTTCGCGGGTGTCGAGGGCGATCTTGACGTTGCGGGCGACAAAGGTCTCCTCCTTGCGGCTCACCTTGAGCGCCTGCTCCAGACTGTGGGGGTAATAGAGGCTGTGCAGCTCGCCGTTCTCGGTGAGCGTGAAGGTGAGCTCCTGCCCCGGTTGCAGCATCCGCAGGGGATCGCTGCCCTCGAGCTGGTCGATCAGGTGCAGATCCGTGGTGCTCAGGCCAATGCGCTGGAAGATCACCCCCATGTTGTCGCCACGGCGCACCTTCACCTGCTTGGTGATATAGCGCGGCTTGGGCGGGGTAACGGGCTGGGCGGCCTCGGCTGGCAGCTCGTTGTTTAGCGCGTTGTCGTTGGCCGGTTCCCGCAGGGCAATTTCGTTGCCGTTTTCATCGACCCGTGTTGCTACTGCCTGTTCGCTGGGCCAGGCCGCCAGCATCATGATCATGATGCTCAAGATCAGCACCATCTTGCGGTGCCAGTGGGGGAGTGCGTTGAAGGCGTGCCAAATAACCATGAGAAGCAGATGAAGTCGGGCAGAATGGACGGATTTTACAGCCTTTCCAATTGGCCCGCCATTCCAGTAATATGTTTGGCCCTGTGGAATCGTGATGGAGAGTCAAAAAATGTCCCAGCTCGAGGTGGCGCTAGCCGAGATCAAGCGCGGAGCGGAAGAAATTCTGGTTGAAGAAGAACTTGTCGCCAAGTTGAAGGAAGGGCGCCCGCTGCGCATCAAGTTGGGCATGGACCCGACCGCCCCCGACATTCACCTGGGTCATACCGTGATCCTCAACAAGCTGAAGACCTTCCAGGATCTGGGCCATGAAGTGATCCTGCTGATCGGTGACTTCACTGCCATGGTGGGTGATCCCTCCGGCAAGAACGCCACCCGTCCGCCGCTCTCCGAAGAGGCCATCAAGCACAACGCCCTCACCTATGCCGAGCAGGCGTTCAAGATCCTCGACCCGGCCAAGACTCGCATCGAGTACAACTCGACCTGGCTGAGCGAGCTGGGTGCGACCGGCATGATCAAGCTGGCGGCCAAGCAGACCGTGGCCCGCATGATGGAGCGTGACGACTTCAAAAAGCGCTACACCGGCGGCCAATCCATCGCGATTCACGAATTCCTCTATCCGCTGCTGCAAGGCTATGACTCGGTCGCGCTGAAGGCGGACGTTGAGCTGGGCGGTACCGACCAGAAGTTCAACCTGCTGATGGGCCGCGAGCTGCAAAAAGATGCCGGCATGGCGACCCAGTGCGTGCTGATGATGCCGCTGCTGGTGGGTCTGGATGGCGTCAAGAAGATGTCCAAGTCCGCAGGCAACTACATCGGCGTCCACGACGCCCCGGGTGAGATGTTCGGCAAGATCATGTCCATCACCGACGATCTGATGTGGAACTACTACGAGCTGCTCTCCTTCCGTCCGCTGGCTGAAATTGAAGAGTTCAAGGCAGGCATCGCTGCCGGCACTCTCAACCCGCGTGATGTGAAGATCTGGCTGGCCAAAGAGATCATCGCCCGTTATCACGACGAAGCGGCGGCTGAAGCGGCCCACGAAGATTTCACCCAGCGCTTCTCCAAGAACGCCATCCCGGACGAGATGCCGGAAATCGAGCTGGCTCTGGAAGGCGAAGGTCTGGCCATTGCCAACCTGCTGAAAGAGGCCGATCTGGTGGCCACCACCTCCGAAGCGCTGCGGATGATCAAGCAGGGCGCGGTCAAGGTGGATGGTGAGAAGCTGGAAGATGGCAAGGCACTCATCGGTGCCGGTACCGCCGTCTATCAGGTCGGCAAGCGCAAGTTTGCCCGCGTGACGGTCAAATAAGCAGCACCGTCAAATAAGCCGTCGCATCAGGCAAGCTGGCCATCAAACCGGTTCAAGCTTGTTCAACAGGGCCTCCTTCGGGAGGTCTTGTCGTATCTGGGCAGCACGGATCTGGGCGATAAAGTGCCGCAACACGGCACTGCTTGGGTGTGGCCGTGTCGCCAGACTGATACTGGTCATCATGCCGTTGCCCTCAATGGGGTGATAACTGACCCCGAGCGGGCGCAGCGCCGCCACCGAGCTGGGCACCAGGGTTACGCCAAAGCCCGCCTGCACCATGCCGACGGTGGAGATCACCTGCGGGCATTCGGGCCCCAGTATCGGTTCGAACCCCGCCTCCCGGCAGAGACCCACTATTCCGTCATAGAGCCCGGGCCCGATGGCGTGGGGAAACAGAATAAAACTCTCGTCCTTCAGGCTGGCCAGTGGCAAGGGGCCCGGCTTGGCCTTGGGGTGGCTGGTGGGCAGGGCGATCAGCAGCGGCTCCTGCTCGATAAGGTGATGGGCAAAGCCCTCGCTACCCCGGCAGGGCAGCCGCAAGATGGCGGCGTCCAGCCGATCGTTGCGTAGCGCCTCCACCAGTGCCGGCATGGTGCCCTCCTGCGGGCTGAGGGCCACCTCGGGGTAGCGCTCCCGATAGTCGTGCAGCAGGGTCAGCACTGCAGGGTGGAGCACGGTGGAACCGGCAAAGCCGATCCGCAGTGCCCCCTGCTCGCCCCGGGCAATCCGCTTTACCTTCAGTTTTGCCGCATCGGCCAGCGCCAGGATCTGCGCCGCATCCCGATAGAGGCTCTCGCCCGCCTCGGTCAGCTCGACACTGCGGGTCAAACGGCGCAGCAGCGGGGTGCCCAGGGTCTCTTCCAGCTTGCGGATCTGCTGGCTCAGGGGCGGCTGGGCCATGTTGAGTGATTCGGCTGCGCGGGTGAAATTCTGCTTTTCAACAACGGCCATGAAGTAGCGGAGCGTACGAAGTTCCATATCGATTGAGTCTCAAAGTCATGGGATCAGCGTATTGGTGTTGAAATGTGAACCAAGTCACCATTGGATCCGAACGCTAACAGGATTCACGGTGGAGGTGAAACCCGAATGGAACATATTGCAACATCTGACAGTGCCGGGTGCAGCTGTGCCCCCGAAGTGAGCCAGCAGTTTTCCCGCTGGCGCAGGCAGCATGACGGTGGCGAGATCTACCAGAGCTCCCTGATGAGCGCCCTGCTGGCGGGGGTCTACGAAGGGGAGACCACCATGAGCGAGCTGCTGCGCCACGGCGACTTTGGCCTCGGCACCTTCAATCACCTCGATGGTGAGCTGATCGCCTTCGAGCGGCAGATCCACCAGTTGCGCTCCGATGGCTCGGCCCGGCCCGCCCGCGCCGATCAGAAGACCCCCTTTGCGGTGATGACCCATTTTCGCCCCTGTCTGGAGCGTCGCTTCGACCATCCCCTCAGCCGTGACGAGATCCACCAGTGGGTGGATCGGCTGGTGGGATCCGACAACGTCTTCGTCGCCCTGCGCCTCGACGGCCAGTTTGAGACGGCCAAGGTACGTACCGTGCCGCGTCAGGAGCCCCCTTATCGCCCCATGCTGGAAGCCATCGAACAGCAACCGCTGTTCCGCTTTGCCGCGGTGGCGGGAACCCTGGTGGGCTTTCGCTGCCCGCCGTTCGTGCAGGGGGTCAATGTGGCGGGCTTTCACGAACACATGATCACCGCCGATCGCAAGGGGGGCGGCCATCTGCTCGACTACACCATGGCCCACGGCACCCTGCGACTTTCAGTGGTGCGTCACCTCAATCTGGCCCTGCCATCGGATCCCGCTTTCCGGCAGGCCGACCTCAACCCCGCCGATCTCGATCGCGCCATTCAGGCCGCCGAAGGCTGATAGACAAGGATCAATATCATGGAAAACAGACAGTGGAAGTGCGGTGCCGAGCTGGTGGTTCGTCATCTGGAGGCGCAAGGGGTCAAGCAGGTGTTCGGTATTCCGGGGGCCAAGATTGACCGGGTGTTCGATGCGCTGGAGGACTCCCCCATCGAGACCATAGTGGTGCGCCACGAGGCGAACGCTGCCTTTATGGCGGCCGCCGTGGGGCGTCTCACCGGCAAGGCCGGGGTGGCGCTGGTCACCTCGGGCCCCGGCTGCTCCAACCTCATTACCGGGCTGGCGACGGCCACCTCGGAGGGGGACCCCATGGTGGCGCTGGGCGGTGCGGTTCGCCGTGCCGATGGCCTCAAACTCACTCATCAGAGCATGGATACGGTCAACCTCTGCCGTCCGGTCACCAAGTTCAGTGCCCAGGTCAACAGCGGGGCGGCGATTTCGGAAGTGATGGCCAACGCCTTTCGCGCCGCCGAGCTGGGACGGCCGGGGGCGGCGTTTGTCAGCCTGCCGATGGACATCATCAACAAGCCGGTACAGGGCAATGTGCTGGTGCCCCGCGAAGTGCCGGAGCCGGGCTGCGCCGATGAGCAGAATATGGAGCAGGCATTGACCCTGCTGCGCAACGCCCAGAATCCGGTGGTGCTGCTCGGCCTGATGGCCAGCCGGCCGGAAAATGCCGAGGCAGTGCGCGCCTTCCTCGACAAGGTGCGGCTGCCGGTGACCGGTACCTATCAGGCTGCCGGGGTGGTGGACAGCTGCCACTTCGATGACTTTGCCGGACGGGTGGGGCTCTTCAACAACCAGCCGGGGGATCAACTGCTGGCAGGGGCCGACCTGGTGATCTGCATCGGCTACAGCCCCATCGAGTACGACCCCGTGCTGTGGAATGGCGACCGGGAGCGGCGCATCCTCCATATCGACGTGCTGCCTGCCGATATCGACAGCAGCTACTGCCCGACCGCCGAGCTGGTGGGGTCGATCCGCGCCAACCTGTTGCAGCTGACCCGCATCATGGGCAATCCGAAAATCCGCCCCCCCGAGGTGGATCGGCTGCTGCAAGGGGTACGTCAGCAGCGGCTGCGACTGGCGATGCGGGCCGATGATATGCACGGCAATCCGGTTCACCCCTTGCGTATCGTGCGCGAGCTGCAGGATCTGGTGCGCGACGACATGACCCTCTGCGTCGACATGGGCAGCTTCCATATCTGGATTGCCCGCTACCTCTACAGCTTCCGCGCCCGTCAGGTGCTGATCTCCAACGGTCAGCAGACCATGGGGGTGGCACTGCCGTGGGCCATCGGCGCGGCGCTGGTAAGGCCGGGTGAGAGGGTGATCTCGGTATCGGGGGATGGCAGCTTTATGCAGTCGAGCATGGAGCTGGAGACGGCGGTGCGGCTCAAGAGCAATATCGTCCACATCATCTGGGTCGATAACGGCTACAACATGGTGGCGATGCAGGAGCAGCAGAAGTATTGTCGCACCTCTGGCGTCTCTTTTGGCCCCATCGACTTCAAACGCTATGCCGAATCGTTCGGGGCGGCCGGGTTTGCGGTGCGCTCGGCCGACGAGCTGCGCGCCACCCTGCGGGCCGCGCTGGCGGTGGAGGGGCCTGCTGTGGTGGCCATTCCGGTGGATTACTCCGACAACCCGGGGCTGATGGCCCAGCTCAGGCCAGAAGTATTGGCATAGTGTGGGCAGCAGTGCTGGCCTGAATCCTCGAGTAAGGGCAGGCAGACCCGCCCATATAGCAGAAACCGGCATCAGGGGATGCCGGTTTTTTATTGTTTTGCGGGATGGGTGGTCTTAACGGGCCAGCTGGACGGCGGCGCGTGCGCGGGCCGGTTGCGGGCGACGCTTGTTTTTTGGCGCGCAGGCCATCTTCAGGCGCAGCCACTCGCGCCACAGCAGCCAGCAGAGCGGCAGGGTGAGCAGCAGCACGGTCGCGGGCTGGGCCATCAGCACCCCATCACGACCCCACAGTTGTGGCAGCAGGAAGATGAGCGGCAGCAGCAACACGGTTTTGGCGATGGAGATGACCAGCGCCTGACGGGTACGCGCCATGGATTGCAGCAGCACTATGCCGAACATGATGATCCCCTCCAGCGGAATGGCGCCGAGGTTGAGGGTCAGGCTGCTGATGGCAGCGGCCAGCAGTTCGGGATCCTTGTCGCCGGTATAGAGCATGGCGACCTGTCCCGGCAGCAGCTGGATGGTGAGCCACACCAGCATGCCGTAGATAAAGGTGAACTTGAGCCCCATCTCCATGAGGTACTTGAGGTTGCGGTGGCGCTTGGCCCCCGCCGCTTTGCTGATGAGCGGCTGAATGCCGAACGCCAGCCCCTGCAGGATGACGATAAAGACCGCCTCGGTGTAACCGGCAACGGTAAAACCCGCCAGATCCTTCACATTGCCATACACCATCAGCTGGCTGTTGTGCAGCATCAGCAGCAGGCCGAGGTTGAACTGGGCAATCAGGCTCGGCAGGCCGGTAAAGAGCAGGTGCGGCATGGCGGGGAGGTTGGGCACCAGATCCCGCCAGCTGAGGCGCAGCCGCGCCCAGGGGGTAAAGAAGTAGCCAAGGCCGATCAGGCTCACCGCACCCTCTGCCATCAGGGTGGCTTGCGCAGTCCCGATCAATCCCAGCCCCAGCCGACCCACCATGATGTAGTTGAGGATGATATTGAGCACGGCGCCGCTGCTCACCAGCACCATGGCCAGTTTCGGGCGGCCATCGTTGCGCAGCAGATAGGGCACCGCCAGATTGCTGGCCAGCAGCAGGGTACCGCCGCCAATCCAGGTTAGGTAGTCGCTTGCCTGTTTCCAGGTCTCGGTGCCCTGTTCAATCCCCAGCCCCAGCAGGATATCGGTGTGGGTGTAATAGAGCAGCACCGGCGCAACGCCCCCGAGTCCGGCCAGCAGCCAGAGGGCGTTGACCAGCGCCTGACGGGCCAGCTTGTCGTTTTTCGCCCCTTGCTGGAAGGAGATGGCAGTGGCGGCCCCCATGCTGATCATGGCGGCCAGACCAATCAGCACCATGATGACCGGATAGACCAGGTTGATCCCGGCGAGGCCAGCGGCACCGACATAGTGGCCGACGAAGATGCCGTCGATGAGGTAGTAGGCCCCCGAGACCAGCATGGCAAGAATGGAGGGGAGGGCGTAAGCCCAGAAGCGACGGGTCATGGCCCGTTGCCGCAGTGTTAAATAGGCAGACATATCTGTTCTCTCGGGGAGTTCGATTATCGAACAGCTAGTCTAGATTAATACTTATTTGGTGATAATCAGGGTTTCACTTGATGAATTGCTGAGTATTACTCATTAATCCGGGGTTTTGGTAGTGGGCCTTGAGCATGTCGATCAGGATGCGCAGGCCGCTGCCCAGTTGATGCCGACTGGGATAGAAGAGGTAGAAGCCGGCAAAGGTGGGGCACCAGGGCTCCAGCACGGTGAGCAGTTTCCCTTCCGCGACTTTTTGGCTCACCTCCTCTTCCAGACAGTAGGCGAGCCCCAACCCAGCCTCGGCGGCGCCCAGATAGAGGGCCGGGGTGCTGGTGGTGAGCGGCCCGGTTACTTCGATCTCCAGCATGGTGCCGTCGGCGGCAAAGGCCCAGCGATAGTGATGGTGCGGAGTGAGGCGATAGCCGATGCAGGCGTGGCGGCTCAGCTCGCTCGGGTGCTCCGGCGTACCGTGCTCCGCCAGATAGGCCGGGGAGCCCACCACCAGATAACGCTGGGGCGGGCCGAGGGGGATGCCGATCATCTCCTTGGGCAGCAGATCGCCATAAAAGAGCGCGGCATCGTAACCATCTTCAATCAGCCGGGGCATCAGCTCCTGCTCCACCACCTCCACCTGCATCCGCGGATAACGGGCCAGATAGTCGATCAGCACAGGTGCCAGCAGGCTGTCGATGGCGCCGCGGGGGGCGCAGAGTTTGAGTCGACCCACCGGTTCATCGCTGTTGCGGGCTAGCTCGCAAAGCGCCTCTTCAAGAGTATTGAGGGTGGGGAGCAGCTGCTTGAGCAGCCGCTGGCCCGCTTCGGTCGGTACCACGGCGCGGGTGCTGCGGTTGAGCAGCCGCACCCCCAGACGGGCTTCCAGCCCCTTCAGGCTATGGCTGAGGGCGGAGGCGGAGACCCCGAGTTCGAGGGCGGCCTTGCTGAAACTGCGGTGACGGGCGACGGCGGCAAATACCGCCAGTTCGGCGAGATCGGTACGGGTAATGGTCATCATCAATCAACAAAAAGGCGTGAGTCACAAGGGTACGCCAAGGCCGTGCTGCACACAATCCGCGCTAAACGGGTGGCTTGTTGCAAATATGTAGCTGCTCGCAGGCCATTGATTCCAGTGAAACTAAGTTGAATTGTTAAAAAAAACTCACAATAAGGCGCTTTGAGTGTGATCTTGGTCGTCCGAAAGGCGACCAAAATCAAACTTTGGTTGATTAATTCAAAAAAACGCTGTGATTAATAAGGGCATTTAATTAAAGTCAGCCCATCAAGAGTGGCGCACGTTAATCGGTTGTTAAGTGAGACGGGCGCCGACCCTCAGGGTCAAAATCTCGCACTGTTGTTTGTTGCAATCCTGTTGTCACAAGGAGTGATGGCCAGGTTGCCGGGGGGCGAGAGGTTAATATCAAGGACGGACAGCAGGCGTTCCAGGGAGATGGAACCGGGCCAAGGCCCGACCAAACAAGAATCCCATTTTCCTAGATGACAGGAACAACGTATGTCTGACATGAATATTGCAGCTGATGGTCGTTTAGCCAGCAACACCTCCCGCGGCGTCAACAAGGCCGATGTGGTCTGGATGCTGGGTCTGTACGGTACCGCGATCGGTGCCGGTGTGCTCTTCCTGCCAATCAACGCCGGTGTAGGTGGTCTGTGGCCGCTGGTTGCCATGTTGATCCTGGCGCTGCCGCTGACTTTCTTTGCTCACCGTGGTCTGACCCGCTTCGTGCTGTCCGGCTCTACTCGTGATGGCGACATCACTGAAGTAGTAGAAGAGCACTTCGGCAAGACCGCAGGCAAATTCATCACCCTGCTCTACTTCTTTGCCATCTACCCGATCGTGCTGATGTATTCAGTCGCCATTACCAACACCGTCGAGAGCGTGATTGTTCACCAGCTGGGCATGTCTGCACCTCCCCGTGCCGTTCTGTCACTGGCCCTGATCCTCGGTCTGATGGCGGTTGTTCGTCTGGGCGGCCAGGTTATCGTCAAAGCGATGAGCGTGCTGGTATTCCCGTTCGTGCTCACCCTGATGGGTCTGGCGTTCTACCTGATCCCGCACTGGAACGGTGCCATCATCACTGAAGCTCCGGCCCTGTCCGACGCCTTCAACGGTGATTTCATCAAGACCCTGTGGCTGGCTATCCCGGTAATGGTGTTCTCCTTCAACCACTCCCCGATCATCTCCTCCTTCGCGGTGGACAACAAAGGTCGTTACGGTGAAGGTGCCGAGAAGAAGTGCAGCAACATCCTGCTGGGCGCCCACGTCATGATGGTGATGACCGTTATGTTCTTCGTATTCAGCTGCGTACTGAGCCTCTCCCCGGCTGACCTGGCTGCTGCCAAAGAACAGAACATCTCCATCCTGTCCTACCTGGCCAACCACTTCGATAACCCGGTTATCGGTACTGTGGCTCCGCTGATCGCCATGGTTGCCATCAGCAAATCCTTCCTGGGTCACTACCTGGGTGCGCAAGAGGGCATGAACGGCCTGATGGCCAAGGCGCTGCGCGAGAAGGGCAAGAACGTTGACACCAAGCAACTGAACAAAGTCACTGCCGTGTTCATGATCCTGACTACCTGGGCCATCGCCACCATCAACCCGAGCATCCTCGGCATGATTGAAGACCTGGGCGGCCCGATCATCGCAATGCTGCTGTTCCTGATGCCGATGTACGCCATCACCAAGGTTCCGGCCATGCGCAAATACGCTGGCAACATCAGCAACGGTTTCGTGACCATCATCGGCCTGATCGCCATGTCCGGTATCATCTACAAGCTGATTGCCTGATAACGTCGGTTACCAAGTTGAATGAAGAAGCCGCCTCGCAAGAGGCGGCTTTTTTATGGCCGGGATTCAGGATTGGGCATTGTCGATATTCTCCGACTGCCAGAGGGCGTAGCCCTTGCCGGAGGCCGTGGTGGGCAGATCAATCTGCATCAGGTCGTTGCCGATGACAAAGGGGCCCGAGTAGCGGGCACGCAGATCCTGCGCCAGATCTTTGACCCTGATCTTGCCGTTGAGGCCGATATGGCTGAACACGGTCAGCGCCGGTTTGGCTTCGTTCATTACCCGGGCCGCCTGCTCGGGGGAGGCGAGGTGACCGGCGATCGCCTTGTAGCCGGGGTTGGCCTTCATCTGCTCGGCAGAGGTCATGGAGACGCAGTGCACCAGCAGATCGGCCCCTTTGGCCTGCTTCACCACTTCGGGGCTGTAGCGGGTATCGCCGGAGAGCACCACGCTGTGGCCGTGATAGTCGATGCGATAGCCGAATGACGGCTTGATGTTGACCCCGTGGTCGTTGTCAAAGGCGGTTACCTTGACCCCGTCATGGTTGTAGACCACCCCGGCGGTGACCTCGTGGCTGTTGATCTCCACCCCGTCCAGAGGCGTTCCCTCATCCTTGACCCGGGTCGCGATGTCGGTGGCGTAGGCCTGCTGCAAGCCACGGGCGAGAGCTGTGGTGCCTTTGGGGCCGTAGAGTTCCATCGGCGCGTGGCGCTGGCCATAGGCCGGTTGTAGCCAGCCGGTCAGCCAGAGATCCGCCAGCCCGTTGGTGTGGTCTGAGTGAAAGTGGGTAAGGAAGAAGGCGTTGACCCGGCCGATGGGGATATGCAGCTGCCACAGGCGAGTGGCGGAGTTGCGGCCAAAATCGAACACCAGCTTCTGGTTGCCCGCCTCGACCAGAGTGCTGTAGCCGCCCCGGCTGATCTGGGGCACCGGAGTGCCGGTGCCGAGCAGGCTGACCCGAAAGATATCGGGCCGGGCTTGAGTTGCTGAGGCAGGGGCATGGTCGTGGTTGCTGATAAAGCTGCTCTCGGCAGCCTGACTGGCGCCGCTCGCCAGTAGACCGACCAGCAGGGCGGCCAGATAGGTGCTTTTCATGGGAATTTATCCTGTGGGGGAGGGATGGCATCACTGTATTGGTAACTAAAAGTTGAATAAATTGGCTAAAATCCATTTCTTACTAAACTTTTGGTTGTGAATCAGGGCCCTGGTCGCGGGCCAAACGGCCTTGAAACGGGCAAAAAGGAGGGGTTGTGGACCGATTGACCAGCATGCGTATCTTCATCCGGGTGGTGGATCTCGGCTCCTACAGCGCGGTGGCGAGCGAAGAGGGGATCAGCGCCCAGATGGTGGGCAAGCATGTGCTGGGACTGGAGCAGTGGCTGGGGGGCAAGCTGTTTCACAAGACCACCCGCCAGCAGACCCTGACAGAGCTGGGCCAGCTTTTTCTCGCTCGCTGCCAGCGGGTACTGGAGGAGCTGGCACTGACCGAGTCGCTCACCCAGAACCTGCTGGCCGAGCCGGCCGGACGGCTGCGCATCGCCGCTCCCCTCAGCTTTGGCCACCACCGGCTGGTGCCGCTGCTGCCCGCTTTTCTCGACCGCTACCCCATGCTGGATCTGGATCTGCAGCTCACCCCCCGCTGGGTCGATCTGGTGGAGGAGGGATTCGATGCCGCCATTCGCACCCTGCGCCCGCAGGATGAGGCATTCATTGCCCGTCCGCTGCTGACCCAGCACTACCGTCTCTGCGCGGCCCCCGACTACCTCAATCGCCACGGCGTACCCCGTCATCCGGCCGATCTCGCTCGCCACCAGTGCCTGCACGGCAACTGGGGGGAGCACGAGCGCTGGCAGTTTGTCGGGGGCGATGGTCAGAGCGAGGAGGTGCGGGTAGCCTCGCGCCTGCGCATCAATCACTGGCCAGCCTTGTTGACGGCTGCGCTCTCGGGGGCTGGCATCACCTTGCAGCCCGCCGAACAGGTGCGTGAGCATATCGCTGCGGGGCGTCTGCTGCCGCTGCTTGGTCGCTATCAGAGCCCGGCCAAGACCCTCTACTTCATCTATCCGGCGGCGCGGCGGCAGGTGCTCAAGATCACCCTGCTGGGGGATTTTCTGGCCGAATCTCTGCAAGCTGAGTCCGAGCCTGAATAAAAGGCTGCATATTTTCGCCGCCACGCTTAACCATCGTGCTTAACAAAGGGGCGGAGCAGGCCTAACATGGCGGGATGTTTTTCTAGTCGGGACAAAAGGATATGTCTGGGTTGAAAAAGGATCTCGGGCTCTGGCAGGGGATGGGGCTGCTCGCCACCTCGCTGCTCGGCACCGGGATCTTCGTGGTACCGGCGACTGCCGCCTCGCTGGCGGGCGGGGCCTCGCTCTGGGCCTGGTTGCTGCTGATTGCGCTGGTGCTGCCCATCGCCTTTACCTTCGCTCGCCTCGGCCGTCGCTATCCCCATGCGGGCGGCGCGCCGCACCTGATTGGCCTCGCCTTTGGCAACGGCGCCGAGCGCTTCTCCGCCTTCCTGTTTCTGGCTGTGCTGCCGGTGGGGCTGCCTGCCGCCCTGATGATTGCCGCCGGCTTCTGGCATGCCCTGTTCGAGATGGGGGAGTGGACCCTCTGGGCCATCCAGCTGCTGACCCTGCTCGGGGTATTCCTGCTGGGGCTGCGCGGGGCGCGCTCCTCCGGCAATCTGCAACTGCTGATTGCGCTCGCCATTTTGGGGCTCACCCTGCTGATCTGGTTCAAGGGGGAGGTGAGCTGGCGCGATGCGGCCCGGCCGCTGCCTAGCGCGGATGAGTGGCCCCCTATGGCCACCGCGCTGGCGGTGATGTTCTGGTGTTTCGTCGGGCTGGAAGCCTTCGCCCATATGGGTGAGGAGTTCAAGCGGCCGGAGCGGGACTACCCCATCGCCCTGCTCGGCGGGGTGCTGCTGGCGGGGCTTATCTACTGGGGGCACTCGCTGGTGGTGCTCAAATATGGCCTCTACGGCGATGAGGCGAAAAACGCCACCGCCATCCCCTCCCTGCTGGCGCTGCTGTTCGGCCCCACCGCCAAGTGGCTGGTGGCGGTGCTCGGCTACCTATCCTGTTTTGCCAGCATCAACATCTACATTCAGGGCTTTGCCCGGCTTATTTGGAGCATGGCGCGGGAAGGCAAGTTGCCCCCCTCGCTGGCCGTGCTCACCGCGCGCGGCGCGCCGCTGCGGGCGCTCGGCCTAGTGCTCGCCATCTGTCTGCTCTGCATCACCCTCATCATCTGGTTGCGACTGCCGCTCGATGAGCTGATCCGCTACGCCAACGGCAACTTCGTGCTGGTCTACCTGCTCTGCATGGCGGCGGGCTGGCGTCTGCTCGGCGGGGTGGGCAAGGGACTGGCGGGCGTGAGCGTACTGCTCTGCGCTCTGGTGCTGGTGGCACTCTCCACTCAGGTGCTCTATGCGGTGGTGCTCAGTCTTGGCTACGGCGGCTTCTCGTTGTGGCGGCGTCATCTGCGCCGCAGTCGTCAGCAGGATGCGCTCCCGCTGGCGAAGTAACGTCTCCCCGATTGTCGAAGAAATGAGAAAGCCCTGATGTTCAGGGCTTTTTGATTCCGGCATATGGAATGTTCATATGAATACTAGTTGGCATGCTATTTGCCGAAAAGTGCGGTGTCGGATCAACTCAACGGCGATTTATAGCCAAAAAAAGTGGGATCCAGCTCCCGTTTTGCTTAAAGTGATCCCTTCCGATCCCGGTGGTCGGAATGCCCGCAAGGATGCCCTTCAGACGTAAACAGGATGGCCTGGCCAGACTGACTCTCAGAGATGTGATTGCTTCGGTTCTCTTTTTATCTGTCACCTGTAGTGATAGCGCCTTGTTCCGTTCAGTCAGCCCGGGTTTTGCGTCTCTCTCATCGTGCATTGTCACCATCTGCAGCGAGTGAATCATGAGCGAATCGGTTTTTGAGATCCACGACTGGACCCTGAGCGTTGACGACAACATGTTGTGTCGCCCCGACCGTGAGGTCTACCTCGAACCCAGACTGGTCAATCTGTTGCGGTTTCTGGCCCACAATGCCGGCACCGTGTTTGGCCGCGATGCCCTGATCAACGAGGTGTGGGATGGCGCCGAGGTGACCGATCAGGTAGTGACCCAGTCCATCTTCGAACTGCGCAAGATCCTCAAAGATGGTCGCACCGATGCGACCGACTATATCGTCACCGTACCCAAGCGCGGCTACAAGCTGGTGGCACCGGTGCGGCCGTTGCAGGTGGTTTCCGTGGTGATGGCGGACGAGCAGCCCGCGCCCGCGGTCAATACCGCTCTCTCCGACAACCCGACGCTCTCCGATCTGAGCCCGCCCGTGGCTGAGCAGGATGATGATGCACAGCCCAATGTCGCCCCTTTTCCCGCCGGGCCCCTGACCCGCGCCATCTCTACCCATGCCAAGGATGCCCGCAGCCGCTGGAAGATGGTGAGTTTCGATATCTTCGTTGCCATCGTGCTGATCGCCATTGTCAGCATGCTCAGCTACCAGCACACCAGCCCCCAGGTACACGCCATGCTGGATCCCAATCTGCTGGTGTTCCGCTTCCACTCCGGTATGGATGACAACAACGAGAACGTGCGCCTCGCCGATGGCATTACCCGCGCCCTGATGGGGGAGGTGGCCGTGGCTACGCCGCTGCGGGTGCAGTATGGTGCCACCACTCTGATGGGGGGCATCATGCCCGGCAAGGAGCTGAGTGTGCGGGTCACCCGCCAGCCCCGTGGCACCTATCTCGATCTGGAGTATCGCAATATCAACACCAACCGGGTGCTGTTCAGCCATCAGTACCAGCTCAGTCGCCACAGTGTGCACGGCGTGTTGCAGTCGAGCAGCCAGGATCTGCTGCGCGCCCTAGACCAACCCGATGCCGAGCCGGGGATGGGCTGGCCGACCGATGATGCCTCCCTGATGGCGATGATGGAGGCGCAGTACTACATCAACAGCCGGGATCCGGTCGCCCTCAAGCGTGGGATTGATCTGCTGGAGCAGGCGCTGATTGCCCATCCGGATCAGCCGCTGCTGTTGGCGGAGCGCTATCTGGCGGGCGAGGCGCTGGCCACCCTGGCGGGCAAATCCGAGAGCGAGCGGCTGCAGGGGATTGGCACTCATCTCGCCAGCGTGGTGCAAAACAGCGGTGCTCTCCCTGCTCGGGTGTGGGAGGCGTTGACCCTGCAGGCGATCCTCAACGGCCAGCAACAGCAGGCCAACTATCTGCTGGAGAAGGCGGCGAGTCGCGGCCGCTCGGTGCTCTATTACATACTGCAGGGCAAGCTGGCGGAGCTGGATGGTCGCCCCGAGGCGGCGGGTGATGCCTACAGTCAGGCCTTTCTGATGGAGGCGACCGAGCAGACTTATCTGCTCTGCCAGCAGCTCGGTTTCTACAGCAATATGGAGAGCCTCACCCCGGCTCTGTTCAATGCGCTGGGCCAGAGCAAGGTGAAGCTCTTCTAACTCCGCAGTGTTGGGTTTCCCCCGGTCGGCGCGGTTGCCGACCCCATCCACAGGCTGTCTTCGGGCGGCCTGTGCGGTTTCTGCTTGTCTCAATCCTGCTTGTTTGCCACCGGAGATAGTCGCTCTGGTACGGCCCGATTTATCCCCCGCAGCTCCCCACTATCTACATCTGCCTTTGTCTTGCCCGCGGCATTCGCGGCTCTCGCGTTTGTTCGGCTTCACGCCGCGCACGCAGCTTGTGACATCTGCTCATGGTTGGCGGCGGGATAAGCTGTCTGTCTCGACCCATTTCTCATTGCTGACCGGTTATCGCCGTTGCGCTTTACCTCTGAGTTTGGATTGTGATGAGCCGAGCGAAGGGGAAAGCAGGAGGTGAGCGGCCACTTAGGGTTATGACCCAAAGGGCGTTCGGATGGTTACAAGGGGAGTGGGCGCAATGGGAGCTGCTTTATCCCGGGTTTATCTGGTCAAAAATATCAAGACGGCGAGATAAGGGGGTTATCAAGGGGCCAAAATGGGGCGGAAGGATATCAAGGTTTTATCAAGGTGGCGGTGTGACCTGATGTCAATTGACTGTTTTTAAATGGTTTTTATCAAAAATAATGAGACAGCGAAAAAAGTTGGCTCATATTTTTATCCGTTAGCTGGTCTTTATGTTTTCCGGGGATGAGAGGCCTAGTCTGTGCCCATTCTTTGGCGGGGCGTTCCGCCAAATGTGTATGTGACGACCCGACCTTTTATAGAACCGGAGATCTTATGTCCCTAGATACGAGCAAGAAGATTGGCCTTATCGCCTGTACAGGTGTGGTGGCCGGCAACATGATGGGGAGTGGTATTGCGCTGCTGCCTTCGGCACTGGCCACCATCGGCTCCATCTCTGTCTTTAGCTGGGCAATCTGTCTGGTAGGCGCCATGGGCCTCGCCTTTGTCTTCGCCCGCCTTGCTACCAAGAACCCGCAAGAGGGTGGCCCCATTGCTTACGCTGGCGAGATCTCTCCGGTGTTCGGTTTCCAGACCGGTGTGCTTTATTACCACGCTAACTGGATCGGTAACCTGGCCATCGCCATTACCGGCGTCTCCTACCTCTCGGTCTTCTTCCCCATTCTCAACAGCCCAATTCCGGCCGCCGCAGCCACCATCGCTGCCGTCTGGATCTTCACCTTCGTCAACCTGCTTGGCGGTAGCTGGGTGAGCCGACTCTGTACCCTGGGTCTGGTGCTGATCCTGCTGCCGGTTGTCGGTACTGCGGTGATGGGCTGGGGTCATTTTGATGCCACCGTCTACAGCCAGAACTGGAACACCACCAGTGGCAGCGACCTGCATGCGGTCATCAGCGCCGTGCTGATCTGCCTCTGGTCTTTCGTCGGTGTTGAATCTGCCGCCGTCTCCTCCGGCATGGTGAAGAATCCCAAGCGCACCGTACCGCTCGCCACCATGCTGGGTACCGGTATCGCGGGTGTTATCTACATCCTCTCTACCCAGGTGATCAGCGGCATGTTCCCGGCCGGTGAAGTGGCTGCTTCCGGCGCCCCGTTTGCCATGGCCTCTTCCGCCATCTTCGGTAGCTGGTCTGCACCGTTTGTCTCTGCCTTCACCGCTCTGGCCTGCTTCACCTCGCTCGGTTCCTGGATGATGCTGGTAGGCGAGGCGGGCAAGCGTGCCGCCAACGACGGCAACTTCCCGAAAATCTACGGTGAAGTGGACAAGAACGGCGTGGCCAAGAAGGGTCTGATCCTGGGCTCCCTGAAGATGACTGCCCTGATGATTGGCCTGACCGCCTTCACCTCCCAGTCTGCCCACGCTGCCGACCTCTTCAATGTGCTGACCACAGATGCGGTGCTGCTGACCATGCTGCCCTACTTCTACTCCAGCATTAACCTGATCCGCTTTGAAGGTATGACCTCCCGCAGCATCGGCGCCATGATCTTCTCCGGTGTGGCCTGCGTCTTCTGTCTGGTAGCCCTGATGGGTGCCAAGGGTTCCAACCTCACAGCTACCTTCGTGGTGTCGCTCATCATCCTGATGTTCTACGCCAAAAAACTGGGTCTGCGTCAGCACGATGCCCTGCTGAACGAACAACCCAGCAACTGATTTCCCCTTTTATCTTCCGAGCGCTCTTCACTCACCATCCCTGATGGAGAGCGCCCCTTTACGTGTGGAGCATTACGATGAATATCATTGCCATCCTCAACCACCTCGGCGTTTTCTTTAAAGAAGAGCCCATTCGCCAGCTGCAAGCCTCCCTAGAGCGCAAGGGTTTCGAGGTTGTTTATCCGGTCGACGTCGCCGACCTGCTGAAGCTGATTGAGAAGAACCCCCGCGTTTGCGGCGCCATCTTCGACTGGGACAAATACTCTCTGGGTCTGTGCAAGGAGATCCACGATCGCAACGAGAAGCTGCCGATCTTCGCCTTCGCCAACGACCAGTCCACCCTGGACATTCACCTGACCGACCTGCGTCTGAACGTCCATTTCTTCGAGTACCGTCTCGGCATGGCTGACGACATCGCCCTCAAGATGGGGCAGGCCACTCAGGAGTATCAGGACGCCATCCTGCCGCCGTTCACCAAGGCACTGTTCAAGTACGTGGAAGAGGGTAAATACACCTTCTGTACTCCGGGTCACATGGGTGGTACCGCCTTCCAGATGAGCCCGGCCGGCAGCATCTTCTATGACTTCTACGGCCCGAACGCGTTCAAGGCTGACGTCTCCATCTCCATGCCGGAGCTGGGCTCCCTGCTGGATCACTCAGGTCCGCACAAGGAAGCCGAAGAGTACATCGCCCGTACCTTCAACGCCGATCGCTCCTATATCGTTACCAACGGCACCTCCACTGCCAACAAGATCGTCGGCATGTATTCAGCGCCGGCCGGCAGCACAGTGCTGGTTGACCGCAACTGCCACAAGTCGCTCACTCACCTGATGATGATGAACGACGTGACGCCGATCTATTTCCGTCCGACCCGCAACGCCTACGGCATTCTGGGTGGTATCCCGCAGAGCGAATTCAGCCGCGACACCATCGCAGCCAAGGTTGCCGCGACACCGGGTGCTCAGGCTCCCCGTTACGCCGTAGTCACCAACTCCACCTATGATGGCCTGCTCTACAACACCGGCTTCATCAAGGAGAGTCTGGATACTCCTTACATCCACTTCGACAGTGCCTGGGTGCCTTACACCAACTTCAGCCCGATCTATGAAGGCAAGTGCGGCATGAGCGGCGAAGCGATGCCGGGCAAGGTGTTCTACGAAACCCAGTCCACCCACAAGCTGCTGGCGGCCTTCTCCCAGGCCTCGATGATCCACATCAAGGGTGACGTGGAGGAAGAGACCTTCAACGAAGCCTTCATGATGCACACCTCCACCTCGCCGCAGTACGGCATCGTGGCCTCTACCGAGATCTCTGCTGCCATGATGCGTGGCAACACCGGCAAGCGTCTGATCAAGGACTCCATCGATCGCGCCATCTCCTTCCGCAAAGAGATCAAGCGTCTGCGTGATCAGAGCGAAGGCTGGTTCTTCGACGTATGGCAGCCGGACAACATCGACACCGTCGAGTGCTGGAAGCTGGATCCGAAAGATGACTGGCACGGCTTCAAGGACATCGATGACAACCACATGTACCTGGATCCGATCAAGGTCACTCTGCTGACACCGGGTATGGGCCGTGACGGCCAGCTGCTGGAGAAGGGCATCCCTGCCTCCCTGGTCTCCAAGTTCCTGGACGAGCGCGGCATCGTGGTCGAGAAGACCGGCCCCTACAACATGCTGTTCCTCTTCTCCATTGGTATCGATCAGTCCAAGGCGATGCAGCTGCTGCGTGCCCTGACCGAGTTCAAGCGTGGTTACGATCTGAACCTGACCATCAAGAGCATCCTGCCGAGCCTCTATCGTGAAGACCCGAGCTTCTACGAAGGGATGCGCATCCAGGAGCTGGCGCAGCGCATTCACGAGCTGACCAGCAAGTACCGTCTGCCGGAGCTGATGTTCAAGGCGTTCGACGTACTGCCGGAGATGAAGATGACTCCGCACGCCGCATGGCAGCAAGAGCTGGCCGGCAACGTGGTGGAAGTGCCGCTGCGTGACATGGTTGACCGCATCAGCGCCAACATGATCCTGCCGTACCCGCCGGGAGTACCGCTGGTTCTGCCGGGCGAGATGGTGACCCAGGATTCTCTGCCGGTGCTCGAGTTCCTCGAGATGCTGTGCGAGATCGGTGCCCACTACCCGGGCTTCGAGACCGACATCCACGGCCTCTATCGTCAGGCCGATGGCAGCTACACCGTCAAGGTGCTGCGTTAATCACAGTGACAACAACGGGCCGCAAGGCCCGTTTTTCCCTCCGGAATTTCTCTTTTCTTGCGTGAGTCATCATGAAGCGAGTGCTCTCCATTCAATCCCATGTGGTCTTTGGCTGTGCCGGCAACAGTGCCGCCGTCTTTCCCATGCGTCGCCTCGGCATCGAGGTGTGGCCGATGAACACGGTGCAGTTCTCCAACCACACCCAGTACAGTGAGGGGTGGCAGGGGATGGTGATGCCGGCGGGCCATATCGCCCAGCTGGTGGATGGGCTGGCGGAGATTGGCGTGCTGGCCCAGTGCGATGCGCTGCTCAGCGGCTATCTCGGCTCGGCCGAGCAGGGGGAGGAGATCCTGGCAGCGGTGGCCCGGCTCAAGGCGTGCAATCCAGGCGCCCTCTACTTCTGCGATCCCGTGATGGGTCATCCGGACAAGGGGTGCATAGTGGCGCCCGGCGTCACCGACTTTTTCCGGGAGCGGGCCTTGCCCCGCGCCGACCTGCTGGCCCCCAACCTGCTGGAGCTGGAGCAGCTGACCGGTCGCGATATCGGCAATGTCTCACAGGCGCTGGCGGCGTGCCAGCAGCTGCGGGAGCAGGGGGTCAAGATGGTGCTGGTGAAACATCTGGGCAAGGCCGGCTTTGCCATGGATCGCTTCGAGATGCTGCTGGTGTGCGAGGAGGGGGCGTTTCACCTCTCGCGCCCGCTCTACCCCTTTGCTCGCCACCCCATCGGGGTCGGGGATCTGCTAAGCGCCACCATGCTGGCCAATCTGCTGGCCGGCTTCACACCGGTGGTGGCGTTCGAGCGCACCAATGCCAGTGTCGATGCGGTGCTGGCTCGTACCTGGCTGACGGGGGCCTACGAGCTGCAACTGGTGGCGGCCCAGCACGAGATGGCGCTGCCGCAGGTCTCCATTCGGGCGACCCGCCTCTGAGCTGGTTACGCGCACAGAAGAAACAACAAAGCCCTGATCATCAGGGCTTTTTATATTTCAGATTCGGGGAGAGGGCTTAGTCCTGCGGGCTTTTGAGCGCCTTGACCACATCCTCTTTGGGCTCCAGCTCCTTGACCTGATTGAAGATCTCCAGCTCCCCTTGCGGACTGACGGTGTAGGCATCGGCATCCTGATAGCTGCCGCTGCCGGCGCTCTCGATGATGACCACCAGCTCGGGCTGTTTGTCGCCATTCAAATCGACCAGTTTCAGCTCCCGGATAAAGCCGTTGCGGGCCATCACCTTGCCATCCTGAAACTCATCCAGTGGAAATTGGGCGTTCTGGCCCGAATAGAGCCGCACGTCATAGCTGCCGATGGAGGCGGGCTCACCGGCCCCCTGCGCCACCCGGATCACCTGCCCGGAGGGGAGGGTCAGTTGCTTGCTAAATCCCTCTTCGGCTTGTGCTTGTGCCGCCAGCGGCAGGGCCAGCAGCCCCGCCATCATCAATGCTCTGTTCATCTTGCAACCTCTTGCTGTCTCTTGAGTGCGGGCTCCCGGGGAGCCCGCCGTGATGTTGCTACCAGATCTTCACCCGCTTCTGGGGCGGTAGATAGAGTTTGTCACCCGGCTGGATGTTGAATGCCTCGTAGAAGGCGGGAATGTTCGGCACCACGCCGTTGACCCGGTACTCGGGCGGTGAGTGGGGGTCGGAGCGCAGCAGCATCTGCATCAGCTCGGGGCGATACATCCCCTTCCACACCTGCGCCCAGCCGAGGAAGAAGCGCTGTTCGCCGGTGAAGCCATCCAGCACCGGTGCCTCCTTGCCATCGAGCGACAGCTCGTAGGCCTTGTGGGCTATGGTTAGGCCGCCCAGATCACCGATGTTCTCCCCCAGGGTAAACTGGCCGTTGACGAACTGGCCGTTGATGGGCTCGAAGCGGTTGTACTGGGCCACCAGACGGCTGGTGCGAAAGCGGAACTCCTTGAGATCCTGCGGCGTCCACCAGTCGCGCATCATGCCGTCGCCGTCGGATTTGGCCCCCTGATCATCAAAACCGTGGCCCATCTCGTGACCAATGACCCCGCCGATGGCGCCGTAGTTGACCGCATCATCCGCCGTCATGTCGAAGAAGGGGGGCTGCAAAATGGCCGCCGGGAAGACGATCTCGTTGTTGCTCGGGTTGTAGTAGGCGTTCACCGTTTGCGGCGACATGTGCCATTCGTCCCGGTCGACCGGCTTGCCGAGGCGCGCCAGACTGTCTGCGTATTCAAAGGCTTGCGAGCGTTGCAGGTTGCCCACCAGATCATCCGGTTTGATGGCGATGGCGCTGTAATCCTTCCACTTGTCGGGGTAGCCGATCTTGGGGCGGAACTTGGCCAGCTTCTCGAGTGCCTGTGCCTTGGTCTCGGGCGACATCCAGTCGAGTTCCTTGATGCTCTGGCCGTAGGCGGTGCGCAGGTTCTCCACCAGCTGTTCCATCCGCTCCTTGGCTGCTGGCGGGAAGTAGCGGGCCACATAGAGCTGGCCGACCGCTTCACCCAGATGATCGTTCAGCACCCCGAGCGCCCGCTCCCAGCTGGCGCGCTGCTTGGGCGTGCCGCTCAATGTGGTGCCGTAGAAGGCGAAGTTGGCGCGGTCGGTCTCGCTGTCGAGATAGGGTGCGTAGTCGGTCAGCAGTTGCCACTTGAGGTAGGCCTGCCAGTCGGCGATGGGGGTCTGGGCCATCACCTGATCCAGCGCGCTCAGATAGGTCGGCTGACCGATGATGAGCTCCGGCTGGCCAGCAATGCCCGCGGCGTTCAGATAGGCCTGCCAGTCGAGATGGGGGGCGAGCCGTGCCAGTTCGCTGGCGGGGCGCTTGTTGTAGTTCTTCTCCCGATCCCGCAGGGCCACGTTGTCCCACTGGATGGTGGCGAGCCGGGTTTCGAGGGCCAGAATCCGTTTGGCCTTGCCGCTCGGGTCAGATTCCCCGAGGCGGCTCAGCATGGCGGCGATATGCTGCTGGTACTTCTGGCGCAGGGCCTGACTCTCGGGATCCTGCTTGAGGTAGTAGTCCCGGTCCGGCAGCCCCAGTCCACCTTGATAGAGGTAGACCACATAGCGGTCGGGGGACTTGGCATCGGCGTCGATCCAGATGCCAAACGGCGCGCCGCCGCCCATGCGGCCCGACTGGGCAAAGGCACGGGCCAGTGCGGCCTGATCACCGATCCGATCGATGTCGGCCAGCGCCGGTGCCAGCGGGGTGAGCCCCTTGGCGTCACGGCTTGCCTGATCCAGATAGCTGGCGTAGAGATCGCGGATCTGCTGGGTCGGTGTGCCGGTGGCGGCCTCCTGCTTGGCCAGTCCCTCGACCAGCACCCGCACATCGGCGAGGGATTTGTCCCGCAGCATGTAGAAGGCGCCATCGGCGGGGCGATCGTCTGGGATCTTGGCGGTGGCGAGCCACTTGCCATTGACGTAGCGGAAGAAGTCATCGCCGGGTTTGACCTGAGTGTCCATATTGGCCAGCGCCAGCCCGGAGTGTTTGGGGGAGTCTTGCGGTACCTGACTGCAGCCAGCCAGCAGGGCCAGTCCAATCAGGCCGGCCAGTAAGCTTTTCTTATTGTTCATCTTGTTTGATTCCAATTCCGATTGTTTGCTTCCCTGCCCATCTTCCTTGCTCCAACCGGTTGTGCGGCCGCCTTGCGGCCAGCCTGGTGGAGAGGGCGGGCGAGCCTCACTCTAGCAGCAGGGTTGCAGCTTGATAAGCCCGACTCTGCTAAGATCGGCCGGTCCATTTTGGGGAAGCCTATGATTTCTCATCTTTATTCTCGCTTTTGTCTGACTATGCCAGCGCCGGAAGGTTCCACCGGTCTGCTGGTGGCCTTCAGTGGCGGCCTCGACTCCACCCTGCTGCTGGTACTGGCGGCGCAGTATGCCCGCGAGCACGGCCTGCCACTTCGCGCCCTGCACGTGCACCACGGCCTCAGTCCCCATGCCGATGAGTGGGTCGCTCATTGTGAAACCGTGTGTCAGCAATTGGCGGTTGAGCTGCTGGTGGCGCGGGTGACTCTGGCCCGTGGCAATGGCGAGAGTCTGGAGGCGCAGGCCCGCACCGCCCGTTATCAGAGGCTGACCGCCCGGATGCGGGAGGGGGAGTGGCTGCTCACCGCCCACCATCAGGACGATCAGCTGGAGACCCTACTGCTGGCCCTCAAGCGCGGCGCCGGTCTGCGTGGACTGGCGGGGATTCTGCCAAGCCAGCCCTTTGCCGGTGGCCTGTTGCTGCGCCCGCTGCTTGATATGAGTCGCGCCGAGCTGGCCGAGGCGGCGGCTAGCCTCCCCTTTGGCTGGGTGGAGGATGAGAGCAATCTGGACGTGAGTTATGACCGCAACTTTTTGCGCCAGACGCTTATCCCCCAGCTCAAGGCGCGCTGGCCCGCCATGGCCCAGACCGCTGCGCGCAGCATGGCCCTGTGCGCCGAGCAGGAGGCGCTGTTGGAGGAGCTGGCCGAGAGTGACTGGCAGCTGGCGGGCGAGGGGGAGGCGCTCCATATCGGCCCCTTACACGCCCTCTCGCCCACCCGGCGCAACAACCTGCTGCGCTACTGGATCCGCCGTCAGGGGGGGGAGATGCCATCCCGTGAGCAGCTTGCCCGGCTCTGGCAGGAGGTAGCGCTGGCGCGCGGCGATGCCAATCCCCAGCTCAACTGGGGGCGCCAGAGCTGCCGCCGTTTTCAGGAGCGGCTCTATCTGGTGAGCCCGGACTTGCAACCCTGCCATCAGCTGTTGCCGCTGACAGTGGGTGAGCCGCTGACCTTGCCGGACGGGTTGGGTGAGCTGGTGGTGCGCATGGCGGAGCACGGCGAGGATCTGTTGCGTGCCCCCCGAGCGAATGAACCGCTCTCGGTGCGTTTTCAGGTGGCGCCCGGGATCCCCCTCAAACCGGTGGGGCGAAGCGGCAGTCGGCGGATGAAGAAGCTGCTGCAAGAGTATGGTGTTCCCTCGTGGCAACGGGGACGCATCCCCATCCTCTACTATGGCGAGCAGGTGGCGGCGGTGGTGGGGCTCTTTGTCTGCGACGGTTTTATGGCACAGAGTGCCGGGCTGGTTTGTCACTGGCAGGGGTGCGGTGCAGCTCCGGTTTTGCCCGAGCAGGATCTTGCCTGAGGTGATCTCGGCGTAAACCCAAAAAAGAAGCTCCGGTCACATGGCGCGCATGTGCCGGAGCAAAGAAGAGTTCGGGATTATTCGTTAGGGCTGGCCTTGCCGGCTTTCTTGCGGGCGTAGAGGTGACTGTCGGCCGCCTCGTAGAGGCTCTGCACATCGACCCCGGATTGCCAGCTGGCGGCGCCAAGGCTGCATCCGACCGAGAAGGTGCTGAGCTCCTTGTTGGTCATCAACATATGCTGCAGTCGCAGCCAGACCGGGCGCCACGCCTCGGGTTCGGCCGGTTGCAGCAGCAGGGCAAATTCATCTCCCCCGAGCCGGAAGGCTTGATCCGTGCTGCGGATACACCCCTTGAGCAGCTGGGCAAAACGGCTCAGCACCAGATCCCCCACCGGATGACCCCAGGTATCATTGATCTGCTTGAAGCGATCGAGATCCAGCAGCACCAGCACCAGACCGTGGGGCTCGCGGCTGTGCTGCTCGATGGCGCGGCCGATGGCCTCGTCAAAGTAGGAGCGGTTGCCAAGGCCGGTCAGGTGATCGAGCCGGACCAGCTGATCCAGTTTTTCCAGCCGCAGATAGAGGGGGAGCAGCAGGCAGAGCAGCTGATGGTATTGCATCAGTACCCGTTGCTGACTGCCGCTCAGCGGATGTTCCAGCTCGTAGTGAAGCTGGCCGAGCAGCTGGCCATGCTGACCGCGCAGCTCGAACGGATAGTTGTGCAGGTTGAGGGTGGCCAGCGGCGGGTGCTGGATCAGCACATGGGGCTGGCCACAATCGAGGTAGAGACCGTGGATCCTGACAATTCTTGCCGCACGATCGGCAAAAGTTGTCAGCAGACCGCCGAGATCGCTCTGCCCCAACAACTGCTCGAGCAACTGGTTGCGTTCAACGCTGGGCAACGGCGTGAGCCGCTCCATCTGGCGAACCCACTGCTCGATGCCATGGCTAAAGCCATTAAGTGACGACGTATTTTCCATGGTCTTCCACCTGTAACACCTGACTACTGTCTCCTCCCTGCAATTGGCATGCCCAATATATCTTTCCTGCCCGCCAGATCGGCTGACTAAGCTTAAGTCGATAAAAGGAGAGGAAAATTTGTACACCGACCTGTTGATCCTGCTGTTCGCCGCCGTGCTGCTGGTGGCAACTTTCCGGCGCCTCGGCTTGCCGGTCATCCTTGCCTACCTGATTGCCGGCGTCTTGCTCGGCCCCCACGGGCTGGCGGTGATCACCGGTCAGTCGATCATGCAGACCATTGCTGAGCTGGGGATCGTCTTTCTGATGTTCTCGCTGGGGCTGGAGTTCTCCCTGCCGAAATTGCTGGCGATGCGCCGGTTGGTGCTGGGGGTCGGGATGTTGCAGGTGCTGCTCACGTCACTGCTCTTTTTCGCCATCGGCTGGTGGTGGGGGCTGGGTCTGGCCCAGTCGCTGGTGGTGGCGGGGACGTTGGCGCTCTCCTCCACGGCTGTGGTGATCAAGCAGCTCGGCGAGCAGAAGCAGCTCCATACCCGCCGCGCCCAGCTGGGGGTGAGCGTGCTGCTGTTTCAGGATCTGGCGGTGGTGCCCCTGCTGGTGATGATCCCGATCCTCGCCCAGCCGGAAGTGCAGGGGAGTGCGCTGGCCGCCGAGATCGCCTGGGCCACCCTCAAGGGGCTGTTTGCTCTATTCACCCTGTTGGCGGTGGGCAAGTGGTTGCTGCCGTTGTTGTTTCACGAGGTGGCGCGAGCCCGCTCCGACGAGTTGTTCGTGCTGAGTGCCCTGCTGGTGGCGCTGCTGGCTGCCTACATGACCCATTCGCTGGGGCTGTCGATGGCGCTGGGGGCGTTTCTGGCGGGGATGATGCTGGGGGAGTCCCACTACCGTCATCAGCTGGAGGTGGACATCAAGCCCTTTCGCGACGTGCTGATGGGGCTCTTCTTTATCACCATCGGCATGGCCATGGAGTGGGAACTGGTGGCGCGGGCTTGGTGGCAGGTGCTGATCTGCGTGGTGTTGCTGGTGCTGTGCAAATCCCTGCTGGTGCTGCTGGCCGGGCGGCTGATGGGGGAGCGAAAGCGCGACAGCATGGCCGCCGGCATCATGCTCAGTCAGATGGGGGAGTTTGGCTTCGTGTTGCTGGCACTGGCGCTGCACCACGGCTTGCTGGATCAGCAACTGGTCTCCCTGCTGATCGGCATCGGCATCATCTCCATCGCCATGACCCCCTGGCTGGTGACTCAGGCCCATTCGCTGGCCCGCAGCCTCACCGATCCGGCGCTGCTGACTCGCTCCGAGGTGGCACAGTCGGGCCTGAGCAAAAACCAGCATGTCATCATCGCCGGCTTTGGCCGGGCGGGGCAGACCTGTGCCCGCTTTCTCAAGATCGAGGAGATCCCCTTTCTGGCCCTAGACCTCGACCCCGAGCGGGTGAGCGAGGCCAAGCTGGCGGGGGAGCAGGTAGCCTTCGGCGATGCCAGCCGCCGCGATATTCTGCTGGCCGCCGGGTTGTTGCGCGCGCGGCTGGTGATCATCACCTTCGATGATCGCAAACGGGTGGAGGCGATGCTGGCACTGATCCGCGAACTGGCGGGGGATCTCAAGGTGCTGGTGCGCACCCGGGATGACAGTTTTCTGGAGCAGTACAAGCAGGCGGGGGCGTTTGAGGTGATCCCCGAATCCCAGGAGGGGGCCCTGATGCTGGTCTCCCACCTGCTGCTCAATTGCGATATCCCCATCGGTCGGGTGATCCGCCGGATGGAGCTGGAGCGCAGCAGCCAGTATCGCTTTCTGCACGGCTTCTACTGGGGGGATCAGAGCGCCAGCAATCTGGAGGCAGATCAGCTGCTTGAACGCCTCCATCCTCTGTTGCTGCACGATCAGGCGTGGGCGGTAGGTCGTGAAGTGCGCGAGTTGCCGCTCGATGAGGTGCGGATCAAGGAGGTGCAGCGTGGCGATCAAAGTCTGGAACCCAGACCCGAGCTGGTGCTGGCGGCCGGTGACCGGCTGATCCTGTTTGGTACCGTGGTGGCGATGGAGCAGGCGGAGCAGCGTTTGCTGGAGGGGCGCTGAGTCCCCTTGCACTCATCGGCCGCCTCCTTTACTCCCGCTCTTTTGGTAGCCCTTCGATATCGAGGAAGGCGACGACCCGCTCCCGCTCCCTCAGGGTGTCCTGATAGCCCAGCTTGATCAGCTGCTGACAATAACCCGGATAGAACATCAAAAAGCTGGCCAGACTGCTGGTCTCATCCCCCTTCACACCCAGCACCCGCAACAGGCGGCGCAACTTTAGCGGCAGTTTGCGCAGGTAGGCCAGTGCGATGGTGTCGAGATCCTGACTCGGTTTCAGCACGCAGGTCTCCACCCGCTTCAGCTTGAGGCGATTGCGCTCCCGCTCAGGGATAAGATCCAGAGTCTGGTTGATGCGCCACAGCCGCTCCAGATCGGAGTTGAGGGTGTCGGTAAAGACCGTATCGAGCAGATGGCTGGCAATATTGGAGCTGGTGAGATGGCCGTGATGATGGGTCGGTGCCGAGTGGGCTGGCGGATCCAGGGTGATCAGCAGGATCCGCTCCGCCCCCAGATGGATGGCGGGGCTGAGCGGGCTCAACTGGTGGATGGAACCGTCGCCGTAGAACTTCTCGCCGATCCGGGTGGCCGGAAAGACGAAGGGCAACGCCGAGGAGGCGAGCAGATGCTCAGATGTAAGCACGGTGCGTACCCCGCGCCGTCTGGCCCGCTCCCAAGGATGGTGGTCGGCCCGCCCCTGAAAGAAGGTGGTGGAGAGACCGTCATCGTAATCCGATGCCGTGATGGCCAGCGCCTCCAGACTGCCGTAGAGGATGTTGTCATCGATGCGGTGATAGTCGATGAGTTGATCCAGCAGGCGGTGCAGCGGCGCGTTGTCAAAGAGGTGAAAGGCGTGGTTGGTGTGGGGATTGATCAGCCCTGCCGACCCTTCGTACATCAACCGCCACAGCAGGCGCCCCGGGTGAAAATCGAAGATGTGGTGAGTCTCGAAACGGCGCCAGACCCACTCCAGCTTGCGCACCCCCAGATGGAAGCAGGAGGCGTAGCAGGCGAGCGCGGTGACATTGATAGCCCCCGCCGAGGTGCCGCAAAGGATGGGAAAAGGGATGCCGAGATTGCGCGGGTAGAGCTCCGCAATCGCCTTGAGGGCGCCGACCTGATAGGCGGCGCGAGCACCGCCACCGGTGAGCAACAACGCTGTATTGGGTCTGGCCATATGCTGGCGCCTTATCGTGTTCTGACAAGAATGTTCCCACTGACAAGTTAACTATAAGGCGCTGTATCAAATATAAAAACGGGCGCTCGCCCGTTTTTTTCATGGCCCCGTGTCAAAGGGCGCGGTGAGGATTTTCCGGCCGCGCCAGCTGATCGAAGGCGGCGAATACCGGGGCGCTGGCGAGGATGCGACCGTGGCCCAGACCCCGGGTGCTCACCAGCCGGGTATGACCATCCTGACTGGCCCGCAAGGAATCGCCGTGCGGGGCAAATCTGTCCTCCTCGTCGTGCACGATCATCGCCGCGCCGCTGCGACTGGCGAGTCGGCCCAGCGGATCAACCGTGCTCAAGGGGTGCTGGTACTCCTGCTCAATCTCCTTGACCACCGCATCGAACAACCGGATGGAGTAGCCGGAGCGCGCCACCATGCCGTAGAGCTGGGGCACATAGTCGAGCACCGGCGAAATCAACAGCAGCGGCAGGGTATCGATACCCGCCTGACGGCTGGAGAGGGTGACGGCGCCTCCCATGCTGTGGGCGATGACCCCGTGCAGCGGGCATACTTCGCTGGCCAGCTTGGTCGCCAGTTCGTCGAAGGCGCGCACGAAGCGGGGCAGGTGGCCAGTGTTGCCTGCGCTCTGGCCGTGGGCCGGATGATCGTAGGCAATGGCGGTGAAACCTTGCGCGGCGATATGGCTCATCAGCGGATAGAACTGGCTGGCGCTGCCGGACCAGCCGTGCATCAGCAGCCACAGCGGCCCCTGACCGAGCCGATAGCTCATCAATACCCCTTCGCTGGTATGGACGGCCTGCTTCACCAGACCGGCAGGTTCGTGGCCATCCCGCTGATTGCGCTGGGGGGTGAGCAGCAACTTGCTGGCGGTGCGCTTGGCATGGGTGGGGGCGAGTCTGTGGTGTAACCGGGTGCCGATCCCCAGCAGCCATTTGCTCGGGCTGAAGCGGCTGGTGTTGAAGTAGATCTTGCTGCTCATGGTCATCCTGTGGTTTTTATGTGCGAACGGTCGTGCTTTTTTGTTGATTTTTAAAAATTAGTGTTGAACGGATGCCAAAACATCAGCGCCAGCTGCTCAGCAGAGCGTCCACCTCGGGCCAGAAGTGGCGGGCCGGATCCTGACACAGTTCGAGATCGTTGAACACCTGATCCGCCAGATAGAGGCCATAGAGGCGGTAAACGGCGCGCCAGGGATCCATCTCCCGTCGCCACTCGCCTGCGGCTTGACCCTGCACCACCTGACGGGCCAGATAGTCGAGCCAGAAGCGCACCAGTTGCCGGGCGGCTTGTTGTACAGGGCTCTCTTGCTCATGGCCATCCTGCACCGAGGTCCAGGCGTCGAGGAACATGCAGCGTCCGGCGAAGCAGTGGTTCCACGCCTGCCAGGCACGCAGCAGGGCGATCAGCTTGTCGTGCTGGCACTGGTGCTCCTGCTGACGTACCGGCTGGATCACCCGCAGCCGGAACACCTCGGCGGCGTACTCCAGCACGGCTATCTGCAGATTGTCGCGGGATTGAAAGTGGGCAAACAGGCCGCTTTTGGACATCTCGCAGGCACTGGCCAGCGAGCCGATGGTCAGGCTCTCCAGCCCTTGCTGGCTCGCCTGCTCAAAGGCAGTCTGCAAAATGGTTTCCCGGGTCAGGCGCCCCTTGCTCATCACACTCTCCTCGTTGGCGCTGGCAGCATAAAGTACGATCGTGCTAATTGTCGAGCAACAAATAGCCAGCATGGCTGGCTATTTCGTCTCGCGCGTGTCACTGCGCGCGGGGTTCAGCTCTCCTTGATATCGAGCTGTTGCAGGGCGATAACCGCCTGAGTTCGGTTCTTGACGCCCAGTTTTCTGAAGATGGCGGTGATATGGGCCTTGATGGTGGCCTCGGAGACGTTGAGCTCCCAGGCGATCTGTTTGTTCAGGCTGCCATCGCGCAGCATGATCAGCACCTTGTACTGCTGGGGGGTGAGGCTGGCCAGCTTGCTGGCGAAATCGGGGCCGTCTTCCGATTCAGGATGGAGCGAGATGCCTTCCGGCACCCAGTTATCCCCCCCGATCACCGTATTGAGGGCATTGACCAGCTCCTTCATCGGCACCGACTTGGGAATGAAGCCGAGCGCCCCGAGCCGCAGCACCTGCTGGATGATGGCCGCATCTTCCGAGGCGGAGACCACCACGATGGGCAGGTCGGGATACTGGCCGCGCAGGTGGGCCAGCCCCTCGAAGCCATTGGCTCCCGGCATCTTGAGATCGAGCAGCAACAGGTCAACTTCGGGGTGCTCGCCGAGCAGGCTGGTCAGGCTGTCGATGGAGTCCGCTTCCAGCAATTGAGCGTCGTTGATGGCCATGTGCACCGCTTGGTAAAGGGCGCCCCGAAACAGGGGGTGGTCATCTGCGATGACGATGGTAAATTGGCTGTCCATATTTCGGTTAATGGCTCACATTGTTGCTAACTGATTGTTTTGAAAAATCAAACTAGCATCGCTCACCAAGAGGGTCAAACCCGCCGGTGCGCAAATGTGAAGCGAACATCGGATGTTTTGCCATCAGGGCAGATCGGCCGGTCGCAGGCAACTCATGCAGGAGGCAACAGATGGGATCCTTGGTATTGGCGGTGGGCACCGGCTCCACCTGGGCGATGCGAGCGGCACTGGTGCTCGCCATGAGCGGGCTGACGTGGCAGGAGCAGGTGTTCGATCTGGAGGATGCCAAGTCGCTGGCGCGGCTCAAGCGGCTGGCACCGGCCGGTCTGGTGCCCTGGCTCGAACACGATGGCTTGCGGGTTCACGACTCGCTGGCCATCGCCGAATATGTTCACGAGCTCTGTCCCGACCGTCAGCTCTATCCGGTTTCGCTGGCCGAGCGGGCACTGGCTCGCAGCCTCTGCGCCGAGTTGCACGCGGGATTTCGGCAGATCCGTTCTCTGCTCCCCTTCTTTCTTGGGGCGCCAACCCGTATCGATCCCCCGGTGGAGGCGGTCGGCGAGCTGGCCCGTTTGCAGGAGATCTGGTCGCAGGCGCGGGGCCCTTTCTACTTTGGCGAGGCGGGCATTGTCGATGCCTTCTATGCGGTGATGGCCTATCGGCTGGCCAGCTACGGCATCCTGTTGCCCGGTCAGGCCGGAGCCTATCAGCAGGCGCTGCTTTCTTGGCCTCTGTGGCAGGAGACCCTGCTCAAGGCGCGGTTGCAGTGGCCAGTAGCGGCGCGCCAGTCACAGTGAACCATGGCATATGGATAAATGAGAGAGGGGAGCCAGTGGCTCCCCTCTCTGTTGCTGGTAAATATGGCCCAAGAGTTACTTCTGCCGACCGGCAAAGACCACCACCACCTTGTCATCCCCCTTCTCCCGCACGAAGGCGTAGGGGGCATCCGAGAGTTTCTGGTGGCTGCCTGCCGCAATGGCCGGATGGGCGGCGCGGAACTGGCCCAGTTGCTGCCAGTGCTTGACCAGCTCAGCCTTGTCTCCGCTAGCCAGATCCTGCCAGTTCATATCCGAGCGCAAGCCTTGATCGAACACCCCGCCATTCTTGGCCAGCCCGCGGCCGGACTCGTCGCCGTAGTAGAGCTGGATGCCGCCTGGCAGCAGCATAAAGCTGTTGGCGACCCGGCGCTGTAGCGGCACATCCTGATAGTCTCCAAAGAACAGCTTGGTGTCGTGGGAGCTGATGTAGCTCAACACGTTGAACTCGGGATCCTGATTGATGCGGCTGGCGTAGCTGGCATAGGTGGGCTCGGCGCTGGCCATGCACTGGGCCTGTGACAGTGCGAACTCGCGCTGATAGTCGAAGTTGATCAGGGAATCGAAACCGTTCTGATACCAGAAATCCTTGGCGACCCCGTGATCCCACACCTCACCCACCATGTAGAAGGGCAGAGCGTCGAGGGCCTTGTCCGGGTTGGCGGCTTTCCACTCCTTGAGTGCAGCGGTGCCCGCCTGCTTGAGCTTGGCCCACACCTCGGGCTCCAGATGCTTGACGGTGTCGGCGCGGAAGCCGTCGATGCCAAAGCGACGCACCCAGTCGGTGTGCCAGGCGATCAGGTAGTCGCTCACGGTAGCGTCGGGCAGCGCCTTGGCGAGGGTATCCTTTTTCGCCGCCAACAGTGGCGGCAGCCCTACCGGTTTGGTCGATTCGGTCAGAAAGTCCGGCAGCCCCGCCACCGAGCCGGTGACATCGTCGGTGCCGGGCTGCGGGTAGCCGGGCAGACCGGCGCGCACCCAGTCACCACTCCACCACTTGTTCCACGCGAGTGATTGATAGTCGATGAACTGGTTGTAACCATGCCAGTTGAGGCCACCGCTCGGGCGCCACTGGTTCCAGACGGTCGGCAGTTTGCTGCTGTTCTGAGTCAGTTCGGTGAGCCCCAGATCTTGCAGATCGGCGAGGGTGGCGTAACCGGCGTGGTTCATCACCACGTCGAGGATGATCCGCATGCCGCGCTTGTGGGCCTCATCCACCAGGGTTTTCAGACTCTCTTCATCGCCATAGTTGGGGTCAATCTTGGTGAAGTCGAGCGCCCAGTAGCCGTGGTAGGCGTAGAAGGGGAAGTTGCCCTGCTCGCCACCGCCGATAAAGCCGTGCACCTGCTCCACCATGGGGGTGATCCAGATGGCGTTCATGCCGAGGCTCTTGATGTAGTCGAGCTTCTCGGTCAGCCCCTTGAAGTCGCCGCCGTGCCAGGTGGCCACCTCGTCTTGACCATCCTTTTGGCGCCCGAAACTGTGGTCGTTGGCGGGGTCACCATTGTGGAAGCGATCGGTCAGCAGAAAATAGACGCTCGCCTGATCCCAGCTGAATGGTGCTGGCTTGGCTGCCTTGACCGGCTCGAGCAGCAGCAGGCCGCCGCTCTCTTTGCTCGGGGTCAGGGTCAGTTTGCCCTGTTTGACCACCGCCTCCTGTTTCGAGTAGGCATCCCGCAGTCGGGTGCCGTCGGGCCAGACCCCTTTGAGCGACACCGTGACCGGGCCGCCATCCCAGCTGATGCAGGGCTCTTCTGGTGGCTGGCGTTTGAATTCGCTCTTCTTGGTCGCCCGCAGCACCTTGAGGCTGGGGGTATCCGGGTTGAAGGTGAACTGATACTCCCCGGCCAGCATCACCCGAAGGGTAAAGCTCTGATCCTTGCTGCATTTGTCCATGGGCTGGGCGGTGCCGAAGGGGAGCGGCTTGCTCTCGCTCGGACCAAAGCTGGTACCGCAACTGTTGTCTGCGTCGCTGATGCGGAGCTGGTGGCTCCCCTTGGCAAGAGGGTGAGTCAGCTCCACCGTGCCCTTGTCCAGCGCGATCGGGGCCGCTACCGGTTGACCATCCACATAGAGGCGAACCTCGGGGGCGGCCATCGCCTGTGGGGTGAACAGAGGGGCGGCCAGCAGGGCAAGCCAGAGAGGGGATAAGTGATGAGCACGACGCATAAGCCATTCCTTGAGCAGGGCAGTTCGGACAAGGGCCCATTCTAGGAGCAGCAAAGCGCGCCTTGGATCGGCAAAATGCCGATTTGTGACATCAGTTCAAATGGTTACGTTTTCAAGCCGAGGAAAGTGTGACGGAGAGGAGAGGGACGCTCTGTCGATAAAAATAGCGGCCATAAAAAATGCCGGTCAGGTGACCGGCATTTGGTGTATCAGGCATCGTCGTCACATCAGACGGTGAAGAACTTGAAGTTGACGAAGGCCACCGCGATGAAGGAGGCAACCATGCCGCTGATGCAGAGCACCGCCGGGCGGATGGCGGGCCAGCGATGGGTCAGCAGAATGATGGCCAGCAGGGTCGGGTAGAGCCCGAACATGTAGCGTGGCATGGCGTTGAGGCCGGTCATCAGCGGGATGGTGCAGCAGATGAACATCAGGGTCGCTTCCGCCCAGCGTTTCTGGCTGAACAGGTAGCCGTTCAGGCACCAGCCGAAGATCACCATGATGGAGAGGTAAGCCTTGCGGCCGCCCAGCTCGAAACCGCTCAGCCACCAGTCCAGCGGGCTGTCCATGTAGCGACCCCATGCCACCTGAATGTGTTTGAAGGCGAAGGCATCGCCGGTCAGATGATAGAGGTAGACCATGTAGGCAAACAGGCCAAACGGGATCATCCAGAGGGTGAACACCACCTTGAAGGCGCGCTCGGTAAAGCGGAAAAATTCCCGCCAGCCGTAGGCCTGCAGCGCCAGGATCAGCACCGGGAAGACCATCATCACCCCCAGGTTGCGGGTGGCGGAGATACAGACCCCCAGCACGGCCACCATCAGCCACTGCTCCCGATAGGCGAACAGGAACATCCCCAGCATCAGCGCCATAAAGGTCGACTCGGTATAACCGGAGACGAAGTAGGCTGAGAAGGGGGAGAAGGCGAGCAGCCAGACGCCGAAGCGGGCGGTATCGTCCCCCAGCTTGAGCTGACGCAACACCAGCAGCATCAGCGGCAGGCTGGCGAAGAAAGAGATATTGGTAACAATAATGAGGCCGATCAGGCTCTCGACATTGAACAGGTTGGAGATGGCACCGGAGACCATCGGATAGAGCGGCATAAAGGCCCAGTTGGCCGCATTGCCCTTGCTCAGCCAGCGCGGGTAGAGGTCGTAGCCGTTTTCGATGATGCGCTGGAACCAGACGCAGTCGAACTGGCAATAGGCCTGCAGCGGGCCGATGTCGGGGGAACCATAGAGCTGGACACCGAAGTAGCCCATGCCATACAGCGCCACCCGGCTCAGCATGAAGGCGGCGATGATCATCAGCCAGTCACGGCCGCTGATGCGCAGTGACGGGCGATAGGGGAGTGCAGCCCCGGTTAGCGGGGCAGTATTGGTCATATCATTCATCAGGCAAAAACCCAGACGCGAGAGAGAACGTAAGTGAGGACGGTAACGGTCAGGGTGGCGATGACCACCGGCAGCAGACCGGAGAGCCCCGCAAACAGCAGGCCGCTCAGGATCAGGTTACGCACCGCCAGCGAGAAGAGGGCGACCAGCAGAAACTTGCTGGCGGCTCCCTGCTTCTGGAAGGTAATGTAGCGGTGACCAAAGAAGGAGAACCAGAATGCGATGGCAAAAGCCAGCGTGGTAACCAGGTGCTCCGAGATGGTGGGCCAGGTATGAAACAGTGCGATGGAGGTGCCAAGGTCGACGAGAGTAGCCCCCCCGCCGACAAAACCGAAACGTACCAGCCGCCAGAATTCCTCGCGGGAGATCATTGAGGCGCCTGCTCCTGCTGCTCTTGCGGGTTGCTGTCAGCGCTCTGCGGTTTGGCCGCATCCTGCTTGGCATACTGGCCATAGACCCCTTCAATGAGGTAGACCGGGCGCTGTTTCACTTCCACGAACATGCGGCCGATGTACTCGCCGATGATGCCGAGCGACAGCAGCTGGATACCGCCGAGGAACAGCACTACGGACATCAGGGAGGCGTAACCGGGCACGTCGATGCCGAAGAAGATCACCTGGGTGATGATTTTCAGGATATAGAGGAAGGCGACCAGCGAGACGCTGACCCCCACATAGCTCCAGACCCGCAGCGGCCAGCTGGAGAAGCTGAGCAGACCGTCGAGGGCGAAGTTCCACAGTTTCCAGTAGTTGAACTTGGTTTCACCGGCGTGACGGGCCGGGCGCTCGTAGGGGACGCCAACGGCACGGAAACCGGCCCAGGCAAACAGACCCTTCATAAAGCGGTTGCGCTCTGGCAGCAGCTTGATCGCCTCGACCACTCGACGGTCGATCAGGCGGAAGTCACCTGCGTTCTCCGGCAGCTTGGTGCTGGTGGATAGGGCGTTGAAGAAGCGGTAGAAGCCACCGGCAGTCAGGCGCTTCATCGGGGTATCGGCGCTGCGATCGACGCGGATGCCGTAGACGGTGTCATAGTCACCGGTCTGCCACAGTTTGACGAACTCCAGGATCAGGGCGGGCGGGTCTTGCAGATCCACGTCCATCGGCACGATGGCATCCCCTTTGGCCTGATGCAGACCGGCGGTCAGGGCCGCTTCTTTACCGAAGTTGCGTGCCAGGTTGACCAGGGTCACGCGCGGGTCACGGGCGATGGCCTGCTCGACCACTTCACGGGTGCGGTCACGACTGCCATCGTTGACGAATACAATTTCAAGCTGGTCTTTCAGCGGGGCCAGTTCGTTGTCTATCGCGTTGATGAAGGCATCGATGCTCTCTTCCTCGTTGTAAACGGGAACGACCAGAGAGAGTCGAAAATCTGGATGCGACATAAGAACGTCCTTATTTGGGATAGTTGTTTTTATAAAATGGTATTCGGGGCAAGGATCACTGGGCTACGGTCAAACGTACCGACTGCACATTGATGGGAGTAGGTGCCGAGAGCGCCAGAAAATTGGGGCGCTTGGGATCTGCCGTGAGTGAGTCGCCGGGCAGACTGAGGCGGATTTCGTTGATGCCCGCTTTGGCCAGTTTCACCGTGGTGGTGAAGTCGTGACCCAGCGCCACTTTCAACAGGGCACCGGCTTCCGGGCTGTTGATGCGGGCCTGTACGGTAAGCTGATCCGGATTGGCCGCCTGCTTGGGCAGCACAAAGTAGAGACCGCCCTGACCGCTGAGCAGGGTACCTTCGTCGCTCGGCTTCTTGGCCCAGCCTTCGCTGGAGAGGAAGCGGCTCGGCTTGGTCAGATTGAGCTCGTTACCCGGCTGATAGGTCATGCTGGAGTTGTGTTCCCAGAAGCGGGTTTTGCCTTCCAGATAATAGAGTTTGTAGGCCAGGCTCACGTTGGGGTGAGCAGCCAGATAGAGGGTGTAAAGATAAAAACCGCTTAACGCCAGAATGGCAGTCAAAAAACCGAACTTTTTGTACGTCATATCACTCTCTATGCCTGACAGAATGGGTAGGCCGATGTCGCGCATATGCTAATCCAATTGCAAAAAAAGCATAGTGGATCACAAAAAAATATTTGGTCACATATTAACCCCTTTTTACCCCTGTTCCAAACGTTGCTGTTTCCCGGTTAAACAGGTCTCGCGGGGTGCAGGTTGCCAGTGGCGCTCCGGCGGAGCAATTGGCAAATAGACGTGCTTTGCTGCGTCATTTTCTAGCGGATGCGATAGTCATCTGGCCTCTATCGCCATTTTGCAGGGGGCGATTTATGATGACTCACTTATTCGTCAAGGATGACATATGAAGTGGATCTCTTGCTGTCTGTTGCTTGGATTATGGGCGCCAATGGCATTGGCCAAGGCCCTGTGTCCCGAGCCTATTCAGGTCGGTTACGATAACTGGCCCCCCTACCATTATTACGAAGCCGACTCACCGCAAGAGGTGCGCGGTTATGCAGCCGAGGTGCTGACGGCTGTGCTCACTTCCATGCACTGCAAGGTCAACTATGTGGAGCTGCCCTGGAAGCGGGTACTGCACGAAATGGAGCATGGCGAGATAGACATGGCGATGGAGGCGAATATCAATGATGAGCGCGCCCGTTATGCCTGGTTTTCCGACTCCTACAACCCGGGGCGCACCTTGCTGTGGATCCGCAAGGGCAGCCACTACCCCGAGCAGGAGCTGGCGAGCTGGCTGGCCAGTGGTTACTCCCTCGGTGTCACCAAAGAGTACTTCTATGGCGATGAAGTGATGTCGCTGCTCGCTCGCTATGCCAAACAGGTGAGTGCAGTGAGCGACCAGCAAAATTTTGAGAAGCTGGCCCGCGGGCGGATCGACGGTTTCCTCGGTGACATGTTGGCTACCCCCAGCGCCCTTAGCAAGGAGGGGATGAGCGGTTTGTTCACCAGTCACCCCATGGTGGTATCTGAATCGCCGAGCTTCTTTATGTTGGGCAAGCGCAGCTTTTCGCCGCAGTTCTTGCAACAATTCAATCAGGCGTTGGCGCGGTTCAAGGAGACAGATGCGTATGACATTATCTGGCAGCGTTATGCCCCCGGGCGCTAGCAAAGTATTGGCCGTTCACGCATCATGAGCGGCCTGAGCATCGGGTCTGCTTGTCAGGCCCGACAGAGTGAACAAACCGTTTTGAGGTACCCATGGGGATGAAGTATTGGCTGGCCCTTGCCAATCTGGTGTGGCTGGGATGTTTGCCCGCTGGCGCGGTACATGCGACCGAAGCACAAGTCGTAGTGGCGGCCAGTGAAACCGGGCACGACTGGTATCAGGGCAGTCAGGCCGAACAGGCCCGTGTCGAGCTGGAACAGCAGCTGCAAGAGGCTGTGCTTGCTCAGCTGCATCCCGATTTTTTCACGCTGTGGAAGCGCCTGCAGGCCACCCCAGCAGACAAGCGTGGCGCCATCTATGACGACATTTTTGCCAAGCTCAGTCGTTTCCAGCACGCCTGGCGGGGGATGGATCTGGTCTCTCGCGAGCAGATGAAGACCCTCAAGCTCGATTTGAACCGCCCTGTGGTGACCCAACCCAGCGATGATGACCTGCTCACCCAGGTGAAATCCCTGCGCCCTCAGGTGGCGGAATACGAGGCGGTGCGGGCCAAAGTGCACAAACTGCTGGCAATGCCGATGGCCAGCAAGTGGCCGACTCTCGATATGCCGACCCTGCGTGCCGGAGAGAGCTCCGCCGAGCTCGGCCAAATCCGCGCCATGCTCAACGAGCTGGGCGACAGCGCCCCGAGCCATGGTGATCAGATTTACGATGGTGATACCGAGCAGGCCATCAAGCAGTTCCAGCGTCGTCATGGTCTCACCGTGGACGGCATTATCGGTCGTCAGACCCGCTCCTGGCTCAATACCGGCCCGCAAGTGCGCGCCAGCCTGCTGCTGCGCAACCTGTGGCGTCGCGATCTGGTGGATCAGCTCGCCGGTGGCCGCTACGTGCTGGTCAATATTCCCGACTACCGCCTGAGCGTGGTGGAGTCCGGCAACGAGGTGTTTACCAGCCGGGTTATCGTCGGCAAGGAGCAGCGGGCCACGCCCATTCTGGCCAGCGAAATTCGCTCCATCGTGCTCAACCCCTCCTGGCATGTGCCGCGCTCGATCCTGAGCAAGGACATCCTGCCCAAGCTGGGTCGCGATCCCGCCTATTTGAGTCGCGAGCAGTTCGAGGTGATCGACAGCGAGGGCAATCCGGTCCAGTTTACCGAAGAGGGGTGGCATCAGGCGCTGGCCGCCGGTTTCCCCTATCGCCTGCGGCAAAAGCCGGGTGATCACAATGCCCTGGGGCGCTACAAGTTCTACCTGCCCAACAATGACGCCATCTATCTGCACTCCACCCCGCGCAAGGCGCTGTTCGAGCAGGGGGCGCGCGCCTTCAGTTCGGGCTGCATCCGGGTGGAACATGCGGACGATCTGGCCGAGCTGTTGTTGGCCGATTCCCGCTATCAGCCGGACAAGGTGGCCAATATCCTCAAGGAGAGCCAGACCAAATGGTTGCCGCTCACCACGCCTATCCCGGTCTTTACCGTCTACTGGAGCAGCTGGATCGACGAAAATGGTCGCCAGCAACTGCGTAACGACATCTACGGATTTGATCGGGTCAGCTTCCAGAGCCGCCTGCTGTGATCCCTGCCACAGAGTGAAAAGCCCGGCCTGTGCCGGGCTTTTCTATGGGCGATAGAGGTTTGACAGGCCCCCCCGCCGGAGGGTAGTTTCAAGCGCCTGTATCACATTCAATCAGTGATCTTATTCAACTATTTTCGCTTGAATCTGCGATGGACGAACCCCTTATGCTGGAACAAGAGATAAGTCGACGTCGCCTGTTGTTGGGAGCCGGTTGCCTGCTGGGCAGCTCGCTGATCTCCTTCCCTGCACTGGCCAGCCGCAGTACCACCGGGCGTGAACTCAGTTTCTTCAATCTCAATACCGGCGAGCGGGTGCGCGCCAGCTATTGGGAAAACGGCCACTATCTGAGCGACGGATTGGCCGAGCTCAACCACATTTTCCGCGATTACCGGCGCAACGAAGTGTTCAACATCGACAAGAAGCTGTTTGATCAGCTGTTTCTGTTGCAGCACAAGCTGGGCCGGCGCAGTGAAATTCAGCTGATCTCCGGCTATCGCGCTCCGGCGACCAATCGTCAGAAGCGCCACAAGAGCCGCGGCGTGGCCAAGCACAGCTACCACACCCTGGGGCAGGCGGTGGATGTGCGGATCCCCGGTGTACAGCTGGCCCATCTGCGCAAGGCGGCGCTCCAGCTCAAGGTGGGTGGGGTTGGTTACTATCCCCGTGATAACTTCGTTCACCTCGATACCGGCCCGGTGCGCAGCTGGTAAAGGGGATGGCAAGCTGCCAAGCTCTTCCCACCAGAGAGGAGATAGCGATGAAAAAGATAGTGATTGGCGGCCTGATCGCCCTGTTGTTGACCGGTTGCAGCAAGCTCAACCGTGAAAATTACGACCAGTTGAAGATGGGGATGAGTTACGCCGAGGCCAGCACCATTCTGGGCAAGGCGGAGCGCTGTGATGATGCCTTGGGCACCACTAGCTGCCTCTGGGGCGGGGAAGGGAAGAACATCAAGATCCGCTTTATCGCCGACAAGGCGACCTTCTTCAGCTCGGAAGGGATTAACTGAGTCGCAGAACGTCCATGAAAAAAGCGCCACTCGGGCGCTTTTTTGTTGTTCGTAATCCAACCTGCTTCGCCAGAAGCTGGCGTACTCAGTGGGTCGCGTACTGGTAGTTGAAGGTGGGCAGACCCCACTTGAAGCGTACCGCCAGCAGCCGTAGCACAAAGCCGATTCCGATGGAACCGAACGCGGCCCAGTTGGTCGGCAAGCCCTGATCCAGCGCCAGACAGTAGAGGGCTGCGGTGATCAGCGAAATGGCTGCATAGAGCTCGCGACGAAATACCAGTGGAATCCGCTGGCAGAGCAGATCCCGCAGCACCCCGCCAAAGACCCCAGTCACTACCGCCATGATGCAGGCAATACCGGCGCCGTGGCCCATATCCAGCGCTCGGGCCGCACCGAAGATAGAGAAGACCACCAGTCCCAGGGCATCAAGGGCCATGAACAGCTTGCCGAGATAGCGCATCAGGGGGGCGGAGACCACACCCGCCATCGCGGCTGCGGCAACCAGCAGCACGTATTCCGGATGCTCAATCCAGAGCAGCGGATAGTGGCCGAGCAGCACATCGCGGATGGTGCCACCACCGATGGCCGTCGCCGAGGCGATGATCACCACACCAAACAGATCCATCCGTCGCCGACCCGCGGCCAGCGCGCCGGTCATCCCTTCGGCCACCAAGCCAACCAAGAAGAGTGCATGTAACATGAGATATCCCAGGGAACGAGAAAGGCCAGAATCCTACCAACTCGTGTCATATGGGACAAGCTATCGAATGCATGCATTAATTTAATTCATGCTAAATACGAAAAGGCACCGTTTCGGGTGCCTTTTTCTAATCAATGTTCAAGGGTTAGCGCCCCAACTGCTCCTGCCGGTAGTGATCGACCCACATGGCGGTGGCACCACAGATGGCAACCGGCATCACGAAGAGGTTCACCACCGGAATGGCGGAGAAGAGGGTCACCAAAGCGCCGAAGCTGAGGCACTTGCCGCGGCGTTGCTTCAACGCATCGCGCATGGTGATGAAGTCGATCTTGTGGTTGTCGAACGGATAATCCACATACTGGATCGCCATCATCCAGGCGCTGAACAGGAACCAGAGCACAGGCGCCAGGGTCTGGCCCACCACCGGGATCAGGAACAGGATCAGGCAGCCGATGGCCTTGGGCAGGTAATACTTCAGCTTGGTCCATTCGCGGCCGAAGGTACGTGGCACATCCTTGACGATATCCAGCATGCCGCTGTCATTGGCGGGCTGACCGGTGAGGATCTGCTCGACTTTCTCCGCCAGCAGGCCGTTGAAGGGAGCGGCTACCCAGTTGGCCACCGAGCTGAACAGGAAGGAGAAGACCACCAGTATGGTGATGAGGGCGATGGGCCACAGCAGATAGTCCAGCCAGTCGAGCCAGGCGGGGATCTGCTGATGGAGCCAGGCGAACAGGCCGTCCAGTTGTAGCAGCAGGGCATAGAAGGCCCCGGCAAACAGCACGAAGTTGACCAGCAGGGGGATCAGCACAAAGGTGCGGATGCCCGGTTGGCGAATGAGGGAAAAACCGCGCAGAAAGTAGTCTGCACCGCTGATTGAATCTTTGACCATATGGGGTGATTGGCTCATGTGAGCTCCATCTATGCATGGGAGAACTGCCAGCATATTACAAACAAGCCTTTGATTTGGTAAAGTCGCCGACTATTCCTTATTTCGTGCCGTGGCGACCAAAAATCGGGCATGAATGGGGATGATGCCTGCATATTACAAACAAAGCCGGGTCTGGATTTGGTAAAGTCACCTGCCCGCCTCCTCTTTATTTAGCCACTGATACAGGTCGCCATGCGTCTGAAACTGATCAAACTCGCCGGCTTCAAGTCGTTCGTCGAGCCGACCCGCATCGAACTGTCGGCAGACATGACCGCCGTGGTGGGCCCCAACGGCTGTGGCAAATCCAACGTCATCGACGCGGTGCGCTGGGTGTTGGGGGAGAGCTCAGCCCGCCATCTGCGCGGCGAGAACATGACCGATGTTATCTTCAACGGCTCTATCAATCGCAGTGCGCACGGGCGCGCCTCGGTCGAGCTGGTGTTCGACAATCCCCATAACCGGGTGCCCGGCGAGTTCGGCCGCTTTACCGAGATCTCGGTGCGCCGCGAAGTGCTGCGCGATGGCTCCAACCACTATCAGATCAACGGCCAGAAGTGCCGCCGCAAGGATGTGACCGACCTCTTCCTCGGCACCGGTCTTGGCCCCCGCAGCTACGCCATCATCGAGCAGGGCACTGTCAGCCGACTGGTGGAGTCGCGTCCGGCCGATCTCAAGCTCTTTATGGAAGAGGCCGCCGGGGTTTCCCGCTACAAGGAGCGGCGCCGCGAGACCGAGCAGCGCATTCGCCACACTCAGGAGAACCTGGAGCGCCTCGGCGATATTCGCGGCGAGCTGGGTTCGCGCCTTGAGCACCTCAAAGCCCAGGCCGAGACCGCCGAGCGCTACAAACAGCTCAAGAGTCGTTCGCGCGCTGCTCGTGCCGAGTTGATTGGCTCCGAGTTGTGGGCGCTGGAGACGCGCCTTGGCGAGGCCAAAACCGAGCTGGCGCAGGCCGAGCAGGCGCTGGCGGCGCTCGATGCAAAGCGCACCGCCGATGAGGGACGCCACGTCACCCTGTCGGTCGCCAGACAAGAGGCGCAAGCCGAGCAGGCGAGCCGTCAGCAACAGATTTTTCTCGGTGGGCAAGCTATCGCCCGCCTCGAGCAACAGCAACTGCACCAGAGTGAACTGGGGCGCGACTGGCAGGCCCGTGCAGAGGCGCTGGGCGAACGGATTGCCACTCGCAAGGCGCAGCTGGCCAGCCAGCAGGATCAACTGACCGAAGGGGTATTGCGCGCCGAGCAGGAGAGCGCCCGGCTGGAGCAGTGTGAGCAGTTGCTCACCGAGCAGCAGGAGGCCCGCCAGCACGCCAGCGAGCAGCTGGAGCAGGCCCGCCTGCGCCAGCAGCAGTGGCAACAACAGTTGGCCGGGTTGCAGGGCCAGCTCAACCAGACTCGTACCCGGTTGGGTGGCTTGCAGGAGTTGCAAGCCAAGACCCGGCTGGCCCGCCTCAAGCTGGAAGATGAACGCGCTGGCCCCCTCGGCGCTGAGGACGATGACCTGCAACCGGCCCTCGATGCCCTGAGTGGTGAGCTGGAGCTGACGCGGGCGGCCAATGACGAGCTGACCGAGCAGCTGGCGCAGGCGGTCGACGCCCATGAACAACTCAAGCAGCAGCATGGCCAGCAGTTGAGCCTGCAGCGGGAGCTGGAGGCGCGGCTGGCGACCCTGGATCAGATCCTCGGCGAGCAGATGGAAGGGGCGACCCTGGCGGATCGACTGCAGGTTGCTCCCGAATGGGCACGGGCACTCGACAAGGTGCTGGGTCGCTGGCTCACCGCAACGCCGGCGGACGAGTGCGATCTGATGCAAGAGGGGCTCTGGATTGGCCCGGCGCAACCGGCGGTTGCCGGTACGCTGGCGGCGCAACTGGGTGGTGAGCATATTCCTGCCTTCCTCAACGCCATCTGGCTGGTGGAGAGCCGAGAAGCCGCATTGGCCCGCCAGCCAAGCCTTGCGGCCGGTGAGTCGGTACTGACTCCTGCTGGCGACTGGCTGGGGCCAAACTGGGCCGATTTGGGACAGGGCGCGGCGCTTGGCACCATGGCGCTGCTGGGTGAGCGTGAGCGGTTGCATACCGAGCAGAAGAGGGTTGCCGCGGGGCTGGCACAGCTGAGCGAGCAACTTGTGGCTGCTGATGCCCGGCGTGCCCAGCTTGCCAGTGCGCAGGAGTTGTCGCAGCGAACCTTGCGCGAGCAAGAGCAGAAATGGCAACAACTGCGCGAAGCCTGGAGCCTGCAACAGGGTCAGCGGCAGGAGCGGTTGCAGCGGCTCGGTCAGCTCGGCGAAGAGCTGATCCGGCTCGATCAGGAGCAGGCCGAAGAGGCAGAGCGACTGGCCAGCGCCCGTGAACAACTGGAACTCGATGAGGCACTCCTTGCCGAGTTGCAGGTGCAGGGGGAGCCGCTGAAGCAAGGGTTGCAGCTCGCTCAGGAGCTGCTGACCCGCTGCGAGCGGGCGGTCGACGAGGCCCGTGCGCGCCGCGAGCAGCAACAAGCGGCCTGCCAGCGTTTGCAACTGGAGTTGGGCAATCTGCGCCAACTCATAACCCTGGGCGAAGAGGAGTTGGCGAGGCTTGGGCTGGAGCTGGCCGGGCTGAAAGGGCCGGATAGCGAGGCAGTGCCGGATCTGGCGCCCCTGCTGGCCGAGCAGCGCAATCTTGAGGCGCAGCAGCTCGCCTGCCATCAACGGCTTGCGGAGCTGGAGCGCCAGCTCGGTGAGCTGGAGCAGGCCAGAAGTGCCGATCACAAGCAGTTGGTGACGTTGCAAGAGAAGCTGGCAACCCTGCGTCTTGAGCGCGAACGCAACCTCACCCGTCGACAGGGGCTGCACGAGCAGTTTGAAGAGCTGGGGGTTCGACTGGTGGATCTCGATCAGGCGGTGTTGATCGCCGCTGATCGTGGCAAGCTGCGGCAGGAGATCCAGACTCTGGAGGCGCAAGTGGAGGCGCTCGGCGCCATCAACCTGGCGGCGCTGGAGGAGTACGAAGAGGCGAAAACCCGGGCAACCTATCTTGAAAATCAGTGCCAGGATCTCGAGCAAGCGCTGGAAACCTTGAGCCAAGCCATTAAAAGAATTGATAAAGAGACACAAATACGGTTCCGGGACACTTTCGATAAGGTCAACGAAGATTTAAAATCCCTGTTTCCGAAAGTGTTCGGTGGGGGCAGTGCCTGGCTTGAGCTTACCTCCGATGATCTTTTGGAGGCCGGAGTGAGCATCATGGCGAGACCTCCGGGTAAGAAGAATGCTACCATTGCCCTGCTTTCCGGGGGGGAGAAGGCGTTAACCGCGCTTGCGCTGGTTTTTGCCATCTTCAGACTCAACCCAGCACCTTTTTGTCTGCTGGATGAGGTGGATGCACCGCTCGATGAAGTGAACGTCGGTCGCTTCTGTTCTCTTGTCAAAGAGATGTCGAGCACAGTACAGTTCGTTTACATCAGTCATAATAAGGTCTCCATGGAGATGGCTGAGCAGCTGGTTGGCGTCACGATGCAAGAGCCCGGGGTTTCTCGCATTGTGTCGGTCGATATCGGTGAAGCCGTCGCTTTGGCTGAGCAAAACTAGAAAGAGAAGCAGCTAATGCAGGAATTGCGTTACATCTTGGTTGCCCTGGGCGGTATTGCTATTGCGGCATTGCTCATTCACGGGTTGTGGAGCAACAAAAAGAATCGTCAGGCACCGATCAAAGAGAAACCGATTGGACGGATGGACTCCAAGTCGCGGGATCGTGATAACGACGCCTTCGACAGCGATGGCATCGGCCAGGTACGTGTGGTCAGTGGTGGCCGTCGTGCCGAGCCCAAGCTGCGCAGTGAAGAGAGCCGCCAGCCGGAACTCGGTCGTCGCCCTGCCGTCCCCGCCTTTGATGATGAAGATGACGAGGACGATCTGCCGCCGCCTGTAGTGCGCAAGCCTGCTGCCCGCCCGGTTCCGCCGCCTCCTGTCTATGAAGAGGAGGAAGCGTTCGACGAACCGCTGCCCGAGGAGATCGACGAGGCGCCCGCCGCGCCGGTGCGCAAACCTGCTCAGGTCAATCGTCGTACCCCGGTCTACCGTTCCCGTCCCCAGCGCGAGCCCATGATGCAGTCGCTGGACGACGAGCCGCTGGTCGAGCCCGCCTACGCGACCGCCCCGACTTTTGGTGCCCGTGCAGAGACAGTCCGTACCGCCGACACAGTGCGTGCCGAACCGGTGCGTGCTCCCGAGCCGGAATATCAGCCGCAGCCCCGTCATGTGGCTCCCGAGCCTGTTTATGAAGAGCCGGCCTATGTGGCACCTGCTCCTGTGGTGGAAGAGCCGCGCATGGCCCCCCAGTCGGTCGAGAAGATCTGGCAGGATGTCTATGTCATCAACCTGATGGGCCGTCCGGGTCACGACTTGCAAGGTGCAACCCTGCTCTCATCCCTGATGGCGCTGGGCTTCAAGTTTGGCGAGATGGATATTTTCCACCGTCACGAAGATCCCAACGGCAAGGGTGAAGTGCTCTTCTCCATGATCAACATGGTCAAGCCGGGTACTTTCAATCCCTATCGGATGGAGCAGTTCACCACGCCGGGTGTCTCCCTGTTCATGCAACTGCCGCTGCGCAGCAATGCCGCGTTTGCCTTCGAGGATATGCTGCAGGCTGCCGATCAGCTGGCCAGCGATCTCGATGCCATGCTGACCGATATGGATCGCAGCCCGCTGAGCGACGAGACCATTGCCCGTTACCGTCACGAGCTGGCTGCCTACGAGGCCAGCCGCGACTAATACGCCATGCGGGTCGAGTGAAGAAAAAGTGCGGTACCCTGGTACCGCATTTTTGTTTCTACCCCGGCCGGATGTTCAATCACACTTCGAGACTTTTTCATGAGCGATATCCTCTCCCGCCACCGTCAATTGTGTGAACTGCTTACCGAATATGGTCACCAGTACTATGTGCTGGATAACCCCACAGTGCCGGATGCCGAATACGATCGCCTGATGCGCGAACTGATTGCGCTGGAGGCCGAGAATCCCGAGCTGAAAACACCGGCGTCACCCAGCGTGCGGGTCGGCGGTCAGCCGCTGACGGCGTTCAGTCAGGTGCGTCACGAGATCCCCATGCTCAGTCTGGATAACGTCTTTAGCAGCGAAGAGTTGCAGGCGTTCGAACAGCGCATGAGCGATCGCCTCAAGCGTGACGTGCGTTTCACCTTCTGCTGCGAGCCCAAGCTCGACGGTCTGGCAGTGAGTCTGCTCTATGTGGATGGCCAGCTGGTGCAGGCGGCCACCCGGGGCGATGGCGCCACCGGTGAGGAGATCACCGAGAACGTGCGCACCATCAAGGCCATTCCGCTCGCGCTGCGGGGCACTGGCTGGCCCGAGCGGCTGGAGGTGCGTGGCGAAGTCTTTATGCCCAAGGCCGGTTTCGAGGCGATGAACGCCAAGGCGCTGGCCGCGGGCGAGAAGGTATTCGTCAACCCGCGCAATGCTGCCGCTGGCAGCCTGCGCCAGCTTGACTCGCGCATCACCGCTAGCCGTCCCCTGAGCTTTTACGCTTACGGTGTCGGTGTTGGCGGCGAGCAACTGGGCGACTCCCACTTTGGCCGTCTCACCCAGCTCAAGGAGTGGGGGCTGCCGCTCAGTCCCGAGGTGAAGCTCAAAGAGGGGGCAGCCGGTTGTCAGGCGTTCCACGACGACATTCTGGCCCGCCGTGGCGAGCTCCCTTACGAGATCGACGGCGTGGTCTACAAGGTGGATGCTATCGCTCTGCAAGAGGAGCTGGGCTTTGTGGCCCGCGCCCCGCGCTGGGCGACCGCCCACAAGTTCCCGGCGCAGGAGGAGATGACAGAGCTTGAGAACGTCGAGTTTCAGGTTGGTCGCACCGGCGCCGTGACGCCGGTGGCCAAGCTCAAACCTGTGTTTGTTGGCGGCGTCACCGTCTCCAATGCCACTTTGCACAATGCCGACGAGATCGAGCGCCTTGGCGTGATGGTCGGCGATACCGTGATCGTGCGCCGGGCAGGGGACGTGATCCCGCAGATCGTGGCAGTGGTGGAGGCACAGCGCCCTGTTGATGCGCGTGAAATTCTCTTCCCGACCGAGTGCCCGGTGTGTGGTTCGGCAGTGGAGCGGCTGGAAGGGGAAGCGGTTGCCCGCTGCTCCGGTGGCCTGTTCTGCGAGGCGCAGCGCAAGGAGGCGATCAAGCACTTCGCCGCCCGTCGCGCCATGGATGTGGACGGCCTTGGCGACAAGATTGTCGAGCAGCTGGTGGACAAGGGGCTGGTGAAGACCCCCGCCGATCTCTTCAGCCTCAATGCCATCCAGCTGGCCGGTCTTGAGCGGATGGGGCAAAAATCGGCCCTCAATCTGGTGGCTGCTATCGATGCTGCGCGCAGTACCACCCTGCCGCGCTTCCTGTTTGCCCTGGGGATCCGTGAAGTGGGGGAGGCGACTGCGCTCAACCTTGCCAACCACTTCCTCACCCTGGATGCCCTGCGCGCGGCCTCGGTGGAGCAACTGCTCGACGTGGCCGATGTGGGTGATGTGGTGGCCAAGCATGTCTACTACTTCCTGCGTCAGCCCCACAACGTGGAGGTGCTGGAAGCCTTGCTGGCTGCCGGCATCCACTGGCCGGCCATCGAGAAGAAAGAGGCCGCGGAGCAACCCTTTGCCGGCAAGACCTTCGTGCTGACCGGCACCCTGACCACCTTGTCGCGCAACGACGCCAAGGCGGCATTGCAGGCGCTGGGGGCCAAGGTGGCGGGCTCTGTATCTGCCAAGACCGATGTGCTGGTCGCGGGGGAAGCGGCCGGTTCCAAGCTGGCCAAGGCACAGGAGCTTGGCATTACCATCTGGAGCGAAGAGGAGTTGCAGCAGGCGCTGCAAGGCCAGAGCTGAGTTCGTCTCTCTGATAAAAAAACAACCCGGTATTCGTGCCGAGTTGTTTTTTATTCCCCCGCTATCACCATTTTTTGCGGGGGTGCAGCAAGCGCCTGAGCAATATTTCCCGAGTGCTCAGTTTGCTCAATCAGTATGGCAACACTCTACAAGGCCACCTGATGCATCAAGCCGAAGGGGGGCATCCTCTCTCGAGGCTTATTCCTGTGGCTTGAGGAAGTTGCGATAGAGCATATAGAGGTGGGCCGAGCTCCAGCTGAAGTTGCTGGCCCCCTGCATGGCGCCGGTCTCCGGATTGTAGTTTTCGCGGATGGGGCCGCTGCCCGCCAGTCCTTCGGCATTGTTGAACAGCTTGTTGACCAGTGCCTCGGCATCGCTGCGATAGCCGTAGTTTTCGAGCCCCTTCACCCCGAAGTAGAACTGATCGAGCCATACCCGGCCGCGCCAGTAGATATTGGGGTCGTAGGCCGGGTTGGTCAGCGCGGCTGTGCCCAGCGGGATCTTTGTGTTGAACTCCTGGGCGTTGAGCATCACCTCGCGCACCCGTGCCGCTTTCTCCTTGTCGGCGACTTCTGCCCAGAGCGGGCTCCACCCTTCCGGGCCACGGCCGCGGGCGGTCAGCAATTTTCCGACGCAGCCGTTGCCGTCAGCAACATCCCCCTGACCAATCTGGCGATCGTAATAGAAGCCTGACGCCTCATCGAACATGCAGCTGTTGATGTAACCAGCCAGCTGGGTCGCGCCATCGCGGTAGCGGCTCGCGTCGTCCGGCTTGCCAAGCAGGTCGGCCATGTCTGCCAGAATGCGTTTCTCTTTGGCGAGGAAGGCGTTGAGCTCCACCGACTCCTGATCGATGGAGAAGCCGATCAAATCGCCATTGTCCTGATGGTTTTCAAAGAAGGCGACGTTCCAGTCCTGACGTGCCTTGGCCAAATCTCCGCCATAGGTCTTGTCGGCATAACGTTGCAGCTGGCCCGGTTCGATAAAGCCGAAGCGGGCGGCGTTGTCCATGCCGGACTCCCAACCGGCGCCGTGCTGGGCACCGATATCCATGTCGCTGTAACCGCCCACGTTCAACACCTGTTGATAGAGCGGCATACCGGCGCAGGCATACCAGCTATCCCCCTCACTGGTACAGCTGGAGAGATCCAGCCCGGCGGGAATACCGTTGGAGTACTGCACCTTGAAGGTGATATTGCCGTACTCGTCATTGTGCTCCACATGCTTGGTGGCGCCATATTCGATGATGCCGTTGCGGTTGTTGTCCCGCGCGCGGTACCACCAGTCGTGGTAGGCCTGCAGCTTGGGATACATCTCGGCGATAAAGGCCTTGTCCTTGGTGGCGCTGTAGATTTCCCAGATGGCCCAGGCGGAGAGGGGCGGCTTGGTGTCGCGCTCGTTCCAGTTGCCGCCATCGCCACCGCGATCCGCCAGCTTGTTGTAGAAGACGGCGTCGATCACCATGCCCGCATCCTGTGGTCGCACCGGATCATCCGGCTGTACCTGATAGTCATACATGGCGCGCACGTTGTTCTTGGCCACCTCAGGGTTGAAGTGTGCCATGGCATAGGCGTGCTTCCAGCTGTCCCAGGCCCAGACGCCGTCGAACCAGCGGGCGGTATTGGAGGGGGTTACCCCGTCGTGGAGGATGGCGCCAGCCGGGGAGCGCCAGTTGCCATTGAGGGTCTCCATCGCCTTGACGGCGATGCGACGCTCCGACTCGGGGATACCCTGATTGGAGAGACCCTTGGCAAGGTAGTCCTCCCAGCGGCGGATGGAGTCGGCAAAATAGCTGGCCGGGTTGGCCAGCAGGGCCTGACGGCTCTGCTGATGGCGGCTGGCGTCATCTGCGGAGTGGAGATAGCTCTGCAGGGTGTAGATATCCTCGCTCCCCTTGGCGGCTAGGGTAATGCTGGCGTCGCTTTGGTAGCCCAGTGTCTTCTGGTCGAGGGTGGTGCGGCTTGGCAGGGTGCGGTCGATGCGATAGCGGGCGCTGCCGCTCTGCATGATGTTCCAGGTGCTGCGCAGTTTGCCGAACTGGAATTCGATTCCTTTGTCGCTCTCGCTGATGGTGCGAGTCCAGCCTGGATATTTGCTGGCAATCGTATCCTTGGCATCCCATTGATTGAGCAACTCGCCCTGCCAGTTGAGGTTGAGGGTGAGCGGTGCATCGGTCTGATTGATTAGTCGGGTGCGGATAAGAGCGGTGCGGGCATCGCCATAACGCAGCTCCAGCTCCAGCGTAAAGGGCTCGAACTCGAAGTGTTGCACCAGCGCTCCGGGAATGGCGTATACCTCCTGCTTGCGGGCGCTGGTGAGCGGGAACGGGCGGCCGCTCGCATCGCTCAGGGTAAGCTTGTCCAGCTCGCTGGCAAAGAAGAGGCTGTACTCCTCCGAGATGACCATGGGGCCGGTAAAGCCCCCACACTCCTTGTCGCTGGCAGGCAGCAGGAAACCGTGCCATGCCCCCAGATCGAGCAGCGGGTTGTATTTGAGGTTGGAGTAGCTGTCAAAGTCGCGGAATTGGGTCGGTGTTCCCCGACGGTCGATAACGTCCTTGTACTGGATGGCCTGCTCCGGTTTGGCGACTGTGCTGCTCTCTGTCTGGTTATCGTTGCAGGCGGTCAGTCCGAACAGGGCGGTGCCTAGGGCTACCGAGAGTAAAGTTTTACGAAACATTTCTCGCTCCAATTCCGTTTATGTAGGTTAAAAGGAAGATTTTTTACGCTTTTTTAGTGAAAAGGTGTTCGGTAGCCATTGTATGGCAAGGGGAAAGGGAGCGTTGGCGCGAGATCACACTCTGAAGAGGCGGCAATGTGAGCGGGATCACCGGGTTACATCAGGTTACATAGAATGGTCTTTAAGTAATATTTTACTTTTCGTTGCTCGCCAATCTGGCAGGGCAGGTGTGCAGGTATTGGTGGGGCGTCAGGCCAAACTCCTGTTTGAAGCGGGCGGCAAAGCGGCTGGGGGAGTCATAACCGCAGGCGAGGGCAACCTCCAGCGGGGTCAAGCCCTGTTGCAACAGGTTGAGGGCGTGGCTCATGCGCACCTGAGCCAGCAACTGGCGAAAGCTGCGACCTTCGGCGGTCAGCTTGCGCACCATGGAGGCGCGGCTCATGGAGAAGTGGGGGGCCACCGCCTCCAGGGTGTGGTCGATGCCGGGTTCCACCGCCAGGTAGCGTGCCAGCCGCTCTGCGAGGGTCATGGTGCTGGCGGGAAAGAGCAACCCGAGGGCGTTGGCGGCCCGCAGCTCAGCATAGAAGCCGCGCAGCAGTTCGGCCTGGGTTGCCTCGCTCAGTCCCCGTTCGGCCATGGTGCTGATGAGTTCAAAGCAGAAGGCGAGCCCGGGGGTGACCTTGACGGCGGGTTCCTCCAGATCGGCGTGGGAAGAGGCTGACTCGGCCAGCCATTCTGGCGGCGGCGGGGTGAGCAGCGTGATGGCGTGGGAGCGAAACTTGCCCTGCTCCGGCTGATTGACGAAGGTGAGCTGGTGGCCTGCCGGGATTAGCAGCCACCGCTCCCTGTCAAACGACAGACGTCGCTCGCGCCACCACAGTTGCTTGCTCCCCTGGGTGACCCAGATGAGGGTCGGGGCGTAGATGAGCACCCGGTGCAGGGGCTGCTGGCGGATCCCGAGATAGTGGCTCTGTTGCAGCAGGGGAGTGCTCATCCGGTTGGCTCCTAGGGGGTGACGAAGGTGGCGGTCAGGGTGGCTTTGCCGAGCGCCATGCTGTTGAGCATGTAGCCTACCATAGCGGGCGGGGTATCAGCCTTCACCTCGAGATCATGGGGCAGGGCCCAGGCGGTGAACTGATAGCGGTGCATGCCGTGACCAGCGGGCGGGCAGGGGCCGCCGTAACCCTGGTTGCCAAAGTCGGTGCGGATCTCCAATCCCTGCTTGAGCTTGCCTGAGACATTGCTGGCCAGCTCGCTCTGGGTGGCAGGCAGGTTAACCACCAGCCAGTGCCACCAACCGCTGCCGGTGGGGGCATCGGGGTCATAGGCGGTGATGGCAACACTCTTGGTGCCTGCCGGCAGATCCTGCCAACTCAGCTGGGGCGAGTGGTTGTCGCCGCTGCAGCCAAAGCCGTTGAAGCTGAACTGTTTGGCCATCGGCTGGCCTTCGTGAATGTCCGTGCTCTTTAGGGTCATGGCAAAGGCTGGCATGGCCGTCAGGCAGAGCAGTGGCAACAAGGCACTCTGTTTGAGCAATTTCATCGGGTGACTCCTCGTGTGGTAACGGGTTCACTTTAGCGAGGGTGGGACAGGATTTTGTTGCAGAACGACTCAAGGTGAGGTCGATTGGTGAGTTAATTGAGCCTTTGGGTGGTTTTTATGGCGATAAGGTAAATAGCAGCCATAAAAAAACCGGCATCAGGGATGCCGGTTTTTTGTTTGACGATGAGAGGTGCGGCTTAGCGCAGGATCATCTCGTCACGGCCCGGGCCGACGGAAACCATCGGAACCGGTACGCCGAGCAGTTCTTCGATACGCAGCACGTACTGCTGGGCAGCGCGCGGCAGCTCTTCGAAGGTGCGGCAACCGGTGATGTCTTCGCTCCAGCTTTCCATCTGCTCGTAAACCGGCTTCAGGGCAGCGGTTTGCGGCCAAATCGGGTTCTCGGTGTGGGCACCTTCGTAGGCCACGCAGATCTTCAGATCCGGCAGACCGGTCAGGCAGTCCAGCTTGGTCAGGGCCACTTCGGTGGCGGCTTGCAGCTCGACACCGTTCTTGGTGGCGACGGCGTCGAAGTAACCGACATCACGGGGACGACCGGTGGTAGCGCCGAACTCATTGGTGATCTTGCGGAACTCGTCCTGGTTCTCCATGGCGGTTAGCAGGGTGCCGGTACCGACAGAGGAGCTGAATGCCTTGGCTACAGCGATGACGCGCTCCGGGCGCAGACCAGGCAGACCGCCACCGATACCGGCGTAGGCGCCAGATACGTGGGAGGAGGTCACCCAGGGGTATTCGCCGTAGATCAGGTCACGGCCAGCGCCCAGCTGCGCTTCGAACAGCAGGGTCTTGCCTTCGGCCTGCAGCGCTTTGAGCGGCATGCTGACGTTGCAAACGGCGTCGATCCAGGGTGCAGAGACTTCCAGCAGCCAGTCGGCCATCTCCTGGGCAGTCTGGGTGAATTCGAAGGAGGGGTAGATAGCCTTCATCTGCGGCAGTTTCCAGTCCAGCATGAACTGGATGCGCTCGACCAGCACGTCCGGCTGTTTCAGCCAGCCGACCAAGATCGCTTTCTTCATCACGCGATCGCCGTAGGCAGGAGCGATGCCCTGACGGGTGGAGCCATAGGCGCCGTCACCCAGACGTTGCTCTTCCAGGGTATCTTCCAGTGCGTGCAGCGGCAGGCAGAGGGTTGCGCGGTCAGAGATGGCCAGCTTCGGAGTCACGCCGGAGGCTTTGACTTCGTCGAGCTCGACGGTCAGTTTCTCGGGGCTGATCACCATGCCCGGGCCGAGGACAACCAGGCAATCCGGGTTGAATACGCCACTCGGAACCTGGTGCAGCTTGAAGGTGCCAAGGTCGTTGACCACGGTGTGGCCAGCGTTGTTGCCGCCCTGGAAGCGAATGCTGGCGCCAGCTTGACCTGCCAGATAATCCACGATGCGGCCTTTGCCTTCATCACCCCAGTTAGCACCTACGACTACGATAGACGACATGACTCTTTCTCCTAAGACGTTAGGCGTCCATCCTAGGAGCCTGATGCGGATTAGAAAAATTAATTATCTTTATAATTCCGATAAGAGAACCATATAATTATGGCCAATTAAACGGCAAACCGTCCGATTTTGCCTGGCAAGCCCCGCACCTCGCGGGTTGAGGGACTCTTATGCTGGATATTCACTGGCTGCAAACCTTTGTCACCCTGGCCCGATTGCAACATTTTGGCCAGACCGCCACCGAGCTGCACATGACCCAGCCCAATGTCAGCCTGCATATCAAGCGGCTGGAGCAGGCGACCCGGGTGCGGCTGATCGAGCGCAGCCCTTTTCGCCTGACGCAGGCGGGGGAGCGGCTGCTGCAAAGCGCCGAGCGCACCATTGCCGAGTTGCAGCTCTGCCAGTCCGATCTCAATGCCCTCAACCAGCTGAGTCAGGGGACGCTGGCCATCGCCGCCAGCGACATCATCTCGCGCCTGCTGCTGATCCAGCCGTTCCAGCGCTTCAAGCGGGAGTTTCCCGGCATCGACCTTACCCTGTTCAACACCACTTCGGATCAGGCCGCCGAGCTGGTCAAGGCGGGCAAGGCGGATCTGGGTTTTGTCATGGCGCAAAAGCGCAGCGAGCCGCTCTTCTACACCGAGCTGCAACAGGTGACCTGGTGCGCGCTGGGCCACGGCCTTGCCCGCTGGCAGGCGCGGGCGGTGGCGGGGGAGAGCGACCCCCTCGACGAGCCGACCCTGATCCTGCTCGGTCACGACACCCGCACCCGGGCGCTGATCGACCCGTCCCTGCCGCTGCTGGCTTTGCCCCCCTGTCGCATCATGGAGGTGGGCAGCGTGGACGCCCAGCTCGATTGGGCCGAAGCAGGTTTTGGCGTCGCCATCGTGCCGGACTTCTCCTTGCATCCGCGCCTCAACCTCACCGCGCCGGTCACCAGCCTCGGCGATTTTCCCGGGACCAGTCTGGGTTATGTGGTGCGTCAGAATCAGGTGTTGTCGCGGGCCATCAAGCAGTTGCTGCACTGGGTTGAGGAGGAGATCCAGAAGCCCAACCCCTATCTGACCCGGGTGATGGATCCGTAGCGATACGGCAAGGTGAGCAGGACTATCGGGGTGACTGCGCCGCCATCAATTGCGTCACTATCGAACGCGCGTAAACAATCAGGGCAGCCGAGGCTGCCCTGATGCATTTGTGGGAGCTGACCATTCAGGGTTGCTGCGGTGTGGCTGCGCTGGTGGCAGGGGTGGGAGGCGTGTCGGTTTTATCCTGCAGCAGGGTTTCGCCAGTCACCGCGCTGCTGGCAGGCTGGATTGCCTGCTCTTGCGGCGCAGTGGCCGCAGAGGCGCTTTGCGGCAACTGAGTCGAAACGGCAGCTGATGGTGCTGGCGCAGTTGACGCTGCGGCCGAAGGGGCCACGCTCTCACCCTCGGTGGTTGGTGCAGTGAGCTCGGGGGCGACCTCAAGCGCCTCTTCGGGTAAGGGATTAACCTCTGTGGCTTCTGTCGTCACTGCGGCACTGCTGGTGGCGGTCGCGTCAGAAGGCGCTTCAAGGGTGGTTGTCATCCCGTTGGCGGCGCTCACCTGCTCTGTCGTGGGCACCGCTTCCGAGGTCGATGGTGCTGGTGTTAACGGCTCCGGTGTCATCTGTTCCGCTGTTAACTGCTCGGGAGTCAGTGACAAGGGAGCTGGCGGTTGATCCGACATCCCAGCATGGAGGGGCAGCTCGGTTTGCGCCTGCAACTGCTCGGGCGTCACCTTGCTCAGGGCAGGATGCAGCCGACTGAACTGTTTGACCCGGGCCAGCAGGGTATCGCGCACGGTTCGGACGATGGGGTCCGGCAGGCTGGCCAGCGCCACCAGTTCGGCACTCATCCCGATATTGTTGATGGCGGTGGTCTGCCCCGGATAGAGGTTGGCGGCGATGCGGCTGCGCTGGTAGTAGGGGTGTTGTTTGAGCAGCGTGTCGATCTGCTCCCCTTCGATGGGGATGAGGCGCACCTTGCAGCGGCTGATCAGATCGCCGACCGCCAGACTGGGGTGACCGGCTACCACAAAAGCGGCATCCAGCGAGCCATCGCACAGCCCTTCCAGCGGTTCGCTGTCCGACTTGAGTTGATAGGCAGCAAACTGCCCGGGTTGCCATCCCATGGCCGCCATCAGGGCCTGACTGGTGATCTGCTCACCGGCGCCGTTGTTGCCCGGATAAACCCGCTTCCCTTCGATATCTGCCAGGGTGGTGATGCCGCTATTGGGGGCGGCTAGCAGGGTTAACGATTCCTGATAGAGGCGAAACAGGCTGCGCAGCTCATTGTTGGCCCCCTGCCCGCTGAAGGGGCTGGTGCCGTGCAGGGCATGGTGCAACACATCGGATTGCACCAGCGCCAGCTGTACGTCCCCCTTGTCGAGAGCCTTGAGGTTGGCCATCGAGCCACGGGTGCTCTGCACGGTGCAGCTGTCCCCATGCAGGGCATGGCCGGCATTGAGCACCCGGCAGATGGCGCCACCGGTCGGGTAGTAGACCCCGTTGAGCGGGCCCGTTCCGATGGTCAGCGCCTGGCTGCCAAAGGGGAGCAGCGCAGAGAGTGCATAGAGTGGGAACAGAAGGTGATGCAAGATCCGCAGAGACATAATTGACCGTTGACTGAGTTGACCGCTGGCTGATGACACAGGGAAAAAGGGATGGGGCTTGCCCATCCCGTTGCTGGCTGATCAGGGCTTGCTGTGGTTGAGGATTGCCCGCTCCATCCGCGCCAGCGCGTCGGTCAGCCGTGCCCTGGTGCAGCCGAAGTTGAGCCGCACGAACTGACCGTCGCCAAACTGGGCGCCGGGGGAGAGACCAACGCCGGCCTGCTCGAAGAAGGCGATGGGATCGGCAAGGCCAAGGGCGCTCACATCGATCCAGGCCAGATACGTCGCCTGATGGTTGGCCAGCTTGACGCCGGGCCAGCGGGCAACCGCCTGCTGGATCTGGGCCAGATTGGCCGCCAGATAGTCGAGTTGCTCGGTCAGCCACTGTTCGCCACCCTCATAGGCCGCTTCGGCGGCGACAAAGCCCAGCAGGTTGACGTCGGCGCTGATGCCGCGCATCGCCTGTTGCAACCTGAAGCGCAGACGGGCGTTGGGGATAATGGCGAAGGAACAACAGAGACCGGCGATATTGAAGGTCTTGCTCGGGGCCATCATCACCGCGCAGCGCTCGGCCGCTTCCGGACTGAGGGCGCCGTAGGGAATGTGGCGGGCGTTTTTATCCAGCAGCAGATCGCAGTGGATTTCATCGGAGCAGATCACCAGATTGTGGCGCGCAGCGATGACATCGATGGCCAGCAGTTCGTCACGGGTGAAGATGGTGCCGCCCGGGTTGTGGGGGTTGCAGAGCAGCAGCAGGTCTGCGGCGGGAGCCTGACGCTCAAGCTCTGCCAGATCCAGCACCCAGCGACCGGCTTCCTCAATCATCGGCACGGTAAGCAGGGGGCGATCATTGAAGCCCGGCGCTTGCAGGAAGGGGTAATAGACCGGCTTGGGGGTGATGATACCGCGGCCATGCTGGCTCCACGCCTTGCAGGCGAGGTTGAGCCCCGGCACCACGCCGGGCAGGAACACCAGCCATTCGGGCTCGATGGCCCAGCCATAGCGGGTCGCCATCCGTTCGATGATGAGTTCGATCAGGCGCGGCGAGGGGCGTGAATAGCCGAAAATGCCGTGGGCAACCCGTTTGGTCAACGCCTCAATCACGGACGGTGGGGAGACAAAGTCGGTATCGGCAACCCACATGGGCAGCACATCCTGACCCTTGTACTTGTCCCATTTCAGGCTCATGGTGCCACTGCGGTCTACTTCCTGATCAAAATCAAACATGCGAACTCCTTGTGCTGGCAGGATGGGCTTTCACTCTACGGGGTCGCGGCCTCCCTCGCAAGGCGCACACCTGCTTATGCATCCTTGAGCCCGCTCTTGATAGTGACATAAGATAGGCGCCGAATTTTCATACGGCTGCCGCCCGTTAGCCCGTATCGTCCTTCCAATCAGTGGTAACCCTATGAGCTTGTCGATAGCGGCGGTCAAACGCCCGGACCCCGTCTCTCTTTCATTTCTTGCCGTGACCTTTATGACCGGCGTCGCGGTGGCATTGCAGGTGCCTACCTTAAGTCTGTTTCTGGCCGAAGAGGTGCAGGTGCGCCCCTTTCTGGTCGGGCTCTTCTATACCATCAATGCGGTAGTGGGCATTCTGGTCAGCCAGTGGCTGGGCCACCGCTCCGACAACAAGGGGGATCGCAAGCGACTGATCCTGCGCTGCTGCTTTGCCGGGGTGGCGCTCTCCTTGCTGTTTGCCTGGAACCGCAACTACTGGTTGCTGGCGAGTCTGGGGGTGATGCTGGCGGCGCTGGCGGCTACGGCCAGTCCCCAGCTGTTTGCGCTGGCGCGGGAGTATTCCGACAGCCGCAACCGGCGGGCGGACATGTTCAGCTCGGTGATGCGGGCCCAGTTTTCGCTGGCCTGGGTCATAGGCCCGCCCATCGCCTTCGCGCTGGCCATCGGCTACGGTTTTGAGCTGATGTATCTGGCCTCGGCACTGGCCTATCTGCTCTGTGCTCTGGTGGTGTGGCGCTGGCTGCCCTCGCTGCCTTTGCCCAAGATGGCCGAAGAGAGCGAGCGGGTCAGCAGCTGGCGGGATCCGGCTGTGCGGGCGCTCTTTATCGCCTCCACCCTGATGTGGACCTGCAACAGCATGTACCTCATCAATATGCCGCTCTACATCACCCGGGAACTCGGGATGGATGAGAAGCTTGCCGGTATCCTGATGGGCACGGCAGCGGCGCTGGAGATCCCCTTCATGCTGCTGGCGGGTTACTACACGGCGCGCTTTGGCAAGCGCCCCATGATGTTGCTGGCGGTGCTGGCTGGCGCGGCCTTTTACACAGGTCTGGTGACCCTCACCGACCAATACGCCCTGATCGCCTTGCAGCTGTTCAACGCCATCTTCATCGGTATCGTGGCGGGGATCGGCATGTCCTACTTTCAGGATCTGATGCCGGGGCGAGCCGGGGTGGCGACCACCCTGTTTGCCAACAGCATCCGCACCGGCTCCATCATGGCAGGGGCCATCGCCGGTGTGGTGGCGGAGGTGTGGAGTTTCCACGGGGTCTTTATGGTGGCGCTGGGATTGGCACTGGTGGCACTGGCCGCCAGCTGGCGGGTGCCCAACGTCTGACGGGGAGCTGGCTGTTATTTACCGTGCTGGGGCTGGGCGTGCGGAAGCGGCGCTGATTCGCCCTGATATTCGTTGCGCAGGCAGCGCAGCAGCAGCTCGGTCGCAGGGCCGAGGGATTCGGGGGAGAGGGTCAGCAGATAGGTGTAGAGGTGGCGCTCGTTGCCGCTCTCCAGATCCAGCTGTATGAGTGAACCTTCCGCCAGCTCCCGCTCTACCAGATGGCGCGGCATCCAGGCATAGCCGAGGCCAAGGCGCAGCATGGCGAGCACTTCGTGGTAGTGGGTTGCCTTCCAGCCGGTGTCATCCGCATCGTTCCAGTCCACCGAGCGGTGAATGGGGGGATGAAGGCTGATCTGGTTGTGACTGGTCAATACATCGCTGCGGATCGCCCCCTCCTCTTGCGCCAGCGGATGGCTGGCGGCGCAGAGGGGCAGCAGGCATACCTCGTCCAGCAGCAGACCGGTGCGATCGCCGGGCAGGTGCTCGGAGAGCATCAGGTCCCCCGGTTGCAGGGCGTTGAAGTGGCAGTGAATGCGTTCGTGCAGGTTGACCCGGCAACCCCGGCTGCGGGGATAGAAGCTGGCCAAGGCCCGATAGAGGCGATCCCTTGGCTGCAGCGCCGAGACATAGAGGTTGATCTGCGGCTCCCACTGCCGCTCCAGGTTGTTGGCCAGATTCTCCAGCTCCTCCACCTGCTGGCTCAGCTGACGGGCCCGCTTGAGGAAGATCTCGCCCGCCGGGGTCAGCACCGCCTTGCGGCCGCGCACCTCCAGCAAGGGCACCCCCAGACTCTGCTGCAACTTTGCAACCGCATGATTGAGGGAGGACTGGCTCTTGTTCAGCGCCTCGGCCGCCTGGGCGTAGCCGCCGCAGTCGACCACCGCCTGAAAGATCCGCCATTGCTCAAACGTGCTCTTGGGACGAAACATAGTTCAACCTGATTGGAGATAGGATGGTCAGTGGTTCGAACAGGGAGCCTGTGCCCCTATTCAATTTAACCTCTGCCGCACAACACTCTGGGTATTTTATTGATTTATTTGGGCTGGGCCGCCTGTTTATTTTGGCTGAGCCACAAAGGTCTGGCCGGTTTTGCCGCGGCTGTCCGACCCCATCAGGTAGAGGTAGAGCGGCATCAGGTCGGCCGGAGTCTTGAGGTTCATGGGATCTTCCGCCGGGAAGGCGCTGGCGCGCATCTTGGTGCGGGTACCGCCCGGGTTTAGGGTATTGACCCGTACTCCGGTGTTCTCAAGCTCGTCGGCCAGCACTTCCATCATCCCCTCGATGGCAAATTTGGAGATGGCATAGGTGCCCCAGTAGGCGCGCCCCTTGCGCCCCACGCTGGAGGAGGTGTAGACGATGGAGGCATCGCCCTGCGCCTTGGCAGTCTGGCGCAGCAGCGGCAGCAGCGCCTGGGTCAGCAGGAATTCCGATTTGACGTTGACCTGCATCACCTCGTCCCACTCCTTCTCCTGAATATGTTCAAACGGAGAGAGGGTGCCGAGCAGACCGGCATTGAACAGCACGCCATCGAGGCGGCCAAACTGCTGGGCGAAGGTTTCGGCCATGCCGCGGTAGTGGGCGGCGGTGGCCCCTTTCAGATCCACCGGCACGATGGCGGGCAGCGGATAACCGGCCGCTTCAATCTGGTCATACACGGCTTCGAGTTTGGCGCTGGTGCGGCCGAGCAAGATCACGGTGGCACCGTGAGCGGCGTAGGTGAGGGCGGCTTCGCGGCCGATCCCGTCGCCGGCACCTGTGACCAGAATGACTTTATCCTTGAGCAGATCGCGGGGTGCCTGATAATCGAGCATGACAACTCCTGTTAACAAATTCCGGCCATAAGTGCATGGCAATCGGCGCCAAGTGTACTGATCCGCGCGCCTGTTTGACCAGCCAGCGGCAAGAAAAATGTGAAGAAAATAGAGAGGTTGTGATGCTCGGGTTGGTTTTTCCTGGCACTGGCTGCGATTTTTTGCGCGCCTCCATCAAACTCCCTAGAATGTGACGAAAACCGATCCATTCTGGAGTCCATCGTGACATTTCTGACCGAATATGGCCTGTTTTTGGCCAAGACAGTGACCTTCCTGCTGGCCATCGGCGCCATCATCCTGATGATCGTCAGCACTCGCCAGCCGAAAGCGCGCAAGGGTGAGCTGGTGGTGACCGATCTCTCGAGCGAGCTGGAGCAGGGGCAGTTTGCGCTCAAGAGCGCGCTCGCCAGCAAGACCGAGCGAAAGGTGATGGAAAAGCAGCAGAAAGAGGAGCAGAAAAAACGCGCCAAGGCGGGTGATGAGCGCAGTCGCCTGTTCGTGCTCGATTTCAACGGCAGCATGGATGCCAAAGAGGTGGCCTCTCTGCGCGAAGAGGTGAGCGCGGTGATTGGCGTGGCCCAGCCCGGCGACGAGGTACTGCTGCGGCTCGAATCCGGTGGCGGCGTGGTGCATGGCTATGGCTTGGCTGCCTCCCAGCTGCAGCGTCTGCGCGATCGTGACATCAAGCTCACCGTGGCTATCGACAAGGTGGCGGCGAGCGGTGGCTACATGATGGCCTGCGTGGCGGACAAGATCCTGGCTGCCCCCTTTGCCATCGTCGGCTCCATCGGGGTGATCGCCCAGATGCCGAACTTCAACAAGTTGTTGAAAAAGCACGATATCGAATTCGAGATGCACACCGCTGGGCAGTACAAGCGCACCATCACCATGTTTGGCGAGAACGACGATCTGGGGCGCGAGAAGTTTCGTGAGGAGCTGGCGGCGATCCACGAGCGCTTCAAGGCCTTTGTGGCCGAACACCGCCCGCAACTCGATATCGATCAGGTCACAACCGGTGAGCACTGGCTGGCAAGTCAGGCCAAGGGGCTGGGGTTGGTGGATACCCTCTGCACCAGCGATGACTATCTGCTGGCGCAGGCCAGCCACCACAAGGTGATCGGCATCAGCTATCGCAAGCCAAAAAGCCTGACCCAGAAGCTGGGGCAGCAGGGCGCGCAGGCGCTCGAGGCAGGACTTGGGCGGCTGTGGCAGCAGAGCCCCTGGCGCTAAGCCTGGCCTTTTTGCATCCGGTTGCACCTTGTCGGTGAGCGAGGGTTGTTTCTATTGAGGCCCTCTGTTACAACTGAATGCTTTCCCCGTTTATGACAGGATCTTGTGGTAAGAGCTGCGGGGCATGGAGCATAGCGATGTCATGGAGTACCTTCAGGCAATTTACCCCACTGGTCTGGATCGTCATTCTGGGTACCTTCATGGTGCGTACCAGCTACTACATGGTGTGGCCCTTCCTCTCCATTCTGCTCTATCGGGAGTATGACCTTTCGGCCACCTTCATCGGCCTGTTGCTGGGTGGCTCGATGGCCCTCTCTACCCTGGTCAGTTTCTACGGCGGCTGGCTCTCTGATCGCTTCGGGCGGCGCAGCATACTGCTGGCCGGTTGTCTGGTGGCGATGATCTGTTTCGGCCTGCTCGGTTTCTCCCATGCGGTGTTCTGGCTCGGGGTCGGGGTGATGGGCAGCGGCCTCTCGTCGGGGCTCATCGATGCCCCCGGCAAGGCGCTGATGGCTGACAGTCTGGCCTCTGCCAAGGCGCGGGAGCTGGCACTGCACCTGCGCTATTTTCTGCTCAACCTGGGGGCCGCGCTGGGGCCACTGCTCGGGGTGACCCTCGGGATCAACGCCCAGCAGGAGACCTTTCTGTTTTTGGTGGTGAGCTACCTGCTGCTGGCGCTGGCCTTTGGCTGGGGATTTCGCCGGGCAGGCAGCACAGGCAAGCCGGGTGCTGCTGGCCCCGGACTGCGGGATGCCATCAAGGTGTTGCTGGCGGATCGCGCCTTCCTGCTGCTGGTGATGGCCAATCTGCTGATGGTGCTGGTCTACTCCCAGTTTCACTCGCCGCTGGTGCAATACCTGACCCGAGCCGGTATGCCGCAGGTGGCCGAGCTGGTTGCTCTGCTGGTGGCGACCAATGCCCTGACCGTGGTGCTGCTGCAGTTTCCGCTGCTGCGGTTGTTGTCACGCTGGCCGGTGCGGGTACGGCTTCATATCGGCATGGCGCTCTTTCTGGCTGCCCAATTGCTCTTCGCGCTGGGGGATCCGATGGTGCGCAGCCACTGGTTTGGCGCCGTGCTGCTGCTCAGCATCGGCGAGACCATCCTGTTCCCCCTGCTTAACGTGCTGATCGACCAGATGGCTCCCACCCACCTCAAGGGGAGCTACTTTGGTGCCAGCGCACTGGCCGGGTTGGGAGGGGCTGCTGGCGCTCTGCTGGGAGGCTGGATCCTCGAGCAGTGGAACGGTCAGTGGCTCTATGTGCTGATGGCGCTGCTTTGTGTGGCGATCTTTGCGCTTTATGAAGCTGGCGCCCGACATCATGGTCGGCGAAGTGCCCGGCAGGAGTCGGTGGTAGGCTAACCGAGCTGACTTTGCCGCTGGCCAGCCCCTTATGGTTCAGAAGGTCAGCACCTTGTCGGCAGCCAGGGTCCATTGGGCCAGCATCGGCAGGGTGCCGACCTCAATCCCCTCGATCAGCGGCAGGGCGGTGATGCCACGGGCATCGGTGCAGGTCTTGCACAGGCGAATGGTGACGCCTTGCGCCAGCAGGATCTCCAGCATCTGGCGCAGGTTGTATCCCTCGGCCGGTGCCTGACCGGCCAGTGCTGCACTCACCGCATCGGACATCAAGAACAGCTTGAGGCTGGCACCACCCTGTTCGTTGAGGGCGATAGCGAGACGCAGGGCGTTGAACAGGGATTCGCTGCCATAGGGGGCCCCGTTGGCAATGACCACAATTTGTTGACTCATAACAGACTCCCGATTGAAAAGAGCGCCATTGTAGAACCAACAGGGTGCCAATTGCGTGATGTTGCACAACTTCTGTCGCACCTTTTTCCCGCTTGCTTGACCCTGCTGTCGATCGAGGTTTTTATGGTCAGCTCGCAAACAAGACCGGATGAATCGAGATGTGGAAAGTATTGGGAGCCGGCTTGCTGCTGTTGGCGGGTCAGGCCTTTGGCAGTGAGGCGGTCGGTTGCAAGGCCCGTCTGCAGGCCATCAATGACCAGCTGGTGTTTGCCAAAGAACACAATAACGCCGGGCAGATTGCCGGGCTGGAACAGGCCGCGCGCAATATCAAGGCCAACTGTACCGATGAAGGTCTGCTTAAGGAGCAGAAAGAGCGGGTTAACAAACTGCGTGGCGAGGTGGATGAGCGTCTGCTTGAACTGCAGGAGGCGAGAGTCAGTGGCAAGCCGGACAAGATTGCCGACAAGCAGAGCAAATTGGAGCAGGCACAGACCGACTTGCTGACGGCGCAGCGGGAGCTGGATGAATTGCACCGGTTGGTAAACAAAAAATAGCGATCATGGAGATGAGGGCTGGATCAAAAAAGGCCGGGATTTCCCGGCCTTGTTGCATTTACTGTCGGTGCATCTGTACAAACTTCTTCATCAGCAGCGCTGCGGTTTCATCATATGGACGGGCTCCCGGAGGATGCAGCCTGTGAGTTGTTGATGCTGATACCGAGGTTACTGCCGATGCATCCGCACAAACTTTTCCATCAGCTGATCTTCGGTCTCCACATGAGCGGGATCCCAGATGATGCAGTCGATAGGGCAGACGCTGATGCAGGTCGGCTTCTCATAGTGACCGACGCACTCGGTGCAGCGACTGGGGTCGATCTCGTAGATCTCTTCACCCAGGCTGATAGCCTGGTTGGGGCACTCGGGATCGCACATGTCACAGTTGATGCACTTGTCGGTGATGAGCAGTGCCATTTCAGGCGGCCGAGTGGGGCTGACGGGTATCCTCGCGCTCGCCGAGGTTGCGCAGCAGGATGCCGTAGTTCACATCTACTTCCTTCGGTACCGGCACATAGACCACGTGGCCGTTGCCCGGCGCGGTGTCGATCAGCTCGCCCTTGCGGTTCTCCATCTGCTCCAGATTGAAGCTGAGGTTGCCCTGCGGGGTCATCAGCTCCAGGCTGTTGCCCACCAGGAACTTGTTCTTTACCTCGACCTCGACCATGTCACCGTTGCGACCGGTGATCTCGCCGACGAACTGCTGGGTGTCGGAGACGGAGTAGCCGTAGTCGTAGTTCTGGTATTCGCTGTGGTTGTGACGGCGCAGGAAGCCCTCGGTATAGCCGCGGTGGGCCAGATTTTCGAGGGTGCCCATCAGGCTGCGGTCGAACGGACGACCCGCCACCGCATCGTCGATGGCCTTGCGATAGACCTGGGCGGTACGGGCGCAGTAATAGAAAGACTTGGTGCGCCCTTCGATTTTCAGCGAATGGACGCCCATTTTTGTCAGGCGCTCGACGTGTTCGACCGCGCGCAGATCCTTGGAGTTCATGATGTAGGTGCCGTGCTCGTCCTCGAACGCGCTCATGTACTCGCCCGGGCGGTTGGACTCCTCCAGCAGCACCAGTGCATCGCTCGGCTTGCCGAGGCCCAGCGTCGGGTCAACTTTCTGCACGGCGATGGGCTCCTGACGGTGGACGATCTGGCCCACATCATCTTCTTTACCTTCGTGAACCTTGTACTCCCAGCGGCAGGAGTTGGTGCAGGTGCCCTGGTTGGGGTCGCGCTTGTTGATATAGCCGGAGAGCAGACAGCGGCCGGAGTAGGCCATGCACAGAGCGCCGTGAACGAAGACTTCCAACTCCATCTCCGGCACCTGCATGCGGATCTCCTCGATTTCGTCCAGCGACAGTTCGCGGGAGAGGATGACCCGAGTCAAGCCCATCTGATGCCAGAACTTCACCGTGGCCCAGTTGACCGCGTTGGCCTGCACCGAGAGGTGAATGGGCATATCAGGAAAAGCTTCGCGCATCATCATGATGAGACCGGGGTCTGACATGATCAGCGCATCCGGCTTCATCTCCACCACCGGACGCATGTCGCGGATAAAGGTCTTGAGCTTGGAGTTGTGGGGCTGGATGTTGGCCACCACATAGAACTGCTTGCCGAGGGCATGAGCCTCGTTGATGCCGAGCTGAAGGTTCTCGTGATCGAATTCGTTGTTACGCACCCGCAGACTGTAACGGGGCTGGCCGGCATAGACTGCATCGGCGCCATAGGCGTAGGCGTAACGCATGTTCTTGAGGGAACCTGCGGGGGAGAGCAATTCTGGTTTAAACATGTCGGACTCTTTATGTCTGATTGCAAATCAGGACAACGCCACCTGATGGCGTCGTATGGATTGAGCTGCAGTGCAAGCCAATACCCGGTGCACTGCCACCCGATAAGGGTATACCCGGTCTGCACGCTTATAAAAATGTGCCGGATAAACAGGGTGCGAGATTGTACTCGCCCTCACCACATCATGCAATTTGGCTGGGACGCGAGTCGACGTGATAAACGGGTCTGTTCAGGCCCAGCGGGAGAGGGGAGATGGCATGGGCATAACCCTGCTGATAGTCACAGCCGAGTCGGTTGGCGACCTCGATGTGTTGCTGGGTCTCGACTCCCTCGCACACCACCTTGGTGCCGAGCCGCTGCAGGTACTCTACCAGACCGGTGAGCATCTGCAGTGCATGGCTACTCTTGGTCGCTTGCAGCAACAGGGAACGATCCAGTTTGATGATCTCGTAGGGCAGCGCCAGCTCCTTGTGTTGTAGCGGGGAGTGCTCGAGTACCTCGAACCAGATGTCGAGCCCTACCTTGCGCGCCTGGATCAGTACCAGCAACAACAGGTTCTGGTAGGTGGGGCTGTTCAGTGCTGGGTTGAGGTTGATTGAGAGCAGACTGGTGCTGCTCTGCGCGAGCCTCGGCAGGTCTCGTAGAATCGCTCTGAGCATGACGATGTCCAGATGAAGGGACTCCTCATCGCTGAGGGAGAGAAAGTCGATCCCCTGATAGCGCTGCTGGCGTGGTTCCCAGCGTCTGGCCAGCGCCTCAAAGCCAATGATCTGGCTGTTCCGGTCAACGATCAGGGAGCTGAGGGGGTTAAGCGAACGGTATGAAGAGTCAGTTGTTGTCGAGGGAGAACTGAAATAAGGGGAACTGCTCACTCATAAAATCGCGGGGTGTATGGCCATTACCAGCCCCAGCCAGCCACTCCCAGTCCAGTCTTGGCGAGCCCGCTTTAAAGCGCTGGTAGGCCACTCCCTTGTGAACCGTCAGAAAAAGAGTCGTGGGGAGTCCCAGCTTGTTGCTGTAGCGCACCATCAGATCGCCCTGATAGTCGTTGCTGATTCTGATTTTGAGTGCCTGCAGTGTCAGACCTGTTGCGTGGCCATGCTCATCCCAGACTTCAAACATGATGTGAACACTCTGATGTTGATGATGCCACGATGAGCAAGGTGGGATGCAATTGCAACTGTCAGATCTGACAAGGGCGGAAAGTGTGAGTGGGCAAGAAAGCGAAAACCCGGCGCAAGGCCGGGCTTTCTGAATGATGGTGGAGGGAGAAGGATTCGAACCTTCGAAGGCAGAGCCGTCAGATTTACAGTCTGATCCCTTTGGCCGCTCGGG